>JANXMC010000203.1 GCA_025354825.1 Myxococcales bacterium
CAAGGTTACGATTACCGGCAACCTAAAGAGCGTGATGGAGGAGTCGGCCCAGACCGCCGTCTCGTTCCTGCGCAGCAAGTCGGCGATCCTCGGTCTCGATCCCGACTTCTTGAAGAGCATCGACCTCCACCTCCACGTGCCGAAGGGCGGCACGCCGAAGGACGGGCCCAGCGCGGGCGTGACGATGTTCACCGCGGTCGCGTCGCTTTTGCTTCATGCGTCGGTTCGCAAGGACGTCGCCATGACCGGCGAAATCACGCTGCGCGGCAACGTGCTCCCCGTCGGCGGCATCAAGGAGAAGCTCCTCGCGGCCCACCGCGCGGGCATCAAAGAGGTCCTCGTCCCCGCGCGCAACGAGCGCGATCTCGAGGACGTGCCGAAGGACATCTTGGCGCAGCTCAAGATCCACCTCGTGAAGCGCATCGACGAGGTGCTCCCCCTCGTGCTCGAAGCGCCGTCGGAGTCTGCGGGGCCTGCGAGCATGCCGCCGCCGGGCTCGGCGACCGGGGATGGCGGCGACGGCGTTCACCCGTAACGTGACCCACGCGCGGCTGCTCTTTAGGCTCGTTCTCGTGATCTCGTGATCTCGTGATCTCGCTCCGTGGGGCGGCCTCCGCCCTTTTTCCCACCCGCGTCTCGGCGATCGCGGCGGCGTTCACCGTCGTGGCGATCGGCGCCGCGGGCTTTCTGCCGCTCTTTGGCGGCCCTGGGTACGAGCACGCGGTTGCCAGCGGCGTCGTCTTGCCATCGACGGTCGCCGTGGCCACGGCGCTCGAGATCGCGCGGCTCCCGCGCAACGCCCTCGCGCGTTGGTCGCCGTCGGCATCGCTCGGCCGCGGCGTGCATCACGGCGTCGTCTTCGCGCTCCTCGCCCTCGCCACCGCGTTTGCCCATGTCGTCCGCGTCGGCGCGTGCGATCTCGCGGGCGGCACGGTCCACTTCGTCCTCACGGCCGGCGTCGGCGCCGTCCTCGCCGGCCTCTGGGGCGCTCTCGCCGGCGAGGTCGCGCGAGGCGCTACCGCCTAGCGCCTCGCCGCCGTGCTCCTCGCGCTCGCCGCACCCGTGGGCGGCATCCTCGTGAGCGTCGTTCGCTTCTACGGCTCGCCGATGATCTTCGCGTTCGACCCCTTCTTTGGCTACTTCAGCGGCACTCTCTACGACACGGTCATCGACGCGGGCACGGCGCTCCTCACGTACAGACTCGGCTCCCTCGCGACGATCACCGGCGTGCTTCTCATCGCGTCGGCTCTCGGCCGGGCAGCGGGGCGCGTCACCTTGCGCCTGCCCCTCGACGGCGGGCGCGGCGCGCGCTTGCTCACCGGCGCCATCGCCCTCGCGGCGAGCGCCGTCATCACGGCCAAGGGGCCCGCGCTCGGCCACTGGGAAACGTCGGAGACGATCGCGAAGGAGCTTGGCGGCGAGCTGCGCGGCGCGCGATGCACGGTGATTTTCCCTTCGGCGCAGCGCCCCGACGAAGCCGCGCTTCTCCTTGCCGACTGTGAGCAAGAGCTCGCGAGCGTGGAGCGCGTGCTCGGCGCGCGAGGGCCCGAGCGGATCACGGCGTTCTTCTTTCGCGACTCCGCCGAGAAGCGCCGCTTGATGGGCGCGGCCGACACGCTCATCGCAAAGCCGTGGCGCGCCGAAGTCTACGTGCAGCTCGCGGCGTATCCGCATCCGGTCCTCGGCCACGAGCTCGCCCACGTCGTGGCAGGCTCGTTCGGGCGCGGGCCGTTTCGGGTCTCTTCGGGGCGGGGCCTTGCGTCCCTCGTGCCCAACCCGGGGCTCATCGAAGGGGTTGCCGTCGCGGCCTCGCCCGACGACGACGAGCTGACCGACGCGCAGTGGGCTCGCGCGATGCGCGACGTTGGGATTTTACCGCCGCTCGCGCAGGTTTTCTCACTGCAGTTCCTCGGGGCGCACGCGTCGAAGAGCTACACGGTGGCCGGCGCCTTCGTCGCGTACATCCTCGAGAAGCACGGCGCGGCGGCGGTGCGCGCCTGGTACGGCGGCGCGTCGCTCGAGGAGGCCACGGGCAAGAACCTCGAGGCGCAGGAGGCCGACTTTCACGCATACCTCGACGCGCTCCCGTTCTCGGAGCAAGCGCGTACCTACGCGCGCGCGAAGTTCGAACGCAAAGGCGTCTTCGCGAGGCGCTGTCCCCACGTCGTCGACGCGCTTCGCCGCGAGGCCGACGGGTGCCGCGACGCTCGGCAGAAGGCGCGCGCGATCACGCTCTACGACCGCGTCCTCTCGCGCGACGCGAGCGACTACGCGGCTCTCTGGGGGCGCGCCCTCACGCTCGCACGCGCGACGGGTGACGACGCCTCGCGCGGCCGCGCCGAGCTGGACGGCCTGTCAACGAGCCACAGCGTTCCCGAGACATGGCGCGATCGCTCGGAAGAGACCCTCGCCGATCTGGCTGTCATCGACGCCGACGCCAACGCGAAGGAGGACGACGTCGACGCGCCCCGTGCATCGGCCGCGCGCTACCTCGCCATCGCGGCCCGCACGACCGACGAAGACGCCGCGCGCACCCTGGAGGTCAAAGCGCTCGCGGTTGCCACGCCCGAGGGGCGCGCGGCGCTTCGTGCGCTGCTCCTCGGCACCAAAGATCGACCGGCCGACATCGCCGTCGCATTCCTGCGCCTCGAACGGTGGCGCGCCCACACGGGCGATCCCCTTGCCGACTATCTGCTCGGAAAAAACTTCGCCGGCCGCGGCGTCTACGACGACGCACGGGCCCATCTCACGTTCGCGCTCGAGGCCTATCCGCACCCGTCGCTCACGCCGCGCATCGCGCGCGAGATCGTGCGTCAGCGCGTCATCGTCGCCTGCATCCTCGGCGAGCACGACGTTCTGTTGGCGATCAAGCCGCGGCTTACGGCCGACGACGGCCCGTTCGCAGGAAGCGCAGGTGGACGACGTGAGGCGGTTGCCTCGCTGCTAAGCCGGTGTATGGAGACTCCGATCCCCACGGTGGATCGCCGCTGAGTCACATTCCCGCGGCCCGCGCCGCGGAAATACAGGCATTTGTGGCACGCACCGGCCGCGCGAGGGCGCACCGAGGCGAGGCACATATGCTGCAATTTTCTGTTTTCGACAGAACAATCCCGGACTGTCCGAGGAGCCCCGCTATGAGCATGGATCGCGAAAAGTCAGACGCCGCCGCCCGCAAGTATGCCGAACGGGGCAAGTACGCGAGCGCGCTGACGGAGTACGAAAAGCTCCTCGCCGATCGCCCGCGCGACGTGCGCACGCTGCACAAGCTCGCCGACGTGCAGGTCCGCATGAAGAGCTACGCCGACGCCGTCGCGAGCTACGAGCGCGCAGGGAATTTGTACGAGCTCGAAGGTCACGTCGAGCGTGCGACCGCCCTCTTCGGAGAGGTCCGCACGATCATCCTCCGGTACGCCCCCGAGCTTCAACCGCGCTACGCCGGCGTCTGGACGAAGCTTGCGAGCGCGTACCTCGATGCCAAGCGAACGCGCCAAGCCGTCGAGGTGCTGGTCGAGTCGTGCGGCGTCCTCGCGCTTCAACGCCGCGAAGCCGAGCTCGAAGAGACGTGGCAGCGCATCGTCGACCTCGAGCCGAACGAGCCGTCGCACCACGCGGCGCTCGCCGAGGTGCTGCTCCATTCGGGCGAGCCTCGCGGCGCCGCGGCGAGCCTGGTTGCGGCCGCGGAGCTGTACGTGGGGCGTGGCCAGGCGAAGGAGTGTTACCAGGCGCTCGAAGGGCTCGAGGAGTGCCAGCGCGCGGCCCCGGGGAACCTCGACGTGTTGGCGCTCGCCGCGCGGGCCTTCGCGGTCCTCGGTCAACGTGACAAGAGCCTCGAGCTCCGCGACGAGATGGAGCGCATCGCGCGGTCGACGTCGTCCATGGCGCGTTTCGAAGAGCTGCTTCGAACGCTGCCGATCACCGAGGCGCAGCGCTTCGACGACGAGTTCGAGCACGTGAACGACGACGAGCTGTTCATCGACATTCCCTTCGAGCGCGGGCCGCGTTCGCAGGACGACGAGCGCCCCTCGCCGTTCAAGTCCTACGTCGCCTTCACCGACAGCTTCGAGCTCGAGTCGGCCCTCGAGCGTGCCGATGCGCTCATCGACGCGGGCATCCTCGAAGAGGCGCGCGCGCTGATTCACGCGCACCTCGAGATCGTCCCGGGGAACGTCCTCTTGCTGGAGCGCCTCCTCGAAATCGACGCGCGCCACAGCGCGTCGATGCGGTCTGCCTAGAACGTGTAGTTCAGCCCCACGCCGATGAGATCCGCGGCGGCGCTGTACGTGCCGCCGTTGACGGCCTCGAGCGGCGCGTTCCCCTTGAGCGGGTTGATGCGCGGAATCTGGGCCTCTTCGGGCGTGACGGTCGTCGTCGTCGCGAAGAGGTGCGCGAAGGTTCCATCGAGGCGCCAGTGCTGGCCGATGTGAATGCTTCCGCCGAGCGACACCAACGCTTTGTCGAAGTCGAGGGAGCTGAGCGACAGGTACGCAGGCGGGACGGCGCTCGTCTCGTAACTGACGCCCGCTCGCAGATCGAGCGTGTACTCGCCAAGCTTGAGAGCGTACTCGCCGCCGAGGCGGAACGAGTTCGAGTCGATGAAGCCGCGCGGGATCGTGATGATCGGGAGAGCGACCGACGGAGGCGCCCCGACGATGCCGTTCATGGTGATGTCGCGCGGCGTGACCTCGATGCTTTTGTGGGCCGACCAGAACTCCCGCACGTAGGCGACCTCGACGCGCAGCGCGGGGACGGGCCGCACTTCCACGCCGAGGCGCAAGATCGCAGGCAACACGAAGCGCACGTTCGCGCGGTCGCCGCTGATGTTTGCCGTGTCGAAGGCGGCGCTCGTCGGCAGGCGCACCTTGAGGGTCGCCGGCGAGTTGACAATCATCGGCGCCTGCAGCGCGAGGCCGAAGCGCACGTGGGGGTCGGGCTCGTAGATGACGCCGCCGTTGGCGCTCGGCGCGATGATGAGGCCGACGCGCATCTGGCTCTGGGCGTCGTACTCGGGCTGCTCGGGCGCGCCGAGGAGGCGATCCTGCGGGCTCGCGCTGAACGTGACCGTCGTCTGAAACCAGCCGACGAGCGCCTGAAGCCCCACGCCCAGTCGCAGCTTCGGGTGGGGCTTGTACGCGATCCACGCGCCCGGAATGCCGAGGAGCGAGCCGCTAAAAGAGCCCAACGTGTAGCGGGCAGGCGACGGCTGCCCGTCGGTGAATTCCGGATAGCTCGCGAGGGCAACCTGGGGTGCGATGAAGCCGCCCGCGACGGTCCACTCTTTCTTCTCGCCGAAGACGAGCGACATCGCGATCGTCGGAATCGGCAATACCGGCGACGTCCCTTTGATGTTCGGCGAATGGACGTAGCGAACCGTGTTGTCGGCGTCGACGATGCGAAGCTCGCGCTGGTACTCGTTCGAAAAGTGGAGCCAGCCGAAGTCCATCAACACCGCGGAGCCGGCGTCGGCAACGCCCGCGGGGTTGTACCAAATGGCGCCGAGATCATCGGCCCCGGCGACGAACGCGCCCGCGCGCCCCATGGGGCGAACGCCGCGGTCGGAGAAGTAGAGTCCGCTTGCGTGGGCGTCGCCCGCGAAGACGGCAGCCGCGCCGAAGGCCGCCACCGAAGCGACCAGGAACGACGCGATTTTGGGCGCGAATGCGCGGCCTCGAAAGCTCACGGGGCGGGAGCGTGCCTGCTCTCGCCCGCCGTGTCCATCCCTCGTGGAACGCGTTCTAGAATCGCGCTCCACGACTTCCGAAGCCCTCACGGAGCCTTCGTCGCCTCGCGAATGACCTCGTAAACCTGGGTTAGCCCGCTCGCCTTGTCGAGGCAGAAGGCGCTCACTTCGTTCGAGATGTTGCCGTAGTCGGCGCCCGTGAGCTTCGCGTTCGAGCTCGGGTCGGCGCGGTTCACGTCGGCCACGACGCCCAAGATGACTTCGAGCGGGCTCTCTCCCGCGATGCTCGCCGGCGCCTTTTCGATCGGCGTGACGAGCTGCTTCAGGATGATCCCGATGAGGCGATTCGGGTCGATCTCCTTGCCGCAGATCTCGGAGCCGGTCTCGTCGTACGCGCGCGCGAAGAAGCGCGAGAGCACCGAGACCGTCGCGTCTGCGAGCCCTCGGTCGACGACGCGTCCGTCGTCGGCGACGTTCGCGCCGCTCAGCGCGGACGACGCCATACGATAGAGCGGCGTGAGGTTCGTCTCGTCGTTGAGCACCTGCAAGAGATCGCTCATCGCGGCGAGCGTCGTCGGCTGCGCGTTGTTGTCCGACGTCGTATCGAGCAGATACTGCACGAACCGCTGGAGCTCCTCGCGCGCCGGATCGTCTTTGCGTACGGCCTCGGCGAGATCGAGC
>JANXMC010000226.1 GCA_025354825.1 Myxococcales bacterium
GATGTCGTAGGCGTGAGCAGTGTCGAGCTCCTCCTGCACGCGAGCGCGGTCTCCCTCGCAGAGGAATGTGGTCCATTTCCATCCGCTTCGGACGTGGTGAATCTCGTCGGCCATGATGGCCTCGAGCACCTGCGAGACTCGCCCCTCTTCAAAGAAGTCGCGCTTCCGGATCTGGAGGACGAAGCCGTCGAGAGAGAGTGCCTCTTCGAAGGCGCTGCGAAGCAGGAGCCTCCAGAGCAGCTCGCGCTTGCTCCCGGGCTCGCACGTCTCGTACTGATAGTGGAAATCGTACACCCCCGTGCTGATGGGGATATCGCCATACGTTCCTCCGTATTCACCGAGCACATCGAGGCAGCTCTGCGCGTGCCGCGATTCATCCGACATTTGCCGGCCCATGGCCCAGTGAAAGTCCTCGGGCAGGTCTGGATGCTCGTAGGAGCACCGTGCGAAGAGCTCGAGGGTGGTGATCTCCTCATCGAACATGCGATGGAAGTTTTCGCGGGTGTGCTTTTCGTTGTTCGGATAGATCGCGTGCGACGATAGCGAGCCTCGCTTGGCCCGAATCAGGTGAGCGGGCCTGCTCGGCTGCGTCACGCGGTCGATCGGAGCCCAGAGCCAATTGTTGGGTTCGACCATGAGACCGCCTTCGCGGGCCGTCCAGAGAGCGTCGAGCGCTCGAACGGACTCGGCGCTCGGTCCTGGGCGCGCGTGTCCCTCGAACCAGGCCATCTGAGACTCCGCGGAACGCCGAGTGCTCTCCACTTTCTCGCGGATGTGAACATCCATCAACGGGTCACTCTTCTGGACGACGAGCGTCGAGAGCTCGACCACGCGTCGCTTAAGGTGACCGAAGATCGATGAGAGCATCGCGTCTTCTGAGTCGCTGAGGTCGATAGCCGACGCATATTCGCGAAAGCCACTCGGGAGTGCGACAGACCAGCCCCCAAGCGGCAGGCTCTGTGCTCGAATCGCGTTCAATATTCCGACGGCATTGTCGATGCTGACGTACTGGAACCGACCGAGAGCGAGCGTCACGTCGATCGAGACGACTTTCGGGATCCACCCTGCAAGAACGTGCGCGGCAGCGCGCTCTAAATACGCGATCTGCTGAAGAGAGGAAAAGATCAGTGGTCGTCGCCAATAAGAGGATTTCGTCATGCCGCGCTCCGATTCAAAGGGCAATGCATTAAGGAAGAGGCCCCCCCACGGAAATTCCAAGGGGGGGCCTCTCGCCGGCGGCGTTTGTTCTGCCGCCCAGTCACATCACATGTTGATGATCTTGTTCCAGGGGCAGCAGCACCGAACCGACTGGCCGGAGTTGTGCGTCCAGCCCTTGCCCATGCCGAGCGTCATCGCCTCTTCAAGCTTGCGGAGGCGCTCTTCTGTAAGTGCATTCTTATTCATGATATTTTCCTATGTTGACGTTGCGTGATGTGACGAATCCCAATTCGGGGCAGAGAAAGAAGTTGGCGCCCCCAAGGCTCCTCGATCGAGCCGTGGTTGCGGCGCTCAATATCTACTAAGCAACGCTAATGCCACGGCAATTTCAGCACCTTTCGCTAGTGAGCACGGGTCATTGCCTGAGAATTAGACGATTGCGGTCGTCCATATTCGAGACACCGATCCATTCCTAGACGGTCCCTGTGCGCTCCGCGTGCTCCTGCAATTTCTTGTATACAGTCGCTCTTGCGAGCCCAAGGAGCGCCGCGGCGCGGGTCCGGTTTCCTCCGGTCACTTGCAGGGCCGCCTGGATGTTCTCGCGTTCGAGCCAGGCCGCATTGGCGGGCAGCGTGACGGACCTTTCGTCGTTCGCTTCGGGCTCGCTTAGCTGCGCCCGCAGCGCCGGCATGTCGGAGAGCTCGACGACGTCCGTCTCGCCATAGACGAGCGCTTGCTCGATGACGTTACGGAGCTCGCGAACATTTCCAGGCCAGGGGTAACGGCGAATGTGACGCATCGCCTCGTCGGAGAAGCGTGTCACCCGGCGCGCCTGTGCCTTCGCCATATCCGCAAGAATCTGTTGGGCGAGTTGCTCGATGTCTTCGCCCCGGTCGCGGAGGGGCGGCACCGTGAGCTTGACCACGCAAACTCGGAAGAATAAATCTTGGCGGAACGTCCCTGCTTCGACCATTGCATCGAGGTCTCGATTGGTCGCGACGACGACGCGCGCGTTGAATGGCAACGAACGGGTCGAACCCAGGCGTTGAAACTGTCGATCTTCGAGCGCGCGGAGAATCTTGGCCTGGGCGGCCAGGGACAGCTCCCCGATTTCGTCGAGAAAGAGCGTTCCGTCGCCGGCCTGCTCAAAGGCGCCAACCCGCATTCGAGCCGCGCCGGTGAACGCGCCTTTTTCGTGACCGAACAGCTCGGCCTCGATGAGTCCCTCAGGGATCGCCGCGCAGTTCGTAACCACGAGCGGCCGCGAGGCTCGTTTGCCCGATTCGTGGAGCAGGCGTGCCACAAACGATTTGCCGACTCCGCTCTCCCCGAGGAGCATGACGGTGGCGTCGACGTCCGCAAGGCGCGGAAGGAGGCGCTCGATCTCCCGCGCTTGGGGAGACTTTCCGAGGAACCGGTCGGCGCTGCCCAGGGCGGACCGCCGTAACTCGCGCCGGTCGTTCTCGAGTGCAACGGTGGCGCCGAGCCGCGCGAGGGTCGCGCCGACGATTCTGCCGACGACGACGAGGAGCCGTCGCAGCTCGTCGTCGAGCGTCTGTCCAGGGAGCAGATCGACGACGACCCAGGAGGTGTTCGCTGCATGCGCCGGCGCGTGGACCCGCCCGTCGAGGACGAAGATGTCGTCACGTGCTACGAGCGCGCGTTCGTACACGGCTCCGCGTTCGTCGACCCGAGCGTCGACGCCAATCCGGTGCGCTCGCGTCCAGAGTACGAGCGACGCGTCGAGCGCGGCCGCATCGCGCGCCTCGGCGAGGGCGCCGACGAGCTCGTACAGCGCGGCAAGCGCGCCGGAGCCGAGGACGGTGCGCGAGTCGACGCTATCCTCGACAGCGTCGATGGACTCGGCCGCCGGTGCCGAATCAGCGCGCGCGTCGTGCCCCCGCACCTCGACGAGGGAGTTGCCGACCCGGAATGCACCGCCCGGCGAAATGTTCGCCGAACGGACCTTGCGGCCCCCCACGTCGATGGGCGACGCGCTGTCGCACGCATCGACCCTCACGCCGTCGGCAAGCGCGCTGACCACAGCGTGACGGCGCGAGACCGCGGGATCTCTGAGGTGCAGGGCCGACGTCTCTGCCCGGCCAATCGTGACGGGTTGCGTGGAAACTCCCGCGCGCGCACCCGCATCGCAGCCAGAGGTCACGACAAGGACAAGAGAAGAGGTCATCGAGAGTGGGCTCGGTTCAAACGCGCGAGATGTTGCTTCTTTTCTCTGGTCGCGAAGAACGCCTGCGCGAAGGCAGCGCCGTCTTGGTTGGTCGCGTACGTTTTGGCGTTAGCGAGGAGGCTGCCCGGGATGACTCGTCGAGGGTCGAGCGACGCGATCCACGCGTAGAGCTCATTGACGAGGGATGGATTCGAGGTGCTCGGACAGCGGGCGACGCCCGTGCCCCTTCGGCCGCGCTTTCGGCTTTTCGGATTCGTCGTCGGGCGGCGTCGACGAGTCGGGGCGACATCCATGCGGTTCTCGTCAATTCGTAATAGGTCGCCGTGCTGCCGAGGCATTGCACGTTTTGAATGTGAGGCGTGCCTCCCCACGTGAGATTGGTCACATGTACGAACGAAAGGCCATCGAAGGCGTAGGAAACATAATGTGCGTCACCCCTCATCGTCGAGATGGGTGACTTGGACGGTTAGGTCATTGGCCGTATTCGGAAGAAAGAACCGCCGCGGACAGCGCTTAGTTGGAAATCGAATGAATCATTCAATTTACTCCTGATAGATGGTGTCCGGTTCAGGAGGGAGGCACTCCTCGCGGGCGCAAAGCTCGCGAGTTCGTCGCGCTCGAGCCTGTCGATATGCGCGGCTCGTTCGACGCGCTCGCGGGCACGGTGCTTCGGCCCGGACTCGATCCCGTCGACGGGACCGTCGCATCGCCAAGGCACGGTCGGTCGACGGCTCGGGCGGGTGCACGCTCGGAAAGCGGCTGGATGGTATCGACGTCGTCGGCAGCCGATAAGCGCAAGCAGAGGGGGGTGGAAATCTGGGAGCGCGTCGATCGCGCGCCCTTTGAGATCGGTTCAGCGCGAGCTCATTGCGCTAGCATCATGAGCATTAAAAAAAGAGACAACAGACTCTACGAGTCCGCTGTCTCTCCTGTTTTTACTGGCGAGAGGACGAGGCCCCCAGCTGCATCGTAGAACCGGCCTCGAGAGGCCAGTTCCTCAACCGCGAGACTTAGGGCCGCCGCGAACGTGGATCTTGATCTTCATGTCGCCTCCTTTCGAATGCAGAGCGTAAGAGCGGCTGAAGTCGCAAGTCAACCGCGTTTGATCCTTATTTGGATATCAACATGAGGTCGCTAGCACTCAACAATCTTCGTTTTGCACCGACGTGCAACCGCAGTGGAACGGCGCGGGTCCAACGTCAGGGCGAGGGAACGGCGACTGCCGGCAGATGCCGCCGACTTCGGCGAGAGCTGCCGATTCGTTTGTTCGTACTTGCGCTTAATGACGAGGAAAACGGCATGGCCCATCGGATGCAGGTTCCCAATGCGCGCGAACCTTCCGACTTGCCACGACCCTTCGACCTTCTCACCGCTGCAACAGCGAGCAAAAGAGAGCCTCGGCCATGAACCTATTCCTCCGACGTCGTTCGGCCCTTTACCTCGCGGCTTTCGCCGCCCTCCTCCCGTTGACCGCGTGCTCTGCTGCGAATCCCGAAACCATCGAAAGCAGCACCTCCGCGATCTGCGCGGATCCGCCTTGTGGACAGGAGCTGCCCACGAAAAAACCTATTCCGGAAACGGACTACTACGTCGACATTCCTAGTTCATACATGGACAGTCTCGTTCCTCTTGGCCTTGCAGGCTCGCGATTGAGCATCGATACGACAAACTCGTCGCCAACCGTATTCGGGCCTGTCGAGACGATCACCAACCCCGAGTTCCGAAGGTGCTCTGACGCTTACAATGCGTGCACGAGGCTACCCCTCAGTCAGCGCGCGGAGTGCAAATCGGAGGTGGACGAGAGTTGCGCGGGTATTCCTCGGACCATCCGCACGAGCCTTTCGGTGCACAACTATTTTACGTGGGGCGCCTACGCTAAAGACCACGGAGCTTCCGACGTGTTCTTCCCGTTGGAGACACTGCACCACGACGGGGCAGTCTTCTCGTTCGACATCGATCTCCATTACATTCACGTCGATTTCGACATCACGCATGTGCATGCCGGATTTAGCACCGGCTTGAGCGGCACGGCGGCAGCCGCGTGGATCTCGGTGAAGAATGTGCAAAGCCTTACGCCGACTGTCCAGATCAGCGCAGGTTATATACCCAATTTCGACCTAACGAACATGGAGGCAACTGCCTACTTGACCGGATTGGGGCCGTCGAGCGACGGGCAAAGCATCAACTATTCAGGAGTCGAGAGCACGTTTGGATTCGACTGGAATGCGGAGTATTTTCCCGATTCGGTACTAGAGGATGTATATGATGTCGCAGGCCTCATCCGAGGCCGAGTTACAAATAGAATCAACCATTCCCTCGATAAGGACTCCGCCCATATCGCCATTTCGAAGATATTCACCGATATGTTCCACAGCCAGATTGAGATCGCGCACAAAAAGACTGCCAAGACGATCACGCGGGTGGGCCTCTACAGCGACATTCTCCGCGTGCACTACACGCCGAATTGACCTGAGCGTGGCGAGCGGGAGCGGCGGAGCGTGGCGCCCCGCCACCCACGCAGTCCGCGACTGGCAATTTCTGCGGCCCGCATGCCGAGATGCTGAGACGCCGGCGCGGTTTGCTGATTCGAAATACGAAGAACAGCTTTGCGTCGCGGAATGTACGAACGGCCCGTCGACCAAATGAGCACTTGGCTCGGAACGAGGGAGCTCGCGACGGGTCGCCTGAATCCGCGCGCCGGCCAGAGGCTCGGCGAGACTTCACGCGCGCGCGAGCGTCGGAGTCATCGCGGCCAGCATGTGCCGGTCTGAGTGACCACGCACCACGTAGCGCGCCCCGGGGCTCTCGCGCCTGTCGCGAGTACGCGGCGGATGCCCTCTCCGTACGTGGCGGGGGCGAAACCGAGACGCACGGCGCGCGTAAGCAGGCGATGCCCATGGATCGATCGCAGCGCGTCGCCGAGCTTTGGAACTGGCTTCCGGCGTTCCGAGTCGTGGCGGAATATCGAAGCATCCACAAGGCGTCGGCGGTGCTTCACGTGAGCGCATCGACGCTTTCGCGGACGATTGGCCTCCTCGAAGGCGCCATCGGCGTCCCGCTCTTTCACCGGACGCGCAGCGGAATGACGGTCACGACGTTCGGCGCGACGCTCCTCGAGGGGACGCGCGACGCACTTCGGAGAGTCGATGATGCGCTCGCCTCGGGAACTGTCCCACGGCATCCGCGCCCCGCCGTGGCCCTGGGCGCGAGCACCCCAGTGCTCGCCGAGCTCCTCGCGCGTGCCGTGGGAGAAGCTCTTGGAGACGCCCAGTACAGGCTCCGCGAAGTCGACGAAGGTCAGGTCGTTCCGGATCTGCTTCGTGGCGATCTCGACGGGGCACTCGTCGCGAGCGACCTCCGGCTCGACGGCGACCAGATCACGCGCGAGCGCCTCGGCGACCTCGTCCTCGCGCTCCACGCGCGCGACGGCGCGCGCCTGGGCGAAGCCGTCGTACCGCAGGGCGTTCACAGCCTCGCAGGCGCACGCGTCGTGGCGACGGCCCCCTCCGTAGGCGCGGTGGTGCGCATCGCGGAGACGGCGGGTGTCGCCGCGATCCTCCCGGTCGGAATGGCGCCGGCGGGGTTTCGGCGAATCCAGGATACGGGCGAGGTCATTGCCGTTTTCGCGGTGCGACGCCGCGCGCTCGCCCAGGCCGCCAGCGACGCCGAACGCGTCGTCGACGCGGCGCGAGCCGTGCTGGCCGCGCCGCGCTCGTGAGCGGATAGCGGTCTCAGCGCACGACGAGGCCGACGGCCGTGGATGGCAACCCGGCGAGGTGACCAACCTCCGTGAGGTCGCCGCTCGCGCCAATCCGGTACGCCCCGAGGGTGCTGGTGCCGCCCTCGAGCACATAGAGGCGGAGCCCGCCGTCGCCTACGACCACGTCCGCCGGCTTGCTCCCCGCGCCCGTGTTGGCCGTGACGCCGCCGTCGTCGAAGACTGTGAGCGCGCCGGACGCGTCGACGCGATAGCCAGACAGCGTTCCGCTCGCCGTGTTCGCCGTATAGGCAAATTGGTTGTCGGGCGTAATCGCGACCCAGCACGGAGCCGCCTGCGCATTTGCGACGGGGCCCGTCACGAGCGCCGGTGCACCGCGGCCGTCGAGCACGTACGACGTGAGCGCGCCGGCACCCGCGGCGCCGCCCGCCGCGTCGCTTACGACGAGCGCGCCCCGGCCGTCGAAGGCGAAGCCGAACGGCGTCACCCCCGTCGACGGCGTCGTCTGCGCCGTGGTCGGCGTTCCGTCGCGGCGGACCACGAACGTGTCCAAGGTGTTCGTCGCCTTCTCGGTGACGACGAGCGTGTTGCCGTCCGGGCTGAAGGCGACCTCGGCCGCCCCCACCGGCGTCGCCGCGCTCAGCGCGCGGGTCGAGCCTTCGATCTGCGCGAGGCCACCGAACGGCGCGAGCCAGAAACCCTGGATGCTCTGCGTGCCGCCGGCGTTGAGCACGTACACGAGGCCGTGGGACTCGCTCACGCTGATCGGGCGCTCGCCGCCCGAGGGGACCACCGCCGCGAGCCGGAGCCCGTCGCCCACGAAGCGAAAGAGCGAGAGCTCATTGCTTCCGGCGTTCACCGCGAGCAGCCAGCGCCCGTCGCCGCTGACAGCAAGCGCCCCCTGCGATCCTAAACCGTCGCCCGACCCGCGCCCTCCCGTCGCGACGCGCCCGACGATGCGGGGCGCGCCTCGGCGGCTCGCCTCGTAGACGAAGACCTCGTTGCGGGAGGCGTCGTTGCTCGTGAGGTAGATGCGCTGGCCGCCCTCGCGAGGCGCGTAGGCGGACGATAGGTGCTCGGATTCGGTGCCGATGGACGCCGACGTCTCATCGGTATTCGTCGAAGGACCCGGCGGCGGGCCCGAGCACGCAGCGACGAGCAGGGCGAGGGGCGAGAGAGCGAGAGCGAGCTTGTTGTTCATAGGGGCTCCAAGGGGGGGCGCGACGCAAGAGAGCGTTCGCGCGCGCATGATCGATGTGGAACCGGCTACGCGCTCGGGAGCAGAAAGGTTTCATGCACGTGCGTGCGATAATTTGGAACGGGGTGTTCGACGTGCGGGCCCCGCGAGGGGCGTTCTCGATGCGCGCACGAACGAGCGCACGGAGCGCGGGTGTCGCGACGACCAAGAAGTCTTGTCGCGCTACGGCTTTTGGCTCAACAAATCTAACGAATAGACATCAAGTTTGCCGCGGCCCACCCGCCCATTTTTGAATAGGAGACGATGCCGCTCGTTCGAGCCGCCCTCCGAATGCTCCACCATTGGTTAAAGACCGCGTCCGACCCATTGGTAACGACGCCCGTGTATTTATACACGTCATAAATGTCACAATCGACCTCGATAGATCCATTTGGTACTGCGCTTCTCTACCATTGGGTTTAGGGCCAAACCAGTCGTCAACGATATACCATTCAAGACCAGCGCTTTTTCCGCGGCCATAGAGCGCAAAAACACCTTGGCCCTCGTTGCTTGATGCGAACTTGTGATGATGCCAAGCGCTGGCACTTCCATCGACGGCATCGACGTTTTTCTTGATATCTGCGAGTCCCATGCCGCCGAGAACGTCATACCCATGATACGTGCCGTTCCAAACCACGGCGTAGTTCGTACCACCATAATAAGTAACGCAGGCCGTGGAGCGCTCGATCCCATTCTCGGTACCGCCCCGTCGGCTCGCGAAGGCTCGCGGGTACTCCAAGTCCAAATTGGTCCACGATGGGACTTCATGGACCAACTTTGCCAAGGCCGGCACGCGACGGGACGGAAGAGAGAACCCAATGCGCTTGGACGCCCCTAGGAGCGCGCCTACGGCGAGAAGGGCCGGCTGGGGATGGGCGCGACGCCGAAACGCTCTTACATCGGAGCGGTGCCGCCGGTCACGGGGCATCCTTTCCTCGATGTAGGCCACCTTGCTGCATCATCGCGTCGGCACTGTGGGAGGAGGCCCGGTCCCCCGAGTCGCGCGACGCGACGCGACGCGTTCCTACGAGAACGCGTTTAAGACGCGAAAAGGGACTTACGGCCGTCGACCGCGGCGCGCGATCGCGTACGATCGCAAGTGAGGCCGCGTGAATCAAGTTCGCAGTCTGCCCCCGACCGCAGCCCGTAAGAGCCTGCCCCCGCCCGCGGAGGCACAGAGGCGCCACGACACGATCGAGGCGCTTCTCGTCGACGAGGTTTGGCAGAGGTCCCGTACGTCGTTGCCGGCGGCGGTTCTCGCGCTGTTGGCGGCGTGGCCGATCGTCCGCGGGCCGGCGCACGTAAGTGACGGCGTCCTCGTCGCGTACCTGAGCACCATTGGCGTCGCGGTCGTACGATGGCTCACCGCACTTTGGGCGATTCCGCGGCTCGGCACGCTGAGCACGAAGCTCAAACTTCGCGTGGCCTTGGCGGGCGCTTTGCTGAACGGGTGTGCTTTCGGCGCAGCGAACGTCTTCGTGTACGCCCATACCGATCCGCTCGGATTTGGATTGTGGCTCGCCATCGTGACGGGGCTGACGGGCGGCTCGGCGGTCAGCCTCGGCTCGCGTCCCGAGGTATTTGCGGCGTACACGGTGCCTACGATCGGCGCGCTCGTCGTGGTGTCGCTCGTCGCGTGGCGACCGGGGATGACTTCGCTGGCTGTGTGCTTCTCACTGTGGATTCTCTACTCCTTCGCGCAGGTATCGCAGTACCGAAAGACGCGGCGTGAGTTCATCGGGATGAACCTGGCGCAGGGGGCCAAGAACGCGGAGCTCGAAGCGAAGAACGCCGACCTCGAGGCGATGACCCAACGAGCGAACCGCATCTTCTCGGCGCTCGCGGAGACCCTCCCGGGGCGGACGCTTGCGAGCCGGTACAAGCTCGAGTCGCGCATCGGAAGTGGAGGTTTCGCGATCGTCTTTCGCGGCATGCATACCGAAATTCATCGCCCCGTTGCGGTGAAGATCTTCCGCCCCCAGCCTGGCAACGATTCCGCGCTGGCCCTCGAGCGATTTCGCTTCGAAGGGACAGCGAGCAGCCGAACGCGCCATCCCAACGTCGTCGAAGTCCTCGACGCAGGGATCTCGGACGACGGCATCCCGTTCATTGCTATGGAGCTGCTCGACGGCCATTCCCTGGACAGCGAACTGAGGGACGGCTCACGTCTGTCCATCGAGCGCGCAGCGACGCTCGTGGGGCAGGCCTGCCGAGGCCTTGCGGCGGCGCACCCCGCAGGCGTGATTCATCGCGACGTGAAGCCTGAGAACATCTTTATTCATCACGACGACCACGGCGAGATCGTAAAGGTGCTCGACTTCGGCATCGCAAAGATTCTCGACGACCAACAGATTGGCGCCCCCCTCGTGACGGGAACCGAAATGATGTTGGGAACGCCGCACTATATGGCTCCCGAGAGGTTTCTCGGGCAAGCGTGCGCCGAGAGCGCAGACACGTACAGCGTAGGGATCATTCTGTACCGCGCGCTCTCGGGCAAGCTCCCGTACGAGGGGACGGTCGCCGAAATCATGCTTCAAGCGGTGTCACGAAGTCCGCGCGATCTTCGTCAGCTCGCGCCCGATGTTGACCCAAAGCTCGCGTCTATGATCATGGCAGCGTTGAACGACGACCCGACCACACGCCCGGATGTCGCGCAGATTGCTGACGCGCTCGAGCGGATCGCGCACGGGGGGGTGGACGGATCGATGCCGTCAGCCGGAGCCGTGCGATGAGCGCGATCCTGCGGCCCTCTCGAACGAGGGCATAGCGCGGTCGACGCGCGCCACCGCGCCCATCACGAGCACGATGGCAAGCGGCGTACTCCAAACGAAAGCCGCTCCAATCCCATACCAAGATCCTGAGGCGATCCTTGCGGCGCCCAAGAAACAGAAACAGGTGACCGGCATACGGATAGAGCTTCCAGCGTTGAGCCGTCACGCAAACTTAATCGCGAGCCTTCCGCATGAGGTGCGCGCGCGCGTCTTTGTCCGGCCGCCGGCGTTCACCCCGTCGCGTCACGCGTTCTTCGAAACAACGCGGAAACGTCCGTTCGACTTCGCGCGGGGATGTCGGAGGGCACTCGTGCAGAACCGTTCGTCTCGCGTCCTTGTGAGGCGCCCATGTCACGTGCAACGCTTCGACCATGAGCCGCGCGTCCGATACCTCCGAGCCGACTCCCCATACTCGGCTCGCCGCGCTGCTGGTGACGCAGAAGGAAGTCCTCATGCGTGAATGGACGGCCCGTGTGCGCGCCGATCCCGACGTGCCGGAGGCAAAGCGCTTGTCCGAGCCAGAGCTTCGGGACCATCTCCCGTCCTTCATCGATGAGCTCGCGGCACAAATAGCCGGCCGCGCCTCGCTTGGGTTGCGCGACGGTGACTTGAGCGGCGAAGCCGTGGGACGCACCCTCGGCGGTCACGGCGCGGCGTCAGCCCATGCAAAGCAACGCGTCGCACATCGCTACGCGACAAGCGCCGCGCTTCGAGAGCTGTCGCATTTTCGCGCCGCGGTGGTCGAGCTTTGCTTTCGGGAATCCATCGACCTTCCGCACGTCACCGCACAGCTCTTACACGCAGCGATCGACAGCGCGATGAGTAAGTGCGCTACCGAAATCGAGCAGAATGGGCACCGCGCGCTCCAAGAGGAAGTTGAGGTGCGCGAACGCTTCATGGCGATCCTCACGCACGATTTACGCACGCCGATCCACGCCGTGGGAATGGCCACACACCTTCTCGCCGACGAGCAACCGACAGAGCGACAGGTTTCCTATCTTCGGCGCATCACGCGGAGCGTCCAGCGCGCCGAGCGAATGATCGAGGACATGTTGGACCTCGCGAGGGCTCGTCTCGGTGGTGGAATCACGCTCAATCGGCAGCCGACGGATGCACATGACGTTTGCCGACGCGTGCTCGAAGAGGCTCAGCTCACCCACCCGAAACGATCGTTGGAGTTTACCCCCGAAGGCGACGGGCGAGGCGTCTTTGATCCAGAGCGCCTCTCCCAGATCATCTCTAACTTAGTTTCGAACGCCTTGGCCTATAGCCCAGAGGGCTCGGTGGTGAAGGTGGGATCGCGGGGCCTTGCGCCGGACCACCTGATCCTCGACGTGTGGAACGACGGGGTGCCCATCCCAATGGACGAAATCGCCACCCTCTTCGAGCCGTTCAAGCGAGGCAAACACGGCGCCGGCTCGACCCACGGTCTCGGGCTGGGGCTCTTCATCGCTCGCGAGCTCGCGCTCGCCCATGACGGAACGCTCGACGTCGAGAGCAGTGCCACGCTGGGAACTCGGTTTACGTTGGTTTTGCCCCGCGGAGCCGCCGATAACGCCTCACCCGCGAAGGGCTGATTCGCCGCCGCGCACAACGCGAGCCGGGGTACCGCACACGAGCCGTGGCGAGCCGCAGGTCGTGACGGCTAGGGTCGTCGCAATCCGACATTCTCGCACTGCGCGTACGCGCGACGTCGACGCAATGTTGCCATGACGCGTTCGAGGTAGTCACGCTTGCGCTCGCGAATTCCATTTGGCCGCGGAATGCCAATTACAAACCGACGTGACGTTGCGCGTAGTACAGGTCGTCGCGCTCGATGCGATGACGCTCGTCAAGACGGTGCGTTCACGCCAGCGCGTGATATCACGAGGCTACGGTGAGAGACCCGCGCGCGAGAAAGCGAAGAGTGCTCGAGCTACTGCGTCGAATCGCGGTGAGGCTCGGCGCACTCATGCTTTCGCTCGCGCTAATCACCGGCGCACTGCGCGCGGGCAGCCGGTACTTCTACTGCGACGCGATGGGAGTTCTGCTCGCCGACCCGTGCATGACCGCGGCGTCGCACGACGAGGGGCCGAACAGCCCGGCGGAGGAGCTCAACCCGCAAGACGTTGACTGCTGCAAAGTCGGCTCGCTCCCGCCGATGCCCCATGGCGCCGGCACGGAGCACGCCACCGTGTTCCCCGCGTCCCTCGTCGGCCTGCTTTCCGCCTCGCGGTTCGTCGAGCCGTCGCCGGCAAGTCTTCGCGTGTCGCGCAGTCTGTCGTCGGGGCGATGGCCAGGCCCACCACGATTTCCAGGCGAGCGCCGCGCGCAGCTCATGATCTTTCTGACGTGAGGAGACCGGCGGGGCTCGCAAGGGGCCTCGCACGCTGACGAAGGCCGGCTTTACCGGCGACTTCGTGGCTTCGGAATCCATCACGCGCGCGCGTCGTTCGAGGCGACCGCGGGCAGAGGAAGCTCATCATGCGTATGCAAACGTTCGGGCGCACCGTGCGGTGCGTTCCGGCTCTGTTTCTCGTGGCCTGCGCGACCACCGCGGGCGGGTCTTACGACACGGCGCGATCCGACGTCGATCGCGCCGACGTAGCGTCGATCCACGCGGCCTCCGATGATGACCGTGACCTGAACGGGCCCGAGCTCGAACGCGCCTCGTTCGTGCGTGCGGTGCTTCGTCGGAACCCGTCTCTCGAGTCGGCGCGCCAAGGGTGGCGCGCAGCGATCGCGCGCTCTCGGCAATCGGGCGTGCTCGAGGACCCGATGGTCGCCATCGAAGTCGCCCCGCTGTCCGTCGGCTCGTCGAGCGCACGATTCGGGTACTCGGCCACGGCCAGTCAGCGCTTGCCGTGGCCCGGAAAGCTCTCGCTCGAAGAGGCGGTGACCCGCGCGGAGGCGGACGCGACCCGCCGCGACTACGAGGGTGCGCGCCGCGCGCTCGCGCTGTCGGCGGCGCTGCTTTACGACGAGTACTTCGTCTCCGTTCGCTCGCTCGAAATCAACGCGCATCACGTTGCCTTGATGGGCGAGATTAAGGCCGGAGCGCTCGCGCAGTTGGAGAGCGGGCGCGGCTCCGCGCAAGATCCCCTTCAGGCGGAGGCGGAGCTCGCGCATATGGAGCACGACGCCGTGACGCTCGCGTCGGTCCGCGATGTCACGGTCGCGCAGATGGACGAGCTGCTCCATCGCGACCCGTCGCTGCCGCTCCCGCCCCCGACCAAGGCTCTCGCACTCTCCGACGTCCCGGGGCTCGGTGAGAGCAAGCGGCTCGGCGACGAGGCGGCCGCACGAAGGCCGGACATCGAAGCTGCGCGCCTCCGCTCCCGTGCAGAGGAGGCGCGGGCCGAGCGGGCCGAGCGGGAGTCGTACCCGGACATGACCCTTTCCACCTCCTACAACTCGATGTGGGACATGCCCGAGCATCGATGGATGGTCGGTCTCGCGGTGAACCTTCCTCTCCAACGTGGACGCCGCGTCGGCGCGGTCGAGGAGGCGCGCGCGGCGCGCGCACGGTTCGAGAGCGAGTCGATAAGCATGACCGACAAGGCGCGCACCGAGACGGAGGTCGCGCTCAAGCGCCTCGATGAGGCCCACCACATTTTGCATCTCTTCGAGACGCGCCTACTTCCGGTGGCGCGCGATCAGATCGACGCGGCCCGCGCTGGCTTCATCTCGTCGCGAAACGACTTCGTCACGGTCGTCAGCGCCGAGAAGAATCTGCGCAGCGTGGAGCTCGAATACGAAGGCGCGCGCGCCAACGTCGACAAACGCGCAGCCGAGCTCGAGCACGCCCTCGGGCGCGTTCCGGGGCTGAACGAGAAGGCGGTGTCGCGATGAGCGCGGGGCTTACCCGTTCGTCGCGTCGCCCGCTTCTGTCGTCGCTCGCGCTTATCGCCGCGCTCGTCCTAGCCGCACTCGTGTTTCGTCGTCCGCTCACGGCTTGGTTCACGGGCACCGGCAACGGCGAAGGAGAACGGCGCCACGGAGAGCCCGCGGTCCATGCGCAACACGGGGACGCGTCGCCGCTGAGCGGCGCCCCCGGAGCGACCGCCAGCGATGTCGATCACTTCACGTGTTCGATGCACCCGTCCGTGAAGCAAACCGAGCCGGGCAAATGCCCCATCTGCGGAATGGACCTCATTCCAGTGACCAAGGAGCAGCAAGCGCTAGGCGTCGTCACGATCGACGAGACGCGTCGCCAGCTCATTGGCGTCAGGACCGCGAAGGTCGTCCTCGCGCCCCTTCGCAGCTCGTTCCGCGCTCTCGGGCACGTGAGCTACGACGAGTCGGGGCTCACCGACGTCAGCATCAAAGTTCGCGGTTGGATCACCAAGCTCTTCGTGAACCGAACTGGCCAGCGCGTCGCGCGCGGCCAGCCGCTCTTCACGCTCTACAGCCCAGAGCTTTACAACGCCGAGCAAGACTTCCTCCTCGCGACGAAGAGCGCGCTCGGTGCCGCGTCCGTCGACGGCGGCAACCGCGGTGGCGGCCTCGCGAAGGCGTCTCGCCAGAGGCTTCACCTCCTCGGGCTTTCGGAGGCCGAGCTCGACGCCATCGTCGCGCGCGACGCGCCGCTCGAGAACGTCTCCTTCCCTTCCCCGGCGAGCGGATTCGTCACCGAGAAGGACGTCGTCGAAGGGGCATCCGTCGAGCCGGGCATGCGGCTCTTTCGTCTCGCCGCGCTCGACAAAGTGTGGATCGAAGCCGAGGTCTACGAAGCCGATCTCGCCCATGTGCACGGCGGCCAGCACGCCGACGTCACTCTCGATTACCTGCCGGGACGCACCTACGACGCGACCGTCGCGTACGTGTACCCGTACCTCGATCCGAAGACGCGCACGGGGCGTGTGCGGATGGAGCTCGCGAACAAGGATCTCGAGCTGCGTCCCGGGATGTTCGCAAACGTCGCGCTCACGGCCGATCTCGGCATGCGCCTCCAAGTGCCCGCCGCTGCGGTCGTGTACACGGGCCCGCGACGTCTCGTCTTCGTCGACCTTGGGGAAGGGCGCTTCAAGCCCCAAGAAGTCGACGTGGGGATCCAATCGAACGGCATGTACGAAGTGCGCTCGGGGCTCCGCGCCGACGACGTCGTCGCGACCTCGGGCGTGTTTCTCATCGCCGCCGAAGCGCGCATCAGCACCGCCGCGAAGTACTGGGAGAGCGCCGCCGACGACGCAGGTGCGCCGCCGCCGATGCCCTCGAGCGACAGCCATCCGATGTCGCCGGTCGCCTCGACGACGTCTCCGCGCCGCACGGCCCCTGCTCGGTCCGTTCCCTCCGCCGCGAAGGTCGCGCCGGCTGCGATTTACACCTGCCCCATGCACCCCGAAGTGGAGAGCCCGACGCCTGGCAAATGCCCGAAGTGCGGCATGGAGCTCGTGCCGAAAGGCGGCGCGCAATGAGCACGCCTTCGACTCCATCGGGCAGCGCCCAACTGGGCATCATCGCGCGCTTGATCGCGGCGAGCGCAAACCGCCCCTTCCTCACCATTCTCCTCGTGGCCGCGTTCTCGACGTGGGGGTTCGCATCGTTGCAGCGCGCTCCGCTCGACGCCATCCCCGACCTCTCCGACGTGCAGGTAATCATCTTCACCGAGTGGATGGGGCAGAGCCCCGACCTCGTCGAAGATCAGGTCACCTACCCGATTTCGGCGGCGCTCATCTCCGCACCGAAGGTGCAGGCGGTGCGCGGGCAGTC
>JANXMC010000260.1 GCA_025354825.1 Myxococcales bacterium
CGGGCTCGACGTCACGCTGAAGGCGTTGCAGATCACGCGCACGCTGTGCGCGGCGTTCTCGCTCGGCGCCGGGGACACGGCGCTCCGCGCCACCCTCGCGTTCGCAACCGAGCGGGTGCTCTACGGCAGCCGAGTAGCCGAGATGGATCACGTGCGCGCGCGTCTCGTCGACGCGTACCTCGATCTCCTCATCGGCGAGGCCTGCGCGCTTCAGGCCGCGCGCGCGATCACGGCGCGCCCCTCCGAGATGGCGATCCTGTCGTCGATCGTGAAGTACGTCGTGCCCGTCACGATCGACAGCGCGATCCGCGAGCTCTCCGCAGTGCTCGGGGCGCGGAGCTATCTGCGCGCGTACCACTTCGGCGGCATCTTCGAGAAGATGCGCCGCGACGCCGGCGTGGTGAGCCTGTTCGACGGCAGTGCCCACGTGAATGCGAGCGCGATCGCAGCGCAGCTCCCGTCGCTGACCGAGCGCCGTAGGCGCACGCTCGGAGAGACCGCGGGGACGACAGCCGGACTGAGCTGGCGCGTAGATGACGCACGCGCGCTGCCGACGGAGCGCGACCTCGCGCTCGTGAGTCGGAACGATGCAGCCGTCACGTTCCTGCAAAACGATCATGCCCACGAGGCGCGCGAGCTGGAGGCGCTCCGCGCGGAGGCGGCCCGTGTGCTCGATGCCTTGGACGCCCGAATCGGGCGCGAGCGCGCGAGCGCGCGGTTCCCGCTTTCGCGCGAAGGGCAGGAGCTCGCGTGGCGCTACGGTCTCGTCCACGCGCTGGCCTGCGTGTACGTCGAGGCGCGCGCGCTCGCGCCGGGCGACACAGAGCTCGCGCCGATCATGCGGCTCTGCATGGCGCGCCTCCTCGGGCAGCTTGGCGCCGCGCGGGCGCGGGATGAACTTGGCGAGCGGCGAGCCTTCGATCGAATGATCACGCAGTATCGCGACGACCGCCTCTTCTCGTTTGACGACCTGCGGCTCGCGCATGCGGGCGCGACCGCGTGCTCCACTTCGAAGGCACCCTAACGTGACGACCATCAACTCTGCACCCGCCCGACCCATCGCCAACCGGCCCGAGACCGATGCGTCCGCGTGGACCACGCCGCTCGTCCTCGCCTTCGTCGCGCTTCTCGGCGTCTTCCCCCTCGTGCAGCACCGCCTCGCGTGGATCGCTCTCACGGGTGCGTCGCTCGCGCTCACCTACGCGAGCGCCCGCGCGCGCTCGGTCCCGGCGCTGCACCTCGGCGTGCTCTGCTCGCTCCTCCTCGTCGCGCTGTCCGCGTTCGGCAGCATGCTGTACTGGCCCGTCGCGCCCATCCTCGCGACGGTCGCATACCTCATCATCGCGAAGCGTTCGGCGGCGCTGGGCGGCTTGCCGGAGAGATGGTTCCGCCGAGGAAAGCTGGACGGCGCCACGTGGAGGCTGATCGCCGCGTCGCTCGCCGTCTCGGCTACCGCGCTCGTCGTGTGGTTCTCGCTGGCGAAACCGGACTACTCGCAGGTGCTGGGGATGTTCCCGAAGCTGCCGACGTACGCGCTCTTCGCCGGGGTCGTCGTATTCGCGATGCTCAACGCTGCGCTCGAAGAGACGATCTATCGCGGCGTCGTCATGGGCGCGCTCGACGCGGCGCTCGGCGTGGGCGCCGCGCCGGTGATCCTGCAAGCCGTCGTCTTCGGCATCGTACACATCGGCGGGTTCCCGCGTGGTGCCATCGGGATTGGGCTCGCCACGATCTACGGCCTGATGATGGGCGCGGTGCGCCGCCGCGCCGCCGGGATGCTCGCCCCCTGGATCGCTCACGTGGGGACCGACGTTGCGATCGGCACAATCCTCCTCTTCACGCTTAACCCCTGAACGACACTTTGGAACGAGGCTGCTCCTTATGAAGCTTGAGAATCTCGAGGCCGTTTGCTTCTTGTGCGGCACGTCGTCGGGCGTGTTCGACACCGATCGCCGCGTGTGCGGGTGCGTCGAGGCGCTCGGCTTCCCCGCGCGCGAGCGCTCCTGCTACGTGACGATCCTTCCCGAGGTGAAGGACTTCGCCGTCGGCGATCTCCCGTCCCTTCACACGTCCGAGCCGTATGACCTGTATGCCGTCGCGCTCGACGAGCACGGCTCGCCAAGCGAGTCGCTGCCCGAGCGCGGGCCGCCGCCACCATACCCTTGGAAGCGCGATCATCTCGGGACCGTGCACCACATGCGGTGCGGCAACCCGATTGTGCACCGGTCGCGGAGCCTGGAGGAGGTCACCGGATTTGGCGGCGTGCAGATTATCAACCTAAGCGCATACCAGTGCACGTCCACGCTGAAGGATCCGCGATCGTGGGCAATTCTGAACACGGCGCTGGAGAATGGGATCACCGATCTCGCCGTGTGGACGGCGGGCAACGCAGGGCTCAGCCTCGCGAAGATGGCGTACATCGTAAACCGACGCCTCCCGCGCGAGCGGCGGATCCAGATCCACGCCATCGTCGACCTAAACGTCGCCTCTGAGATCCGGACACGCCTCCGCGTTTGGCAGTGCGAGGTGCTCGATATTTTCCGGCGCGACAAGCCGGTGCTGAACCCGCTCGAGATCCGCAGTCTCGTCTCTGCGCGGATGAAGCGATCGCGCCGCGAGTTGAACGACGCCACGTACTGGGACGTGACCGACGGGTGGGACGGCGTGGGGCTGTTGATGTACCGCTTCCTCGCCGCCCAGATCGTGCGCGACATAGGCGCGACGGAAAACGCGTTGAACGCGCGCGAGCCGCTGTCGATCGTCGTGCCAGTGGGGACGGGAAACCTGCTCCTGGGCTTCTACCTGGGCCTCCGCGATTGCGAGAAGGCGGGCGCCGTCGCGCGCGGGGCGATCCGCATCGTCGGTTGCGTTCCGGCGGGAGCGAACATTCTCGACAACATACGCATGCGAAAAATCCCAGGCACCGCCGATCGGCAGGCAGCTGCGGGGCGCGGCGTCGAGCCGCTGATGCCGAAGCTTACGAGCGCGCACACGCCGCTCGCGCCGTGCCTGGCGAAGCTCGATCAGGAGCAGTTGGTCGACTTCGTGACGGTCACGGAGCACGACCAGATGCGCGCCGCGAAGCACGTCCTCGCCGGCGGCATTGACGACGGACTGCCGTGCGAGCCCTCGGCGCTCTCGACGTTCGCGGCGCTACCGCACCTCTCATCGCATTACCCGGGGCGTGACGGGGCGGACGTCGGGGGGTGGGCCTATCAGTCGCAGCGACGAGTGCTGGTCGTAAACTCGGGGCTCGGGCTCCTCGGGAGCGACGAGGAAGCCGTGCTGAGGCGCGCGATCGGTGAGTAGGAGCGGGGTGGTGCTTAGGCGCGGGGGCGCCGCCCAGGACTCCCCCCGCGAGAGCACGTCGACTGCCGCGCCCGTGCGGGGCATTCACGCCTTGCGTCGCTCATGCTTTTCTCTCGCGAGGGATGTTTCTCTTGCAAGAAATCCGCGTTCGCGTTTTGAAACCGAATGACCTCCGCCCCCCACGAGAGAGACGCCGACGCGGATGTCGCCATGGGCTCGCAATCGCGCCCCTCGGGCCTCACGGAGAGCTTTCCGGTTCAGATGTGGACGGCGCTCCCCGACGGCGCCCTCGATTTCGTCAATCCTCGAACGGCGGACGAGCTCGGCGTCTCTCATGAGCGGCTGATGGCCGATGGCTGGCAGAACGTCGTTCACGAAGACGATCTGCCGCGAGCGGTCGAACGATGGACACACGCGCTACGCACGGGCGAAAGCTACGAAGTCGAGTTCCGCTTGAAGCTCGCGACGGGCGAATACGCCTGGTACCTCGTTCGCGCGATGCCCAAGCGGGATGCGCAGGGGGAAATCGTCGGATGGTTGGGGACGAACACGAATATCGAGAAAGAGCGTCAGCACCAGGAACGGGTGGAGAGCCTTCTCCGTCAACTCGAGAGTCGCGCGCAGGAGCTGCATGTCGTTAACGCGCGGCTCGAAAATGCGCGAAATGACGCTGCGCGGGAGCGTGACCGCATGGTGGAGCTCGTCGACTCGACGCTCGATGCATTCTTTGAGCTCGATCGCGACTTCAAGATCATCATGGTCAATCGAAATCACGAGAACGTCAGCAAGGTGAATCGCGAAGACGCGCTCGGTCGTAACTTTTTCGACGTCTATCCGATGGCCCCCGACTCGCAGTTCCGACTGACGTACCAGCGCGTCGTCGAGGAAGGCGTCCCCGGGGAGTTCGAGGATTTCTATCCTCCGCTCGACCTTTGGACCGAGGTGCGCGCGTGGCCAACGCCGGCGGGCGGAGTGGCCGTCTTCTACCGCGACATCGGGAGGCGCAAGCGGCTCGAGGCGGAACGCGAGGCGGCCTTCGCCAGCGAGCAGAAAGGGCGCCGTGATGCCGAGGCCGCGCAAGCGCTCGCCGAGAGCGCCAACAGGATGAAGGACGAGTTCCTCTCGACGGTCAGCCACGAGCTCCGCACGCCGTTGAACGCCATTCTCGGGTGGGCCTCGATGTTGAGCTCGGGCATTCTCGAACCTGCGCGCCAAAAGGGTGCCATCGACACGATCGAACGAAACGCCCGAAACCAGGTGCGTCTCATCGACGACCTTCTCGATGTCGCACGTATTCTTCAGGGAAAGTTCCGCCTCGCGATTGGCCCCGTCGAAGCGGTCCGGGTCGTCGAAGCCGCTCTCGAGTCCGTTCGGCCTGCCGCCGAAGCTAAGGGACTTCGCCTGCAGCGAGCGCTCGACTCGCACGCAACCATCGTCGGCGACGCGGAACGCCTCCAACAGATTGCCTGGAATCTGCTTTCGAACGCGATCAAGTTCACCCCGAAGGGAGGCCGCATCCACGTCACCCTTCGCCGCGAGGCGTCCTATGTGGAGCTCGCCGTGGGCGACACGGGTCAGGGCATTGCGCCCGAGTTCTTGCCGCACGTCTTCGAGCCGTTCCGCCAGGCGGATGGCGGAATTACACGTCGCGCCGGCGGCCTTGGTCTCGGCCTTTCGATCGTGCGCAGCCTCGTCGAGCTGCACGGCGGCACTGTGAGTATTTCAAGCGAAGGCGCGGGGCAGGGGACGCTGGTGACGGTGAGACTCCCCACGGCGCCCGTCCGTGCATCGGGGGAGCAACCCCGGTGGGAGGCGTCTGCGCCCCGGCCCCTTGGGATCTTCGAGGCACCCCCGGTGCTGGCCCAGCTTCGCGTGCTCGTCGTCGACGACGAGCGCGACACCCGCGAGCTCATTGCCTTCGTTCTTCGCCAGTGCGAATCTGTGGTGACCCTCGCGTCGAGTGCTGCGGAGGCTTTCGCGCTCCTCGAGCGGGAGACGTTCGACGTGCTCATCTCAGATGTAGGAATGCCGGAGGAAGACGGGCACTCCTTCATCCGACGGGTCCGGCAGCTCGAAGGCCCCGCGCAGCGGGTGCCCGCAACGGCACTGACGGCCTACGCGCGTTCGGAAGACCGGGCGCAGGCGCTACGGGCGGGCTTCAACATGCACCTCGCGAAGCCCGTTGCGCCGAGCGAGCTCGTCTTGGTGATTGCGGCGTTGGCGGACCCCTACGGAAATCCCAGAGCGCCCAGAACGTAGTTCTGCCGCGGCTGGATATCCCCGTACGCGCGGTTCACGGGACTGATAATCCCGCTTAATCGCACGCGACATCGGTCGTGGACCGCGAACGCTGCGCGCGCGGGGGGAAGCCGCCGTCGGCTCTGCCTAGGGGTGGTGACACACGCATGAGCGCGGCGTGCGCTCGCGCTTGGCGCTGGCCGCGAGCGCGCCCCGCGTAACGGTCCCCCTCGCCGCTGCGGTCACAGCGCGTAGAATTTGCGTTCCGCGACGAGCTTGGACGTCGCGATTTTGAAGTTGCCAATGAGACTAGGGAATCGATCGACGACGAGTCGGTCAATGGACTCGTTGGTAAAGACAATAGAGACGATGAGCGTGCCGTCGAGGTACGCGCCGCCCATTCCGAATACCGTCTTCACGTCATTCGCGGCGACGAAGTCCTGAGAGGGGATCACGAGTCTGCCCGCGCTGTCGCGCGTTGTGCGCGCGTCCTCAACGAAGAATGCGCCGTTGCGACCGCCTAGAAGGCGTCGCGTCGCGATCTTCGTCCCGTCGTCTAGCCCCGCGAGGTTGACCTCGAGATCCACCAGCAGCTTGGAGATCATGGGAATGGCCATCACGAAGGCGAGGCCCAGGAGAGGGATCGCGCGGTGGCCGGCCG
>JANXMC010000311.1 GCA_025354825.1 Myxococcales bacterium
GCCGCGGTAAGGGAACTGCAGCACGCTCGACGTGATCGAGATGCCCCGCTCGCGCTCCATGTCCATCCAGTCGGACACGGCCGACGCGCGTCCGCGCTTGGCCTTCACGGCGCCGGCGAGCTGAATGGCACCCCCGTAAAGGAGCAGCTTTTCAGTGAGCGTCGTTTTGCCGGCGTCCGGGTGCGAGATGATCGCAAACGTCTTCCGGCGCGAGATTTCTTGGACGAGCTTCGGATCGAGGGCTTCAGTCACGGCGCGCGGAGGGTTAGCACCATCCGCGGGCTCAGGTAACGGAAGCTAACGCTCGGGTGACCAGGGCTCAGGGATTTACGGTGAGAACGCCGAGATTCGCGCCTCCGCCGCTCGCCGCCATGTCGAACGAAAGGCCGCTGTTCGCGCCGGCGCCGTCGAGGTCGCAGTACGTGTAGTGAAGGCCGTCGTCTTGGGAAAACCGGTACGTGTAGCCGTAGGTCGCGGCCGACGAGACCGTGGGCGGCGTGATCGTCGCGGCGTATTCCGAGTTGTTCGGCTCGTTCGGCGGGCCGGGGCTCGGGTTGTAAACAGCGGCAGTGAAGCGCCAGTCGGCCGATGTCGTCGGGTCGCTGCCGTCGGGGCCGAAGCCGACGTCGGCGCGAAGGGCGCCGCCCGGCGTGAGCGACGGCTCGTAGGCGCGGCCGTAGATCGTCACGGTCGCCGCGCCTGATGCGGTCGTAGCCGTCGCGGGGAATTGCAGAGTGCAATAATCGATTTGCCGCGGGTCCGCGGAGCCGTTGTCGACGCCGGTATAGGTCCACGTGCCGGGCGCCGAGACCGTCGCTCCGCCGAGCGCGGCGGTGTTTAGGAGGGCGACGGTGCCGCGGGTGACCGTGCCGCCGTTGGCCGGCGCGATGCACGCGTAGACGGCCCCGCCGCGGCCGTCGGCCACGGTCGACGCGACGGTGCAGCTGCCGTTCACGCCGGCGAACGTGGCGCTCGGCGACGCGACGTCGCGCGTTGCGAAGCGCACCGACGTGGCGCTGGCGGCGAGCCCGTCGTTACGATCGATGCTCGTCACGACCGCGAAGACGACGCCGTTCGCGTCGCCGGGGGTCGGCGTCGGGTCGCTGTGGAAGTCGGTCGCGTTGTCGCCGGTGTCGGTCGAGAGGGGGTCGCGGGCGATCGAGATCGAGAGCCCCGGGGTCGTGACGACAGGCACGGGCGCGCCTTCGCCGAGGCTCGTCGCGGCGTCGCCGCCGTACTGCACGGTGTCGAGCGTTGAGAGCCCGCGGGCGCTGATGGAGACGACACCGGGCGCCGCGGCGAACGTTCCGTCGGCCACGACCAAGTCGGCATTGGGGACTTGCGTCGTGCCGCCGTTCGTCGCGCCGTCGGCGAGGACGAAGAAGCCGTCGAGGGGAATGCGCGTGCCGGCGGGAAGCGTCACGTCGACGACCACCGTGTGCGACGGCGACGTGTAGCTCTGAAGGACGTAGCCGCCGATGTCCGCGCCGCCGGGCCCCGCGATTTCGAGGAACGCACGACCTTCGTCGGCGCCGTCCGGGTCGAAGAGAACTTCGTTCACGACGGCCCTCGCGCCGCAGGAGCCGTTTGGCTGTCCGCGGGTATTCGCGGAGACGTACGAGGTGCACCACGCCGCGCCGCTGTCGTTGGCGAGCGTCGTGAGCAGGCCGGAGTCGAGCTGCGTCGACTTGCCGGCGAACCCGGGGAAGGCGGCGCCGGTGATCGAGGCCGAGCCGCTCGTGTCGTAGACGAAGCCCGGTCCCGTGGGCGCCGCGCGGAAGTCGACTGTGTCGAGCACAGTGCCGACGCCGTCGCGGACGACGATCTCGTCGCCCGCTTCGTTGAGGGCGAACGCCGTTCCGGGCTCGCCGATGACGAACTTCGCGTCGGCGGGGATGCTCGCAGCGCTTGCCGGATTCGCGATGCCGTAGGCGTAATCGCCCGGTTCCATGTAGAGCGTCGCGCCGCCTGACCCCGTGGGGTCGGTGCGGGGATGAAGCGTGAACGCCGTGCCCGCGGCGTTGGTGATTGTGAAGCCGGCGATGTTTCCGCGCGTGGCGGTGGTCGGCAGATAAAGCTCGACGAACTCTTCGTTGCCGACGCCGCCGCCGAGGGCGTTGAGCTCGGTGACGACGAGGCTCGCGGCAGCGCGCGCCACGCAGCCGGTGGCGCTGCAAATCGGTGCCGCAGGATCGGTGCAGAGTGCATCTGTCGGAAGGCCGGCCGCGCAGGCGCCGGCGCCGCTGCAGTGATCGGCCGCCGTGCAGGCGACGCCGTCGTCGCAGGGGGTGGTGGCGGGCGCGTTCGTGGGCGCGCCGCATGCGCCCGACGTCGTGTCGCAGACGCCGGTGATTTGGCAGGTGCCGGCGGGGGTGCAGACCGTGGGCAGGCCGGGCCTGCAAAGGCCCGCGGCGCAGCTATCGCCGACGGTGCAGGCGTTGGCGTCGTTGCAGAGCGCGCCGTCGGCCTTGTTCGTCTCGGCGCCGCAGCTCCCCGTCGTGCTGTCGCACGTGCCCGCGACTTTGCAGGTGCCGCTCGGGGCGGGGCAGGTGACCGCCGCGCCGGGAACGCAGGCGCCCGACGCGCAGACGTCGTTCTGCGTGCAGGCGTTGCCGTCGCTGCAGGTGGCGCCGTTGGGCGCATCGGTCTCGGCGCCGCATGCGCCGGAGAGCGTGTTGCACGTGCCGGCGACCTTGCATGTGCCGGTCGGTGAGGGGCACGTTTTTGCGATCCCCGCAGCGCAGACGCCCACCTGGCAGCTGTCGCCCACGGTGCACGCGTTGCCGTCGTCGCAGGCGAGGCCGTTGGTCACGGGCGAGTTCGCGCAAACGCCGTCGGAGACGCAGACGTCGGTCGTGCAGGCGTTGCCGTCGTCGCAGTCGTTCACGCCGCAGTCGGGGGCGCCGCCGTCGCCGGCATCACCTGCGTCGCTCGCATCGGCGGTCGCGTCGCGGCTCGCGTCGCGACTCGCGTCGGCGGCGTCGGTGGTCGCGTCGCGGCTCGCATCGGCGGCGTCGGTCGACGCATCGCCGGCGTCGGCCGACGCATCGCCGGCGTCGCTCGCGTCGAGCGCCGTGCCCGCTTCGGCATCGGCCGCCGGCTGGGCATCGCTCGTTGCGCCGTCCGTCGTCGCGTCGGCGCCCGTCTCTGGCTCGGCGTCGCTCGTATTTGCATCAGGCGTCGTCGCGTCGGTCGTCGTCGCGTCCGTCGAGGCGTCGTCCGCCGCGCCCTCGTGAATCTTCGAACGGTCGAAATCGACGAGGAGCGAACAGCCTGTCAGCGAGCCGCCGAGCGGCCCGAGGGCCAGAAGAAACGCCGCCGACAGCAACCGCGTTTTTAACGTTTTCGAGCACGAAGCCATGGGGCAAGTGTCGCAGAGGCCAGGCTTCTTTCGTCAACTAACGCGTGCCCCTTCCGCCAGATTCTTCAGCGATTCCGCTGCGAGGACGTCCAGGTCGGTGGCACCCGGCGCGACCTGCTCCGCCTCGAACCTACGCGCACACACGCCGAGGGCTTCGAGCCTCGCTCGCTCCCACGTTTCGCTCGAGATCTCGAGCGTCGCGCGGTTTCGCCACATCCACGCGAGGGCTGAGGCGTCGCACTGCAGCTCGGTCCACGACCTCTCGCCCGGTGCGTTTTCGTCGAACGTGCCGTGGTTGTGAAAGTGCGCCCAGTCGTGGAGCCCCCAAAAGAGCGCATTCAGGTTGTCGGCGGCGAGCCACAAGACGTCGCGCGGGCGCTCGCGGTGGGCGTAAAGCTCGTCGGTCGCGTTGTCGATGGCGTAGGGCGCGAGAGCCCATTCGTTGGTGAGGCCGAGGCCGAAGGCGTGCAGGCGCGCAAGCTCCATCGGGAGGTAGGCCGACCCTTTCGGGTCGTGAAAAACGAAAACCATCCGCGCCGGATCCGAGCCGTCGAGGGGCGTATTCGTCGCCCACGACCTTGCGGGGCGGCGCCATTCGAGGGTGTCGCTCGCGCACCACGCGAAGGCGTCGAAGATGCGGGCGGGCACCACGAGCGGCAGGGCGGGCGTCTCGAGCGTCTTCGCGAGCAGCACGGCGAGATTTAGCGTAGTACACTGGCTCGCCAATGCGCCCCTCGCCCCCGCTGCCCCCGAAAAAAGAGGTCGCGCTCGCGCTGCTCGCGCACTCGAGCGTGTTCATCCACCTCGACCCGCGGGTCGCGAACGTGGTCGTCCCGGTCTGGTTCAAGAAGCAGCCGCAGCTGGTTCTTCAGATCGGCCTCAACATGCCGGTGCCGATTCAAGATCTGCACGTCGACGACGACGGCCTTTCGTGCACCCTCAGCTTCAACCGCTCGCCGTTCCATTGCATGGTCCCGTGGCCAGCGGTGTACGCGATGGTCGACGACGAGCAGCGCGCGATGGTCTGGCCCGACGACGTGCCGCCCGAAGTGCAACGGCAAGTGCGCGAGAGGCCCGTCGAACCGGCTCCCGCCCCGGCGCCCCGCGTGATGTCGGCCGTGCCGAACCCGCCGCCCAGCAAGCCCACAGCGGCCGCCGCGCCCGCGAAGAAAGAGGCGACGAAGCGCCCGAAGCTCACGCCGGTCCGGGCCGAATCGGCCCTAGGAACGGCACCGTCACCCTCGCCCGCCGCGAAAAAGCCGCGCACGAAGGGTGCGCCCAAGGCCGGCGCGACGCCCCCCGCCGAGCCGCCCGCCCGTTTGAGCGCCGTCCCGAGCCCGCCGCGAAGCGCCGAGCCGCCCGCGAAAACGCCGGAAAAGCTTACGCCAAAGCCGCGCCCGCAGCCGTCGCATCAGCCGCAGCGTCAGTCGTTTGGTGGTAACGCCGCGCGTACCACGTCGTCCGACGACTTCGAGCCGCCGCCGAGCGAGCCCGCTCAAAAGCCGGCCGCGCGCCCGTCGCAGTCTCCGTTGCACGCGCCCAACACGGGCGCCGGGCGAAAGCCGAAACGCGAGCTTCCGCCGTACCTGCGCGTCGTCAAATAGCGGGCATTCTCGCGGGGGGCCGCGTCATCTCCTGAATTTCGCCCGACCTCGCGCGAATCTCGGTAGAACCGCGCGCGCCATGGCCCAGGCCTCCCAACGCGCGAACGCCGCACCCGCTCCGCGGCCCGGCGAAACCCCCTCGAAAATGCGCGGTCTCGCCATCGCGGCCGCCGTCATCGTCGTCGTCCTTCTGCTCGACGTCGGGCTCGACGCGATCATCCCCGACAGCTCGATTCGTCAGCTGGTCATGCTCGCAGCGGTGAACGTCCTCGTTGCCGTCTCGCTCAACGTCATCAACGGCATGGCGGGTCAGTTTTCCATCGGCCACGCAGGCTTCGTCGGCATCGGCGCGTACACCAGCGCGGTCGTCGCATCCCATATTCACCAGTCGCTCGGCGGCGGCCTGCCGACGTTCGCCCATTCGTTCATCGTCGTCCCCATCGCCCTCGTCGCGTCCGGCGCCGTCGCGGCGCTCTTCGGCCTCCTCGTCGGCCTCCCGAGCCTCCGCTTGAAGGGCGACTACCTCGCCATCGTGACGCTCGGATTCGCCGAAATTTTCCGCCTCGTGATCGCCACGGCGAGCATTGGCGACGTCGAGACGCCCGGCCGAGCGTGGTCCCACGTCGGCGCGAACGGTCTCGTCGGCCCGTTCTTCCACGCGCTCTCGGTCACGATCACGAGCCTCGGCGGGCAGAACGGCTACGCCGGCCCCGACAACGCCGGCGTGCCGCTCTACGCAGGGCCGTTCTGGGTTTTCGGCATGTGCGCGCTCTTGGGCCTCGTCGCGTGGCGCCTCAAGTTCTCCGGCTGGGGGCGCGCGCTTCGGGCTCTTCGCGAAGACGAGATCGCGTCGGCCGCGGTGGGCGTCGACCCCACGCGCTACAAGGTCACGTCGTTCGTCATCGCCGCTGCGGGCGCGGGTCTCGCGGGCGCGCTCCTCGCCATTTCGCGCGACGGCGCGCCTATCGTGCAGCCGGAGAGCTTCGGCTTTCAATACTCGTTCGACGCCATCACGATGGTCATCCTCGGCGGCTCGGGAAGCGTCACCGGCGCCGCGATCGGCGGCATCTTCGTGACGTTCACGGTGAAGGCCATCGAGCTCGCCCAAGGGACGAGCGCGGTGCAGGCGCTGAAGAGCGAGTTTCAGTGGCTCGACCTCAACGCGCTTCGAATGATCATTTATGCAGCGGTGCTCATCGCGCTCATGATCATGCGCCCGGAAGGGCTGCTCGGTGAGCGCGAGCTGTTTCAAAAGAAGAGGACGGCGCCGCCCGCACCGCCTGCGCCGCCACCCCTCTCGATCGGCGTCGACTCCGCCGAAAGCGTGAAGGGTTAGTGGGCATGGATCTCGAGCTCAAAGGCGTCGTCAAAAGCTTCGGCGGCCTCAAGGCCGTGAACGACGTCTCGTTTCGCGTGCCCGACAAAACGATCTTCGGCCTCATCGGGCCGAACGGCGCGGGGAAGACGACGGTCTTCAATTTGATCACCGGCGTGTACAAGCACGACGCGGGGTCGATCCGCTTCGGTACGACCGATTTGGGGCCGCTGAAGCCCGCGCAAATCGCCGCGGCCGGCGTCTCGCGAACGTTTCAAAACATCCGCCTGTTCGCGCAGCTCACGGTCATCGAGAACCTTCTCGTCGCGTGCGAGCTCCAAAAGCGCGCGAGCCTCGTATCGGCGCTTTTGCGCACGAAGCTTTATTACGACGACGAAGCGTCGATGAACGCGCGGGCGATGGAGCTGCTGCGTGTGTTCGATCTCGAAGGCGTCGCCAACGAGCCGTCGACGTCGCTCCCCTACGGCAACCAGCGCCGCCTCGAGATCGCGCGGGCGATGATGCTCTCGCCCAAGCTGCTGCTCCTCGACGAGCCCGCCGCCGGTATGAACTACGGCGAAGCCGAAGGGCTGAAGACGCAAATCGGCTGGCTGCGCGACACGTTTCAAATGTCGGTCGTGTTGGTCGAGCACAACATGCAGGTCGTCATGGGCGTCTGCGAAGACATCCACGTGCTCGATCACGGCGAGACCATCGCCCATGGCGATCCGGCGGCGATCAAAGTGCATCCCAAGGTGCTCGCGGCGTACCTCGGCGAGGAAGACGACGACGAAGACGCGGCTGCTGCCGTGGCCGCGGCCTCCTCGCGCGCGGCAAGCCACGATGCGACCACGACGAAAGGCGAAGGCCATGCGGGTTAAGCATCCGACGCGTGCGCCGCTTCCGGTCGCCCCGGGCGAGCCGCTCCTCGAGCTCGCCGACATAAAGGTGAGCTACGGCGGCATCAAGGCGCTGAAGGGCGTCTCGCTCACCGTGAACTGCCAAGAGATCGTCGCGCTCATCGGCGCCAACGGAGCCGGGAAAACGACGACGCTCAAGAGCATCGCGCGCCTCCTGCCGCTCTCGAGCGGAACGCTTCGCTTCGGCGGGAAGGACATCGCCTCGCTCTCGACGGAGGCCCTCGTCGCGGCGGGCGTCGCGCTGGTGCCCGAAGGCCGCGCGATTTTTCCGAACCTCACGGTGCGCGAGAACCTCGAGCTCGGCGCGTACCTTCATCGCGATGCGACGACGATGCGCGAGACGATCGACGACGTGACGCAGCTCTTTCCGCGCCTCGGCGAGCGCATGAAACAAGAGGGCGGCACGCTCTCCGGCGGCGAGCAGCAGATGCTCGCCATCGGCCGCGCGATGATGGCGCGCCCCGCGCTGCTGCTCCTCGACGAGCCGTCGCTCGGTATCGCGCCGAAGCTCGTTCAGCAGATCTTCGAAGCCATCACGAAGATCGCCGCGGCCGGCGTCACGATTCTCCTCGTCGAGCAGAACACGCGCATTGCGCTGAAGACGAGCCACCGCGCCTACGTCCTTCGAACCGGCGAAATTGCCATCGAAGGCAGGAGCGCCGATCTCGCGCAGAACGCGGAGATTCAAGCGGCGTATCTCGGCGGGTAAAGGGCGCGTCGGCGCTACCGTCCGTTGAGGCAGCCGTGGCTATACGCATCCGCCGCACGCGTTCGGAGGAGCGGCGGCAGGCTCCCCGAGTGGCTTAATGCGGCGAGCTGGCCGCACGTCCCGGCCATCATCGCGAGCGCGCCGCCGTAGGGGTCGATGGCTCCGACGATGGATGCCTGGGCAGAGGGGGTTGTCTTG
>JANXMC010000314.1 GCA_025354825.1 Myxococcales bacterium
GGACACCGACACGCGGGGCGTCTTCGCGCTGCCGACGCCGTGGTCCTTCGGCCTCGCCGACCCGCCGAGAGATATTCGTAGCGACGACGGCTGCCAAACGTATTGGGAGCTCTCGAAGGCGGTGCAGCAGGGGCTGCGGGCCGATCCGAACACGCTCGAAATGCTGTTCGTGACAGACGTGCAGATCACCGACGAGGTCGGCGGCTGGCTTTACGAAGCGCGCGACGCCTTCGTCTCGCGCGCGATTTACGGCAGCTTCGGGCGCTACGCGCTGTCGCAGCTGAAACGCCTCGGACAAAGCCTGCGCCTCGCCGAGCACCGCGAGGTCGTCCTCGAGTGGCTACGTGAAGAGCCGCTGCCGTCACTCGACGACGTCGCGGCACGGCTCGCGCTGCGCGTGACGGAAGGCACGCCCGAAGAGCGCGTGCTCCGCGCGAAGGAGTACGTGAAAGAGCTTTACCGGTCGCTGCGCGATCGCGGCATCGTCGAGGCGCGCGACTACGGCGCCCTCGTGAAGCTCGCGCGCGATTCGGGGCACGCCTTCGAGGCGCCGCGAACGCTGCGTCCGAAGAACGCGTACAACCTGCTGCGCCTGCTGCGCACGGCAATCGATTGGCTCGAGACCGGTACGCCGCAGCTGCGAGTCGCCGACGGGCCGTTTCGCGATCGTCTCCTCGCGATCAAAGCCGGCGAGGTGCTGCTCGACGACGTGCTCGCGGAAGCGAACGAGCTTCTCCCACAGCTCGACGAGGCGCGCCGGCGATCGCCCCTGCCCGAGAAGCCCGACGTTGCCCGGGCCGATGCGCTCCTGCGGCGCGCGGGGCTCGACCTCGCGCGGCGCTACGTACAGGGGGCGGCGGGGCCGTTTGGTGCCGATGCGCCGACGCCGTCCGCTGCGGTGATCACTTCGGTAGCGGCTGACGATCCGTGAGCCACGAATCCCATTTTCCGCCGTGCCTTTCGGCACACGAGCTTTCGGTCGCCCACCCGTTTCTCGCCGCCCAGGGGGCGCAGCGGCGGCACCTCGTCGTCGCGCTGTCGGGCGCGCATGCGTATGGGTTTCCCTCCCCCGACAGCGATCTCGATCTCAAGGCCGTGCACATGGCGCCGACGCGGGCGTGGCTCGGCATGTCGCCGCCAAGCGAGACTGCGGAGATTACGGAAATCGTCGAAGGGGTAGAGCTCGATTACAGCTCGAATGAGATTCACGCCGTCCTCGCGGGGCTCCTTGCGGGGAATGGCAATTATCTCGAGCGCATTCTGGCGGCGATCCCCCTCGTTTCGGGGCCCGAGCTCGCGTCGCTAAAGCCGCTGGCGGAGGAGGCGATCTCGCGCCGCATGCACAGGCACTACCGCGGCTTCGCGCTGAACCAGGCGAAGGAAATGGAGAAGGTTCGCACTGCGAAGCGCATTCTCTACGTGCTCCGTACAACGCTGACGGGGACGCATCTTCTGCGCACCGGCGAGCTCGTGACCGACGTGACGGCGCTGCTCGACGACTACGGCTTTGGCGACGCGCGCGAGCTCTTGGCGCTGAAGCGCGCGGGCGAAGGCGCCGCGCTTCCAGACGACGTGCTCGAACGCTTCCGTGCGCCCCTCGCGAACGCGTTCGCAGGCCTCGACGCGGCGCGCGACGCATCGTCGTTGCCCGAAGAGCCGAGCCCCGCCGTAATCGGCGCGCTCGACGCGTGGTTGGTAGGTGCGCGCCTCGCGCTCTTGAAGTGAATCCTGCGATATTGCCCTCTACATTTGACCTCCACGACTTGAAAGAAAGGCATCTGTCTTTCACGATTGTGGGATTACGTGCAGAGCGCCAAAAGCCAAATAGAGACGCTTTCGGTCTTGGTGGTGGAGGATGACCAAGACATCCGCGTCACGCTCGAGGACACCCTCGCGAGCGAGGGGATGCGCGTCGCCACGGCCGCGAACGGTGCCGAGGCTCTCGCCTACTTGCGCGCTCACGCTCTGCCCGACGTCATCCTGCTCGATCTCATGATGCCGGTGATGGACGGCCCCGAGTTTCGCGCGGCCCAGCTCGCCGACGACCGGCTCGCGGCGATTCCCGTCGTCGTCCTGTCGGCAAACCGCGACTCGCGGTCGATGGCGCGGGCGATCGGCGCGGCCTCGGTGCTCTCGAAGCCCCTCGATCTCGAAGCCCTCGTCGAGGCCCTCGAGCGCGCCCATGCGCCGAAATCGAGCGTTGGCGCGATTCGCGCGCAGCAGGCCGAGCAGGCCGAAGACGACCTCGATCCGGGGCCTCCCACGGAGCGCTTCGTCGGCGAGACCGATTCGGCGACGGACGTGCGGCGAAAGAAGCTTCCCAACAGCTGATCCACGTGCGCCGAGCCCCCGCGGGCTACTCCGCGAAGAGAGCGCGCCCTAAGTGAAGGCGAAGGTGAGAGGCTCCCTTCGTCATGAACAACTTGGTCGCGGCGCGTCTCCAGATGGGGTTCTCGCTGGGGTTTCACATTCTCTTCGCCGTCGCCGGAATGGCGATGCCGCTGCTCATGGTCTTGGCCGAGCTTCGGTATTACCGTACGGGCGATAAAGCGTATTTCGATCTCGCGCAAAAGTGGGCGCGAGGGACGGCGATTCTCTTCGCCGTGGGCGCGGTGTCGGGCACCGTGTTGAGCTTTGAGCTCGGCCTCCTCTGGCCAACGTTCATGGAGCACGCAGGGCCACTCATCGGCATGCCCTTCAGCCTCGAAGGAGTCGCGTTCTTCCTCGAGGCGATCGCCCTCGGGATCTACCTGTACGGCTGGAAACGCGTGCCGCGACGGGTGCATCTCGCGAGCGGTATCGTCGTCGCGGTGAGCGGCCTCGCGAGCGGCATCTTCGTCGTCGCCGTGAACGCGTGGATGAACACGCCGAGCGGATTTCGCGTCGATGCCGAAGGGCGGTACGTCGACGTGTCCCTCGTCGATGCGTTCTTCAGCCCCGCGTTCCCGACGCAGGCGCTGCATATGGCGATTGCCGCGTACGTGAGCACGGCGTTCATCGTACTTGGCATTCACGCGAGT
>JANXMC010000474.1 GCA_025354825.1 Myxococcales bacterium
CGAGCTTCAAGTGAACGAAGGTGGCAACCCTGGACGTCTGGCGACCCGGCAACGTGGCCGTGCCCGCGGGCGCTGTGAGGTCTGCGACATTGGCGTTCACGCGCACTTCTAGATCGCGGGACGACGAGTCGTAGCGCGGCAAGACCGTCACGTTCGTGCCGAACGGAATCGCTTGAATGCTGCTCGTGAGACCGGTGGCCACGGCGAAGTTCTGCTCACCACCGTTCTCGAACGTCGCTTCGGAGCCGCTCGTCGTGACGACGGTCGAGTGCTTCAATACCTTCGCCCATCCTCGTGTTTGCGCGAGGTCGAGACTTGGTAGGGGCTGATCGATCGCCGCGGTCGCCGATGTTACGTTGCGCACCAGATCGCGCGATAGGTTGAACTGGCCGGGACCAACGCGGGAGGGCCAAGAAATACCGACTCCATAGTTGGATGTCTTGTCGTACTGGACGAAATAGAAGTCGATTCGCACGTTGATCGTGTGCTCGATGCCCACCGACCCTACGACGACCAAGGACTCGACCTGCCCGGGGTAGAGGCTTGCGACGAGGGCGACGCGGCGCGCGTCGGCGTCCGTGCTGACACCCCCCTCGACGAAGAACCTGGTGCCGACCCGCCTCGTTCGAAGCCCGGTGTAGCCCGCGAGCAGCTGCTCGAGCTCGGCCTCCACAGCGGCGGGGGACCGCGCGAAGACGTTGATGGTGTACGTGACCTCGAGCCCGTTTCGTTTGAGCAGGAGGATTGTCGTGCTTCCCGGCTTGAGCCCGACGAAGACGAACGTTGTCAGGTCGGGCGTGACTTTGACGTCGACCACACCCGCGACTCCCACCGAGTAGCTCGAGACGTCTTGTGCGGAGATTGTCTTGTTCTCGCCGACGACGAGATTGAGCTCGAGGATGGACGTCTTCGTCGGGCCGGCGTTGGGGGGGCGTTGACCGAAGGCCGTGGCGCCGGCCCAAGTGAGCATCGCCCCAACGAGGAGCGACCCGTAGACGGCGTGGAATCGTCCCGTGCGAGTCATCGAACCACCGAGTCCATCCTCGTCGGCCCTGGGCGCGATCGAACCGCTGCGGCGCGCTTCTCGGGCTCCACGAGAATGCTCGAGGAGATGTCCACGAGCCCCTCTTGGATGCGCAGATCCTCTGGGCTTCGCAGCGCGACCGAGAGCTTTCCCTTGTCCGACGCGACCGCGAGAACCTGCGCGTTCTGTAGCGACAAGCTGAGCGCGAGGTCGCTGCCGTCCGTGCTCGTGCGCGCCGCCCCCGAGGAGGGCTCGTTGCCGCGTCCCAACACCAGAACATTCTGAAGGAGAACGACCGCGGCCCGTTGATCGCCGCTTCCAGGTTGAGAGAACGTAGCCAATACGTCGACTCGATCTCCCGGGTGGACGAGGGAGCTCGCCTTCCCCTCGGCGCGAATCGTCACCGCACGCATCCCTGGCTGTACGAGCCCGCTCACCGCGCGCTGATCGTCGTTGGCCACGACGATGTCGGTCCACATCAAGACTTGCTGTGCATCGAGGGGTGTCGACACACGGAGGTTCACGATCCGCGGGCGGTCTCCCACGCGAACGGCGCGCGACTCGACGTAGGCCTGGGGGATCCACCGTTCGGCGAGGTCCTCATTCCGAATAGGGGCACCCGGCTCGAGAGTACGCAGGACGGCGAGCACACCAACGCGCGTGCCGCCGGACGCCTCTTCCTCGAACTTACGAAGATAGGACCAGACGAGGAGACCACCGATTGAGGCCACGAGGATCGCCAGAAGTGCCGCCCGGAGCTTCATGGGCCCTCTTTCGAAGCCACAGCTTGGTCACTCTTCGATGTCGCGTGTACACTCTGCGTGTGCGCGCGTTCTTGGTATTTGTAGTCTCGCTGACCGCGGCCTGCACCTACACGCCGCCGCCGCAAAAAATGGCCCCAATCCTTGTACGGGTCGATGGCGCGCCAGGAGAGCGCGTCGCAGATGCGGAGGTCGTCGCCGGCGGAGTGGTGGTTGCAAGGTCCGACGATGCCGGCCTCGCTCGGCTGGACGTGCGCGGGGCCGAGGGGGAGGTTTTCGATCTTTCGGTGCGCTGCCCGAGTGGGTACCGCTCTCCCGCCGCTCCAATCCACGTTCGCCGCGTCGAAATCGCGGGCGCTACGGCGACGCCCGAGTACGCCGTGACCTGCACGCGGACGCGTCATGAGCTCGTCGTTGCGGTGCTCGCCGAGAATGGTCCGAACCTCCCCGTGCTCTACCTCGGCAAGGAAGTCGCGCGAACCGATGGCTCGGGGGCGGCCCACGTGCGACTCGAGATGAACGCAAACGATCACGCCGAGTTGACGATTGGAACGAGCGACGCTGGGGCTGACACCGAAAAGCTTCATCCACAGAACCCTTCTGCCGTGTTCGAGATGCACGAGAGTGACGACGTCCAGCTCTTTGCCGTCACCTTCACGCGGGACCGGAAGAAGACGGCTCCCCGGGTAGCTCCGCGAGGCCCCATCGCCTTTTGAGGTCGAGGGGCTCGAGCATCGAGTGCACCGGGCGTGCCCCGCCGTGGCGCCTCGCCGGCGCGCGACGGGGGTGCCAATCGCGCGCGCAACGCGAGCGCTTCACCTTAGAAATGCTGCGGCTCGCAGATTCCGAGGGCCCTCGCGGATCTCGTCGTTCCGGCCAACGGAAGCGCCGCTTCCGCATGGCGGCGGCTGATCGTCCAGCCGCGGCGGACTTCGTCTCGATCTTCCGAAGGTAGAACCTTTCGCGGCGCGTCGAGGAGCGATGGCACGCCTCGTGGAAAGAGAGATTTCGGAGGTTGCGAACCGATGCTCGCTTCGAGTCGCATCACTTCACGACGCAGTCGAACGCGCCTCCAACGAGGCTCGTCGACTCTCGAGGAGCTGCTTGTCATTAGCGCGCTAATGGCATGTTTCGTCTACCCGCTCTCTTTGGCGATTCGGGCGGCAGGCAATGCGCTTGCACACCAAATGGACCACGCAGAGCGGACGATCCTGACGCAAAACCGGTGAGCGGTCCCATGAAGACCGCCTGCCATTGGCCCACGACCGTACTGGAGGAAAACACCATGAACAAAGCCATTTCCAAGGTCCGCGCGCTCTTCACGTCGATCCTGCGCGATACGCGTGGCGAGGACCTCTCCGAGAAGTCGAGCGCGCTCTCCAATGGCGGCAAGGTCGTCATCACGGCGGGCGCCATTACATTGGCGGCCCTCGGCGCTGCGACCCTCGGCAACAACACAAATGCTGCAGGCGACAAGACGAGCAAGGATATCAACAGCGCAGTCGGTGCGCAGTCGACCGCCACGGAGCACGTCTCGAGCGCGTTCTCCGGATCAAAGCCGTAACCGACGCTGGGCGACACGACGGTCGCGCGGTCGTGTGCTGGCTCGCACGACCGCGCGTCGCAGTCACCGGGCGACCTCACAGTTTGGATATCCTTGTGAAGGGAAAGGCTGACCATGCCATCGATTGAGCGTCATCGGGGTCGCCCTACATCCATCCCGTTCCTCACGCGGCTCCTCCGAGATCGTCGTGGCAGCAGCGACCTCACAGTGTCCCTTCTGCTCACAGCGGCGGGTGCGGCAATGGTGTGCATCACCCTTCCGACGCTCTTTGCAGCGTCGAAGACCGCATCGAAGACATTCCAGACGCAAGTCTCCGTTCTCGAGCGCGGCGCCGACCCCGGTGGAAACGCGAACGCGAACGAGAAAGCGACGGACCCATGGAGCTTTCAAGTGGGGCCCGGTGGCGTCACGGCATCCGGGCCTCTCGGTAACGGCATCCACGGAACCGTGAGCGCCGGCTCCAACGGCGTGTCCGGCTCTGCAAGCGGGGGTGGCGCTCCCGCATCGGGCGGTGGCTCGGGCGCATCGTCATCTGGAGGCGCTACGGCACCGTCGAGCACGCCTTCCCTCACCGCGGCGCAGGCCCAGCAGCGTCTGCTCGAGGCCCGCACGAACTGACGCGTCTGCGTGGCAACGCTTTGCGGAAAGGGCGACGCATGGACTCGAATCAAATCCCAATCGTCGTCGCGCTGCTGCTCGTGATCGTGGCTGCCGCCTACGACTTCGCGACCCGCACGATTCCCAACAGTCTCACGCTCGGCGGCGTAGCCCTAGGAATCGCCCTCGCGGCGAGCTTCGGCGCCGTAGATGCGGGCGTGCACGGAGCCGTTCGGTCGATCGGGTTTTCGCTCCTCGGAATAGCCGTCTGCGTCGCTGTCCCCGCGTTCAGCTTCGCGCGTGGCGAAATGGGAGGTGGAGACGTCAAGCTCTTCGCCGCGATCGGCGCGCTCTGCGGTCCGGCGCTCGGCTTCGACGCCGAGGCCTTTACGTTTGCCATCTCACTCTTCGTCGTCTTGCCGTGGCGTCTCGCGCGGAGCGGGGCCTTCGCGGCGAGCCTTCAGAATGGTGCCCGCGTGGTGCGTAACCTCGTTCGGCCCCGGAGCGATCGTCTGCCGTACGCGCACGTTAGGTTGCGGCCCGTCGTTATGGGCCCCGCCATCGCGCTGGGACTCTGCCTCGCCGTCTTGCGACGTGGAGCGTTGCCGTGAAGCGCCTGCTTGCGGACACTTCGGGCAGCGCTCAGGGGCTCGTCCTCTCCTTCGCGCCCCTCTGGTTCATCGTCTTTGGCGTGTTTCTCATGAACGTGCAGCTGGGTCGTAATTACATCCAGAGAGATGTGGTCGACCACGCGGTGGCGTTGGCGGCGGACACCGCTGCGAAGGTTGCATGTGCGGACGATGCCGATCTCGCGGGCAGCCCCGTTGGGTCTCTCGATGACCGGCGGCTCGCCGTTGTACGGGCGTCCGTCGCCCCCTTGCTGGCGTTGGTCGCGTCGACCCCCGACGCGTGCAGGCTCTCGGTCGCGGAAGCGCCGGGGGGCACAGGTGGACCCGGAACGATGACCTTGCGGGTGAGCCTCGATTGCGAGCTCCCGTGCGACATTCCCGTGGCGGCGCAAGCGATGTGCTCGGGCACTCCGCGCCGGGTCCGTTTCGCCGCTCGCCAGACCACGGTCGCGATGGGGTGTGACGTTCGAAGCCAAGGAGGCTGAAAGATGCGCCGCCTTCGCGATTTTTTCTCGTCGAGACGCGGCGCAATGGTGTTCACGGTCACCCACATGTTTCTGGGGGCCGTCACCTTGGGGATCGCGCTCTTTCGCGGAACGGCGAGCCACCTCGCCTTCCACCACGAGACGCTACTCGGTCACGCGAACTTCGCAGCCTCGGTGCTCGCGTCCGATCATGCTCGTGCCGCAAATGCCATTGCGAACAATAACGTGATTTCGGCGGCGATCATGGGGCCACGCTTTGCCGTGGAAGCCGACAACATCACGATGGACGAGACAGCGGCAATTGCCTGTCCGCAACATCACAACGCTCACATGCAGTTCATTTGCCACAGCTACCAGCGCAACAAGCCTCGCGCGCGCGGCAAGCTCGCATGGGCGCGCGCGAAGCAGTCGCTCGTCTGGAGCTCGCTCTCCAAACTGTCGGCGGATCTGGACCGCGTTGCGGGACTTCGCGCCGTGGATACCATCGAACGCACAATTGCGACGGTCGACGGCAACGTGAGAATGCGCGTCGAGGATCCGACATCGCAAAAGGTCGTCTGGGGCGCCGATGCGACGCGCGAAGGGTGCACGCTCGCGCAGAAGGACGCGCTCGATTCACCGATGCCCGGCTCGGCATTCCCACTCCTCATGCCCAACCTCCTCGGCGGCCTCCCCGAGGCACTCGTCCGCGAGCTTCCGCAGGTGATCTGCGGCGCGTCGAAGGACGGGGCGCCGGTCCGCCTCTCCGGCGTCCCCTCCGTTGCGCGCAAGGCTGCGGAGAGCTGCACTGCCCTCGAAGAGCAAATGCGGTGTGAGGCGGCCCGTGCCGGTGCGGCCGAAGACGGAATGCGCTCCTTCGCCGCGTGCGGAGGTGAGCCCGGCGCCGCGGTGAAAATCCCCTCGCAGAACAACGACGAGCCGACGTTCTCGAGCGAAGTCACCCCCTATGCACACTGCACTGTCATGACGCCCCAGGCCGGCGCGCGGCTCGCGCTGCGGGGCGCGTATGCCATGCGTGCGGGGCGAGGGGGCGCTCGCCTGACGTGCACGTTCGACGTCGACCGATGCCACGACGAGAAGCTCGCCTCGGTGTCCAAGGATTATCTCGATGGGCTGGGTCTTACCTCACGGACTTCTGCATCGGCCTCCGCCGAGTCCGTGCGCGCCCCGTCGAATGCCGATTGGAATCACTCGGACGACTTCCGCGTGTGCGCGACCGCATTCAAACCGTTGAACCAGACGATGGTGGCTATTTCGGATGGCGTTCACGCGCTCGTGAGCTTCGGCACGTCGCCATCGGCGGCCGCGATGCGCGACGCCTACGTCTTTCGCTCCTGTGGGAAGTGGTACTTCCCCGACGGCCCCGGGGCCTTCAGCGCCGTTGCGCACGATCAGCAGCCGTTCGTCGCCGCCTGGAGCTTTGCCCTCGTCCGAGGCGACGTAAGCGGAGGCGCGCCGTGAAGCGCGGGCGCCCGGTATCGCGTCGATCCGAACGCGGGTTCACCCATGTGTCGTTCGTGCTCGAGGCTTCGGCGGTGCTCGGTTGGTTTGCCGTCCTTGTGCTGGGCGAGCGGCTCGTCGGTGACGCCACGACGGCGCGGCGGGCGGTCGAAGTGGCCGCGCAACAGTCGTCCCTCGTGCTGTCTACGTCCTATTGCGAAGGGGAAGCTGAACCCGCGACGACCCTCGCGGGCTACCGTCCCGACGCCAATGCGGGCGTGGAGGGTCGTGGGGCACCCGACGTGGGCGCCGTGCTGAGTCTCGCTCGCGTGTTGGGCATTGGATCGCAGCCTACGTTCCGGGTCTATACATCGGAGGCTCAGACAGCCTCGGCACGTGCCACGCAAGGGGGGATTCGAGGCGCGAAACAGGTCGGCGACGCGGCCCATACATTCGAAGGTCAGCGTTCGCTCGCATGCCGTGAGCGTTCGGCCGACACGCCCAGCACGAGCATTGCCAAGTACCGAGCGTCGATCTTCGATACGAACATCAAGGGCTTCTAACATGGGGTCGCGGTGGCTCGGCGCCGGTCTCTTCGTGAGTGGTGTGCTGTCGGTTTGGGTGGCGACGCGCTGTCGCATCGCGGAGGTGCGCAGCGTCTCCCAGTGGGCGACGCTGCGTGATTCACTCGCAATGCTCAACACAACTGGGCCCGGCCCCCATCGTGTCTACATCAACGAGAGGCCGATCACGGTAGCCATGAGCACCTCCGACGGATCTCTGGGCGACGTGCTCGATTCGGTCGCGAGAGACTGTGAGAACAGCGACGCGGCCCGCGCCATGGGGTTGCCTCCCGCGGTGGACGATTCGAGGGTGCCGCGCCGGCGCGTCCGGCTCAAAGGCGTGCGCCGCCAGAGGGTGGGCGATGCCGCGGCGACGGTTTGCATTTTTGGTGAAGACGACGGAAGCGAAGGGCGTGGCGGCGATGGCCAAGACGGCGCGCCGGCGCCTCCCATGCGCTATGTTCTTGCACGGGAACGCGCTGGGCGCGTCGAGGTCTTATCGGTCACCACGGAAACCGAGACGTCCCTCGACGAGCTTCTGCCCGAGACGGGCGACGCGCCCGGCAGCGACCCTCCCAACGGCGCGCGCCCATCCCACGCGCGGCGTATCCTGACCGCACGCCTCGCGGATAGCCCGACGGCGGTTCGTCTTTACGAGGTCGACGAGTCCGTCGCGACGGCCGTCACCGAGTACGACCGAGACTCCCTCGCGGCGGGTTGGGTACCCGCCCCCGCGGTCTCCGCGACAGTGCACGACGCGCGCCTTCTCTCTCGAGGGCCCGACGAGATCGTCGTCTCGTTCGGCGCACTCCCTACCAGCACCGCGATTGCCGTTCTCTCCTCACCGTTCGGCGGCGCTGCCCCCTGGGACGTTCGCAGGAAGGGGCTTTAACGACGCGGTTCGGAGTCGCGCGCGATTTCTACGAACCTCGCGCGATTTGGTGCGACGATCCTGAAGTCCGTGGGCTCTATGAAGATGCGCGGCCGCTCACCCCCGCTTCCGACGCGCGAGCGAGGCTCGCGTGGCGATCGGCGGCCACGCGCAAACGAGTGCCTTATCTGTAGGAGGCTTCCCAGGGCGCACCCGCAACCCATCGAATCACAGTTCGGGACGCGTTCGAGCCGTGCGTACTGCCGTGCCCCTACGGCACGAGACGCCGCGGCAAGTCTTCGCATGCGTGTTGTCACCCTCGTATGCCGTGTTAAGTTCCGATGCGATGAAAGCCGGACTGTCGAGCGGGCTTCGAATCGACCGCTACGAGCTCCTGACCGAAGTCGCCCGGGGTGGGATGGGCGCCGTATGGCTCGCTCGCGGGGTTCGCGCTCACGGCTTCGAGAAGCTCTTCGCGTTGAAGTTCGCGGCCGTGTCGGTGGACGACGAAGACGGGAGAGCGATGTTCTTCGACGAGGTGCGCATCGCGTCGCGCGTCGACCATCCCAACGTCGCGCAGGTCTATGACGTCGGGGAGCACGAAGGGCAGCTCTACGCCGTCATCGAGTGGATCGACGGCTTCTCGTTGCGCGAGCTCGTCGTCGCCGCCGGCGCGAGAAACGAGCGAATCGACGCACGTGTCGCTTTGCAAATTATGGCGGACGTTTGTGCTGGGCTCCATGCGGTTCACGAGCTGCGCGATCGCGACGGCACGCTCCTCGACGTGGTTCACCGGGACGTATCGCCTCACAACATTTTGGTGAGCCATCACGGGCACGCGAAAATCATCGATTTTGGGATTGCGCGATCGCGGAGCCGACTCGCGGCGCTCACGGGTCAGGATTCGCTCAAGGGAAAGCTTCGCTTCATGGCGCCCGAGCAGGCCTTCGGAGAGGCTGTCGACCGGCGCGCGGATCTCTGGTCGCTAGGCGCCGTGCTCTTCGACACCCTCACCGGCGCTCCCCCGTGCACGGGAGCGAGCAACGAAGAGGTCGTTCGCGCCCTTGCCCGCTACCGCCGCCCCCCCGATATGCCGCCGATGCTTCCACGAGCGATGGCGGTGGCGCTCTCGAAGGCGCTCCAACGACGTCCCCAAGACCGTTATGCGACGGCTGCGCAATTTCAGGCGGCGCTCCTCGAGGCGCTGCGCACGCGCGGCGGCGCGTCACCAACCGACGTTGCGGCCTACGTTCACGCGTCGATGGCGGACACGCTCGAGATCCGTCGCGAGCGCATCACCTTGGCGCTCCGCCGCGCCGACGGGGACGCAAAGCCCTCGTCCGGAGGCTCGCGGATGGATGACGAGCCGTCCAACCCCTCTTCCAGCGCTCCGTTGGAGCTCGTCGTTGCTGCGCCCCTCGCCCCGTCTGGCGCGCGTGACGTGCGGCCTCAGCGCACGGGCTCGAGGGTCGTGCTCGCGTTCGCCTTGGTAGGCTTCGTCGTGCTTCTCGTCGTGCCGTGGCTTCGCATGAGGGGCTCGTGGGCGATGCGTCAAGCCGCCGCCGACCAGACGCGCGCGTTGAGCGAAGCGCCGCAGATGCGCGACCCCTGCGCCGTGCCGCTCGACGCCGGGCTTGGCGCGCGTTGAGCTGCGCGCACGCGCCGTCATGCGCGGGCGACGCGCGCGCGAATCATTCGTAAGTACCGCTCACCGATGCCCGACGCCGACGCAGCCGTTGCGAAGTTGCCGCCGTGCGCATCGAGCAGACGGGCGACGTAGCGCCGCTCGAACTCGCGGAGGATCACGTCGCGTGTCTCGGCGAGCTGCATGTCGCGGGCGACGGTGCGGTCGATGAAGTCGCCCGCATCGTCCGAATATCGCCCGGCGTCGGCGGTGGGTGGGCGCTGGTCGAGCATCAACGTGCCATGAGAATCGGCGAGCTCGCCGAGTGCCAGCAGGCGGGCGACGGTATTCGCGAGCTCGCGCACGTTTCCCGGCCACGCGTGCCCCTCGAACCGTTGGAGGACATGCTGCGGAAACTCGGTGGGCGAACCGCCGTAGGCGCTCCAAAAATGGCGCGCGAGGCCTTCGATATCCTCACGACGTTCACGCAACGGGGGAAGCGCGATGCGCGCGACCGCGAGCCGGAAGAAGAGATCGTCGCGGAAGCGACCTTCCTGCACTTCACGATCGAGGTCGCGCCGCGTCGCGGCGATGACGCGCACGTTGATTTTTTGCCAGCGCTCGCCACCCAACCGACGGATTTCGGATTTCTGGATGGCGCGCAAAAGCTTCGACTGAAGCGGCTTATCGAGATCTCCGATCTCGTCGATGAGGAGCGTGCCGCCGTCGGCTTCCTGAAAAACGCCGACGCGCGCCGTCGCGGCCCCGGTGAAAGCGCCTCGTTCGTGGCCGAACAGCGCGGCGTCGATGAGGGTCCCCGGGACGGCCGTGCAGTCGAAGACCACGAAAGGGCCTGCAGCGCGTTGGCTATGGGCGTGGATCGCCTCCGCGAGAACCTCCTTGCCGGTGCCCGTCTCCCCTTCGATCACGAGCGGAACATCAGACTCGGCGAGCCGTTGGCAAATGGGATAGAGGCGACGCATGACGAGGCTCGCGCCGAGGAGCTCGCCGAAGTGCGTCTGTGTCGAGACCGGGAGCGGGCGAGCTTCCGCCTCGAGTTGGAGGAGCATGGTGGTCGATCCGATTTGGATCGTCTCACCGCCGTGAAGGAACGCCTCGCCAACGCGGACCCCGTTGACCCACGTCCCGTTGCTCGAGCCCAGGTCTCTCAAGCGGACGACGTCTTCGAGCACGTCGATGCTTGCATGGCGCCGTGACACCTCCGCGTCGCTCAACCTGAGGGCGCACGCTTCGCTCTTGCCGATGAGCATGGGGCCCGCGGCGCTTCCATCGACGGAAAATACTTGCCCGACATCCGCTCCGGCGGTGATGCGAACGCTGAACGCCGCGGACGTCAGCTCGCGGCTCGCGC
>JANXMC010000515.1 GCA_025354825.1 Myxococcales bacterium
TCAAGGCGTACACAGCCGCGAACCAGCTCGACCTGACGGACCAACCGACGATCCGCGGACTCGCGGAGGTTGGCTTCCGGATGAAGGACTGGGGCGGCGCCCTCACGAACTTCCAGAAGGTGCTGACGGCTCTCGGGGAAGACGAGACCGAGGCGCGCGCGGACGTCTACTTCAAGCTCGGGCAGATAAAGCGCGAGCAGGGTCAGGCGAAGCAGGCGATCAACAACTTCGAGAAGGCGCTCTCCGTCGACTCGGCGCACAGGCCGACGCTCGAAGCGCTCGTTTCGCTCTACACCGAGCTCAAAGACTGGAAGCAGGTCGTCGCTTACAAGCGGCAGATCCTCGACAACGTCTACGACGGCGAAGAGCGCTTCCGGATCCTCAACGAGATCGGCGACGTCTGGAACGACAACGATCGCAATCCGCTGAAGTCGGTCGAGGCCCTCGAAGAGGCGCGCGACCTACAGCCGACGAATCACGTTCTCCTCCACAAGCTCCTCGCCCTTTATCAGTCGACCGAGAACTGGGCGAAGATGATCGACACCATCCAGCAGATCGCTGAGATGGAGAAGGACCCTCTCCGCAAGTCGAAATTTCTGTACACGATCGCGCAGCTCTATCGAGACAAGGAGAACGACCTCGATCGCGCGGTGGACCTCTTCAACGAGTCGCTCGATCTCAATCCGACGTATCTCGAGGCCTTCGAGCGCATCAACAAGATCCTCACCCAGAAGAAAGACTGGAAGGGTCTCGAGCGCGCGTACCGAAAGATGCTTCGCCGCATGTCGGCGTCGAACACGCAGAACGCGGATCTCGAGTTCAATCTCTGGCACACGCTCGGCATCATTTACCGAGACCGTCTGCAGGATCAGAACAGCGCCATCGAGGCCTTCAAGATGGCGACGCGCTTCAAGCCCGACGAGGCCGTCGAGCGTCAGATCCTCGCCGAGCTCTACGAAGCGACCGACCAAATGGAGTCGGCCATCGGCGAGCACGCGATCGTCCTCCAGCGCGATCCGATGCGCGTCGACCCGTACCGCAGCCTCTACAAGCTGTACTTGAAGACGCACGAGTACGACCGCGCATGGTGCATGTGCGCGGCCCTCGCGTTCCTTCACAAGGCCGACGAGGAAGAGCAGCGGTTCTTCGAGGACTACCGCCCGCGCGGGATGATCCAAGTGAAGAGCCGGCTCGACAACGAGCAGTGGGTGAAAAACCTCTTCCACAAAGACGAGAACATCTTCGTCGGGAAGATCTTCGAGATGATCACGCCCGCGGCGATCGTTGCGAAGACGAACCAGCTGCGCGCCGCGCGTCAGCTTCCCGTGCTCGACAAGCGCTTCAAGCAAGACCCCGCGACGAGCACCGTGACGTTCGCAAAGACGTTCGGCTGGGCGGCGCAAGTTCTTGGTGTTCCGCTGCCGGAGCTTTACGTGCGCAACGACGTGGCTGGCGCACTCGTCGCCGTCCCGGCGAGCCCGCCCGCGAGCGTTGCCGGTCAGACGGTGCTCACCGGCTTCACGCCGCAGGAGCTCACGTTCATCGTCGGCAAGCACCTCTCGTATTACCGAGGTGAACATTACATTCGTAATCTGTTCCCGACCCTCAACGAGCTGAAGGTGCTGCTCTTCGCGGCCATCAAGATCGTCATGGCGGACTTCGCCGTGCCGCCCGAGATGGCGCAAGCCGTGGGAACCACGGCCCAGGAGCTTGCTAAGTACATGCAGCCGATTCAGCGCGACTCGCTGCGCCTCGTCGTCCAGAAGTTCATCGAGGACGGCGCGCGCGCAGACTTGAAGCGCTGGATGCAGACCATCGAGATCACGGCAACGCGTGCGGGGCTCTTGCTCTGCGCCGACCTCGAGATCGCGAAGAAGATCGTCGCCGCCGAGCCCCAGGCGCCCGGCGACCTCGCCCCGGCGGACAAGATGAAAGAGCTCATCGTGTTCTCCGTCAGCGAGCAGTACTTCGCCCTTCGCAAGGCCCTCGGCATCGCCGTCGGGTAAGCAAAGAGCTCACGCTACTCGCACGAGGCGCGCGGTTTCGATCGCGCGCCTCGTCGCGTTTTGTGGCGTGGAAGCGGGCTCGGCCCCGCGTTTGTCGGCAACTCGGTACCCCCCCGGACGATGGAAAAGCCGTGCCGCGCGAGGGTCTGTCCTCGCGTCACACGCTTGAAGGGGCTTATCGAATGAGGACGAATGCGTTGAGCGCGGTGCTCGAGCGCGACTCGTCGACGACGCTCGAAATCGCAGTCGCGATGCGGGCCGTGGCGTGGGCGCTCGAAGTGCAGGACGACGGCGGTGCGCGGCGTGTGCCGATGCCGCCGTCGCGCGTGGTGGTGGGGAGCGCGTCGGGCTGCGACGTGGTGCTTCGTGATTCGACGGTGAGCGCGCGGCACTGCGCGCTGAGCGTCGTCGGATCTCGAATGATGATCGAGGATCTCGGCTCGAAAAACGGGACCTTCGTCGGCAACGCGCGCGTGCGCGAGGCGTGGGCCGAGGTCGGGACGACGATCACGCTGGGGCGGTCGTCGATCGTCTGCAGCGGTGCAGTGGAAGACGACGAGCGAGAGCTCGGCGAGCCGCTCCCGGGAATTGCCGGTGGCTCGACGATCATGCGCGAAATGGCGGGGCAAGTGAGGCGCCTCGCGCACCATTCGTCGCCGGTGCTCATCGCCGGCGAGAGCGGCACGGGGAAAGAGCTCATCGCGCGGGCGCTGCATCAAGAAGGGCCCCGCGCGGACAAGCCGTTCATCGCGATCAACGTCGCGGCCCTCCCGCGCGATCTCATCGAGAGCGAGATGTTCGGCCACGAGCGCGGCGCCTTTACGGGGGCCGTGGGGAGGCGCGCGGGCGCGTTCATCGAAGCCGAAGGCGGCACGCTGTTTCTCGACGAGATCGGCGAGCTGCCCCTCGACGCGCAGCCGAAGCTGCTTCGTGCGCTCGACGGCTACGAAGTCCGCCGCGTCGGCGCGGCAGGCGGCGGGAGGCGCGCGAACGTGCGCGTGATCGCGGCGACCCACGCGCCGCTCGAAGAGCGTGTGGCGCAAGGCTTCTTCCGGCGCGACCTCTTTCACAGGCTCGAGGTCTTCGTCGTCGAAGTGCCGCCGCTCCGCGCACGCCGAGGCGACATCGCGCCCATCGCACGAACGATTCTCGAGCAAGCCGCCCACGAGATCGGTCGACGCGAGCTGACGTCGAGCGCCCTCGCGCGGCTCGTCGCTCACGACTGGCCAGGCAACGTCCGCGAGCTTCGCAACGTGCTGTACCGCGCGGCGGACGGCGCGGGGCAGAAGCGGATGATCGAGGCGACGGACGTCGAGCGTGCGGCGCGCGTGAGCGTGCGCGACGACGCGATGCCCGTCGCGATGACGCCGGAGCTCGCGCGGGCGATCTTCGTGCAACACGGACGCAACTTGAGCGCGGCGGCGCGCGCGGCCGGCTACCCGCGCACGTCGTTTCGGAAGCTGCTCAAGCCTGTTGCGGCGGAGGACGAAAGCGACGAGTAAACGGGTCCATGCGGCACCCGCGACTCCGAACTGCGCTCTCGTCGTGCCTCTTGGTTTGGCTGATGGCGCCGACGATAGGCTGTTCGCGCGGATCGAAGAGCGCGGCAGTGGCCGACGGCGGCGCAACGGCCGTCGCCGCGGCAAGTGCGGCGGCGAGCGCCAAGCCGATTGCCGTATCCTCGCCCTCCGTCGCTACAGGCAACCTACGCTTCTCGGCCCCCATCGCCGCGACCACGCTCCGCGGCGGCGCGACGTTCGTGGGCGGGCTCGATGCCGCCCGCGGCGTCGTCGTCCTCGCGCGCCTGCGGGCAGGCGACGGCGACCCGACGTGGACGCGCGACGTGCTCACCGGCGTGAAGTGGGCGCCCGGCGTGAGCCTTCACGTGCAGGCCGCGGGCGACCGCGTCGTCGTCTTTTGGCGCGGCCCGCGCGACGGCACGCCCGTGAAGCAGGCGGTCGTCGTCGACGCCGACGGCAAGCTCCACGGCGGGCCCGTCGACATCGGCGCGCTCGCGTGCGCGACCGACTCGGGTATCGCGTGGATCGACGCGGCGCCTAAGGGCGACCCGCACGTCCGCGTCGCAGCGGGTGATGCGCCGACCGTCGACGTCACGGTGCTCGCCGCCGACCGCGAGCCCGAGCTCCTGTGCGGCCCCCGGCGCATCTTCGTCTCGGCCCGCGGCGATGACGACGTCGCGCTCACGGTCGCGTCCGCGGAAGGCGAAACGATCGCCCGCAAGCTGATGCTCGCCCGCGACTCGGACTTTCCGCGCGAGGAGGAGCGCGAGCACGCGACCTATTCCGTCGGCGATGACTTCGGCGTGGTGCGCCTCGGCGAGACCGGCGGCCTCTGGCAGCGCGAAGTTCGGCAAGGTGCGCTCACGCCCTGGAAACGGCTCGCGGCGAAGCTTTCGCCCGACGACGACCTCGTAGCCCTCGACGCCGACGCCCGGGCCGTGGTGCTCGTCCATACGCGCGAGGCGAACGGAGGCTGCGCGGGGTCGACGCAGACGGCGTCGAGTGTCCACGCGCTGGTCATCGACCGGGCGACCGCGAAGGTCACGCCCCTCGACCTCGCCCCTGGCGAGTGCGGTCGCGACGTCGGCCCGTTCGCCATCGGTCGCGTCGAAGGCGCGCTGATTCCCGCCTGGGCCGAGCGCGTGACGCGCGGCGAGAAGGCGACCACCGACGGCACCACGCGCGGCGCCGCGCCCATCGCTGGCTTCGCATTTCGGCGGGTCGACGCCGCCGGCCTCGGCCCCCTCGAGCGGCGCGTTCAGCTTGCCGACGCGGTCGTCGACGCAGGCTGCGACGGGCACGTCTGCCGCGTCGCCGCGCTGGCGCGCGAGCAAGGATCCGACGGTATGGCGCCGGAGGCCGTGCGGATCTTCAGCTACCCGTGACGCGGCGCTGAATCGCGCGCGAGGTCAGAACGCGCCGGACAGCGAGAAGCCGTTGGTCTCGCGGCCGATGATCGGCGCGGGCTTCAGCGAACGAATGCCTGTCGTGGGGGTGGGCGCGCCGTCGTCGGTGCGCGGGCCGAGGAGCAGCCAGCCGACTGCGAGCACGCCGCCGGCGATTCCGACACCGAGGCCGATGTTCGCGAGCGTCGCGTCTGTATTGACCGTGCTGCGGTTGTCGGAAAGCGCGCTGCAGGCCTTCGTATACTTCGACGTCGGCGAGACGCACGCGCCTTTGCCGGTGAGCCCTTCTTCGTTGCGGCTCTTCACGATCGCCGCTTCGACGCTGTCGGCGTTCTTCTGCGCCGAGCTCTTCGCCGACGCGAACACGATGGCCGTGATCCCGCCGGCCACCGCGACGCCCGCGCCGATCCAGACCGGGGCCCACGTGGTCAAGTGGCGCGGGCGACTCGGCGTCGCCGCGCCCGCGTTCGCGTCGCTCGCAGGCGGCGCCGATTCGACGGCCGGAGGTGGCGGCGGCACGGCGACCTGCGCCGACGTATCGACGGGCGCGACGGAAAGCGGCGCGGCGACGGGCGGCGGCGGGGTGTTCGCCCCGAAGCGCGCGCTGGCCTTCTGCCCCGTGGCGACGGCGACGCTCTGCGACTCTTCGCGCCCTTCGGTCGTGCGCGCTTTGACGACGTGGGTGCCCGGCTCGACGTCGACCGCGCTGTCGAGAGGCGCGCTTCCGATGCGCTCACCGTCGACCGAGATTTCTGCGGCGGTCGGGGCGCTCACGTCGATGCGACCGAGGCGCGCGCGCGCTTCGGCGAGGCCCGAGTTGCACGTGTCCCGTTGCGCTTGCGTGATGTTCTGCGCCTCGCGAAGGAACTGTTGGAAGAAGCGCGACGCTTCGAGCGGGTGGTTCGATCGCAGGCTGCTCTGTGCGAGGTTCAACAGAACCGCCGGGTGCTTACGGAGCGCGTAGGCCTGAAGAAACGACGCGCGTGCGTTCTCGAACTGACCCTTGTCGAAAAAGTCGACGCCCTCTTGGAAGCGCGCGCGCGCGGCCTTCGTCGATGCGTCGTCGGAAGCCGACTGCGCCTGCGCCGGTGCCGAGAAGGACATCACGGCGGCGGGGAGAGAAGAGAGGGCGAGCGCGGTGGCAAAAGAGCGGATCTTCATGGTGCGGGCAGACGGGTGCTATCGAGCGGTGGATTCGCGCGAGCAGACACCGGTCGGATTTGGGTGTCTAGGCGATTTTCAGGCAGGTCAGAACGGATTGTCGCGGACGATCGTGCCGCCTGCCGGGCGCGTTGCGGGTTTGGGCGCGGCGGCGTGCTCGGCCGCGGGACGCGGCGCGGGCGCGGCCTTGCGTGCGGGGGCCGCGGCCTTGGGTGCGGCTTCATGCGTGACGTGCGCCACTTCGGCCCTCTTCGCGGGCGTGGGGGCGGGCGGCGGCGTGGGAGCGGGCGCTGCGGCCACGGGAGGCGGCGCGACATGGGCGGTGGTCGCGACGGGCGTTGCCACCGGCACTGCGAGGGCGACGGGCGGCGGCGGAATCACGCGCTCTTCGGCCATCGTGCCGGTGGCGACGGGAATCGGCGCGGGCGCGTCGCTGCTCGTCGCGGCGCGAATGCCGAAGATCGCGGCCGCTGCGGCGAGGACGCCGACGACGCCGAGGATGATCCCCTTGTTCGACTTTCGAACCGGGAGATAGTCGATGCTCGCGT
>JANXMC010000323.1 GCA_025354825.1 Myxococcales bacterium
GCGACCTCGCGCGCGGCGGCTTCGCCCTTCACGTAGTTCACGATCACGGTGGCGCCTTGCTCGCCGAGAGCCTCGGCGCAGGCGCGACCGATTCCGCGGGAGCCGCCCGTTACGAGCGCGATCTTTCCGTCGAGTCGAAACATCTCAGAAATATCCCTTCGTCGGTATTCGCGTTGGGCGCATCCGGAGAAACGCGTCGCCTTAAGACCACGGTTTCTCTCGGTGTTCAACAGCCGTTCATGGGCGTAGCGCCCTACGCGCCGCTCGCGAGACTCGAATTGCCCCTTGCGCCGCGCGTCATTGACTGCTCAGCGAACGACGCTGCACGCGGGTCGCCCTCACGACGCGAGAAAGGCCTCGACGTGCGCCACCGACGCCACGTCGTTGACACTGAGGACTTTCATGTCCTTCGCGATGCGCTTCACGAGGCCGGCCAGCACTTTTCCCGGGCCGATCTCGAGGGCGTGGCGCACGCCGCGATCGTAAATCGCGCGGATCGATTCTTCCCAGCGCACCGCGCCGTCGACCTGTTTCACGAGGAGCGCGCGCGCGCGATCGGGGTCGTCGTTGGGCTCGGCGGTGAAGTTCGCGACGATTGGAAATGCGAGCGGCTTGATGCCGACGGTCTCGAGCTCGCGCGCGACGACGAGGGCTGCGGGGGCCATGAGCGCGCAGTGGAACGGCGCGCTGACGGGGAGCGAAATCGCTTTCCCTTTTTCGGCCGAGACGAGCTCGCTCGCGCGGGCAACTGCACCCGAGTGTCCCGCGATGACGATTTGGCCCGGCGCGTTGAAGTTCGCGGCGCTCACGACCTCGCCCTGGGCGGCGCGTGCGCAAATGTCGTTGAGCAGCGTTGCGTCGATCCCCATCACCGCCGCCATCGCGCCGACGTTGGCGGGGACGGCTTCCTGCATCGCTGCCCCGCGCGCGCGCACGATGCGCACGGCGTCTTCGAGGGAAAGCGCACCTGCGGCGACGAGGGCCGAGTACTCGCCTAGGGAATGGCCGGCGGCGAACGCGGGTGCGGGGAGGGAAGGGAACGCCTCGCGGATAGCGGCGAGGAGCGCGCAGCTCGTCGCGACGATCGCGGGTTGCGTATTCGCCGTGAGCGTTAGGGCCTCCTTCGGGCCTTCGAAGACGAGCTTCGAGAGCGGCTCGTCCATGACGCTCGCGAGGGCGGCGTCGGCGCGCGTAAAGACGTCACGCGCTGCGACGAATGCCTCGAACACGTCTTTGGCCATGCCGACGGACTGCGACCCTTGCCCAGGAAATAGCCACGCGATCTGCATATCGCGGCGCAACTACCAGAGGCTCACGGCGAAGTCACGCCGCGCCGGGCCGCACGTCTTCGGGCTCGCTGGGCGGGAGAATCGCGGCCAACACGCCTTCGAGATCGTCGAGGCTGAACGGCTTGGCGAGGACACCGAGAAAGCCGTGGCGTCGCGGATCGCTCATGACGGGGTCGCTCGAGTAGCCGCTCGCGACGATCGCGCGCACGCGCGGATCGATGCGCCGGAGAATTTGCAAACACTCGAGGCCGCCAGGGCCGCCGGGGATCGTGAGATCGAGAATGACGGCGGAGAACGGATCGTCGGTCGCGAGGGCCCGCTCGTAGAGCATCGCGGCTTCGTCGACCGTCGATGCCGTGGCGGCGTGGTAGCCGAGCTCCTTCAGCATTCTCGCCGTGACGACGCGAATCGGTGGCTCGTCGTCGAGCACGAGGACGTGGCCGTAGGAGCGCGTCGCCGCGACCATGAGCGAGTACGACGACGCGCGTGCGGGCGCCTCGGTCGCCGGCAAGTAGACGTGCATCGTCGTCCCCGCGCCGAGCTGCGAGCGCGCGAAGACGGCGCCGTCGTGTTTTCGGACGATCGAATAGACGACCGAAAGACCGAGGCCGCGCCCCTTGTCCTTGGTGGTGAAATACGGCTCGAAAATCCGCGCGAGCGCGTCGTCTGCGATGCCGATGCCGTCGTCGCCGACTTCGATTTTCACGTAGCGGCCCGCGGGGAGCTCCACGCTCGACCCCGCGCGCACGACGAAGTTCTCTGCGGACACGCGCACGGTCCCGCCCTCGGGCATTGACTGGCTCGCGTTGAGCACGAGGTTTTGCACGACCTGTTCGAGCTGCCCCGCGTCGGCGTCGGCGGGCCACAGATCGTCCTGCACCTGAAGCTCGCACTTGCAGTTGGCGCCGCGCACGGCGAGCCGCGCCGACGCGCGCACGAGATCGCCGAGGGGCGTCGTCTGGCGCACGGGCTGGCCGCCTCGGGCGAACGTGAGGAGCTGCTGCGTAAGCCCGCGAGCGTGCAAGCAGGCCTTGTCGGCCTCGAGCAGCAAGAGCGCCGCTCGGGAGGTGGTCGCGACGTCACGGCGCGCGAGAGCGATGTTCCCCATGATCGTCATGAGGTGGTTGTTGAAGTCGTGGGCGATGCCGCCGGCGAGGACCCCGACCGACTCCATTCTCTGCGCGCGCTCGGTCTGCTCGGCGAGGCGACGGCGGTCGGTGATGTCGATGTTGATGCCGAGGATGCCGAGCTGCACGCCGCCTTCGACGATGGGCGTGAGGATGTTCAAGTAGTGGCGCGGCTCGCCCGCGAGCTCGATGGTGACCTCGTCGTGCACCGTCTCGCCGGCGAAGGCGCGGCGGTTGTTTTCGACCCACAGAGCACGGAGCTTGGGCGTCGGCGCGCTCTCGTCGGGAGTTTTCCCAACGGAATCGCCCCACGTTCGCCGGAACGCAGAGTTCACGACCGCATAGCGGCCGTCGCGATCGATGATCCAAAAGTCGAATGGCAGACTTTCGGTCAGCGCGCGCAGCCGTGCGTCGCTTGCTCCAAGAGCAGCTTCTAGCCGGGCCACGCGCTCGCGTAGCTCGACCACCTCGTTGATGGATCGTCCGTTCGACATCTCCGCCGCCTCCGCCCCCGGCTGCGCGCGAAATTCCGCGTTGTGCTGTCTGGTCTATTAGATCCCTACGAGTGAGCTCTCCCCCGAACGTCGGTACGTAGCGAGCACGGAAGCGTGCGTATCAGGTGTCACCTTGCCGAAGCGAGTCGGTTGGTCGAGCGGAATCGATCACCCGCGGC
>JANXMC010000546.1 GCA_025354825.1 Myxococcales bacterium
CGCCGGCGTTCGAGAGGGCGAGCTGGCGCCAGACGTCTTGCGGAACGGGGTGGCGCTGAAAGGTGGACGCCGCGGCGGGCTTCGCGAAGGTGCCCTCGTAGGAGAACGAGGCCTCGGTGATCTTGATCGACACCGCGTCGAAGGTGCGGCCACCCGTCGACCACTGAAGGAGCGGCGCGAGAATGCCGCGCGGCCAGACCGTGCCGTCGTACGGATAGAGGAAGCCGAGGCCCGCCTGAACCACCGGCGTGCCGTGGAGCACGGCCACTTTGCCCGCGTCGATCGCGCCGCCCGGCCCTTCGCCGCCGACGCCGCCCGCGCCACCGCTTCCGCCGCCTGCATCGGCGACCGGCGCTGTTGCGCCGTTCTGCGTGACCTGAATACGCACGGTGACGTTCGTCGTGACCTCTTTGCCGCGGTACGACGCGGTGACCGTCGCTTTGCCGCCGACCAGACCCTTGGGCGTAAAGACGCCCGCGGCGGTCATCGTCCCGATCTCGCCGCGGTCGATGCGCCACGTCGCGGCGACGGCCGTGCTGCCGATCGTCGCGGTGTACTGCACGATGGGCGTCGGTTGGCCCGTGATGACGTCGACCGTCGCGTTGAGCGGCGCGATGACGATCGCGCCGAGCGGGTCGACGCTCGTTCCGCCGTCTTCGTCGGTGAAAACGGGGCCGCCGCCTTCCGCGAAGCTCGCGTCGAGACCGCTGTCGGGCTCGCCGTTTCGAAATTGCGATGTGTCTTCAGACGTTCCGCACGCGGCGGCGGAGGCACCCACTACGCACGCGGCAACGAGGAGCGAGCCCCAGCGGTGACTCAACATCGGCAAACCTCGAAAGAAAGGTTATCGGCGGCGATTTCGCCCGGACGGCGGATCGCGACTTCGATGACAACATATCATTCCAGGATCGAGCGCGCCCGTCGCGCGCGGCAATCATCCGTGCTCGAGGTCGGAGTATTTTTGCCGGAAAACGTAGGCGATCGTGCGCTCGGGTACGCCGTCGCGGGTGTGCTAGCGCGACCCCGGTGACGGGGGCGCGGGGGTCGTGCTCGGCGTCGTGTGGACCGCGCTCGCGTGGGACGCGTACGTCTCGGAGAACGTGTGGCGCCCTTCGCCGCGAGCAACGAAGTAGAGGAAATGCGTCGTCGCTGGGGAGAGCGCGGCTTCGAGGGACCGCGCGCCGGGGTTCGCGATGGGCCCGGGCGGGAGCCCTTCGTGCTTGTACGTATTGTACGGATTGGCCGCGTCCGCGACGACGTCGTGCGTGATCTTCCCCGTGTAGCTCGCACACGACGGCGCCACGCCGGGCGCGGTGAGGCAGCCGTAGCCCGCGGTTGGATCACACTGAAGGAGCTTCGGCTTGAACGCCGGATCGCGCAGGCGGTTCAGAAAAACGCTCGCGATGATGGCGCGCTCGTCGTTCTGCACCGCCTCTTTCTCGATCATCGACGCGAGCGTGACAATCTCCCGCGTCCCCCATCCGAGCGACTGCGTGAGATCGAGGAGCCCGGGCTGATTTCGCTGTTCGAGGGCGCCGTAACGCTTGTCGAACTCGGCCTTCATGCGGCGGACGACGTCGACCGCATCGCTGTCCTTCGGAAAGTCGTAGGTCGCGGGAAAGAGGAACCCCTCGGCGCTTTCGCCCGTGAGGGCGAGCTCGTCGAGGAGCTGCCGGCTCGTCGTCGCATCGAGGAAGGCGCGGAGGGTCGTGACTTGATTGGTCTGCAAGCGTCGCGCGACGTCGAAGCGCGTCCACCCCTCGGGGATTGTGATGCGCGCGTGGCCGGCAAACGGGCTCCGTTCGAGGCGACGAAGAAGCTCACCGGGCGGGAGATCGTCGGTGAGCAGGTGGGCCCCGCGCGCGACGTGGCCGGGGCCACCCGAGGCGCGAACGAACAGCGCGAAAAGGCGCGGGTCGGTCAAGACGCCGGCGGCTTCGAGGCGCGACGCGAGCGCCTCGGCGGACTCGTCGCCCGGCACCACGAGCTCGATCTCCCGCCCCGAGCCCGGCCCCCTGCGCGTTGGGTAAAGGACGAACAGCGCGAGCGCCGCCGCGCCTACGACGACGCCGAGAAGGGCGAACGACCACGCGAGGCCGCGCGGAACGAGACGGCGCGGCGCGCGGTCGGATCGCCCCTCGCGCCGAGCCCCTGCCGGCAAGAGCTCGCTCTTCGGCGGGCTCGATTTCGACGGACGCTTGCGTGGCGTCGCCCGTTTTTTCGGCGGCTTGCTGTCGCTCATCGCGTCACGTCGCGCGCGAGCCGCGCGCCCCGCTCACGGCCGCGTCAGCCACGCCCACCGAGCGCCCGCTTGTCGAGCCACGCCTGCAAGACCACGCACGCCGACGCTTCGTCGATGCGGGCTTTCGCCTTTTTCCCGTTGATCTCGCTCGCCGCAAGGGATCGGCGCGCTTCGACCGTCGACAGCCGCTCGTCGTAAAGCTCGACGGCGCGCCCCGTTGCGTTGGCGATCGACTGCGCGAGCCCGCGCGCGCGCCGCGCCCCCTCCCCCTCACCGCCACGCATATCGAGTGGCAGCCCCACGATGAAGCGGCCGATGTTCTCGTCGATCGCGAGCTGCGTGAGCGCCTTCATCAGGGCCTGGCGGTCGCGCCCGTCGAGCACACCGCGCGGATGGGCATAAAGGCCGAGGTCGTCGTCGATCGCCATACCAACGCGGACGCCGCCGAGGTCGAGGGCCATGGTCCGCGCCGAGGTACCCGGCACGCCCGCCGCGCCGGCCTGCCGCTTTCGTTTCTCCGTCACGAACGTGCAGTTAAGCGCGCTTGACCCGGGCCGCAACCAAAGGTGATAAGACGCCGCACGCTTTCCCTGTCTTTGCGAGAACCAGCCGTGTTGTTTTACCAATGACCCCGATCCGCGCCGTAAAAGGCATGAACGACGTGCTCCCCGCCGAGATCGGGCGGTGGCATCGCGTCGAGGCAGAATTCGCGCGGACGATGCAGCTGCACGGCTTCCGCGAAGTCCGCACGCCCTACGTCGAGTCGACGCGCCTCTTCGTCGGCGCGATCGGCGAGGGGACCGACGTCGTCGAAAAAGAGATGTACTCGTTCGTGCACCACGACGAGCCGCTCACGCTCCGCCCCGAAGGCACCGCCAGCGCGGCGCGCGCCTACGTCGAGCACGGCGTTCACAAGAACGAGCCTGTCAGCCGCTGGTATTACGTCGGCCCGATGTTCCGCGGCGAGCGCCCGGCCCGCGGCCGCTACCGGCAGTTTCACCAGGTCGGCGCCGAGCTCTTCGGCGATGCGGGCCCCGCGTCGGACGCCGAGATGATCGACATGATCGTCTCGTTTTTGGCGGCGATCGGTGTTCGCGACAGCGAGGTCTTCATCAACTCCCTCGGCGGCGCTGGCACGCGCGATCGGTACCGCGCGGCGCTCGTCAGCCACCTGGAGCCGAAGAAAGACAAGCTCAGCGCCGAGTCGCTGCGCAGGCTCGCGATCAACCCGCTTCGCATCCTCGACTCGAAGGCCCCCGCCGACATCGAAGCCGTCGCCGATGCGCCGACGATCCTCGATTTTCTCGACAACGACGATCAGGCGCACTTCGACGAAACCCGCCGCTACCTCGACGCTCTCGGCACCCCCTACAAGGTCGAGCCGCGGCTCGTTCGCGGGCTCGACTACTACACCCGCACGCTGTTCGAGATTAAGGCCGCCAAGGCGATTCTCGGCGCGGGCGACACGGTGGTCGGCGGAGGTCGCTACGACAACATGATCGAAGGCCTCGGCGGGCCGAAGGTCCCCGCGATCGGCTTCGCGGCGGGTCTCGAGCGGCTGCTCCTCGCGAGCGAGGCGACCCCCGAAACGCCGGTCTGCGACGTCTTCATCGCGCCCCACGACAAGACGGGCGCGCCCGCCATGGCTGCCGCGCTCGTCCTCGCGCGCGAGCTTCGGCAGCAGCGCGTAGCGTGCGAAGTCGAGACGCGGCCGTCGTCGATGAAGAGCCAGCTCCGCCGCGCAAACGCGCTCAACGCGCGCCTTGCGCTGATCATCGGCGACGCCGAGCTCTCCGAGAACACGGTGACGATCAAAGATCTCGCCGGCCACACCCAAGACACGGTCCCTCGAGATCGCGTAGTCCCCATCGTCGTCGACCGTATCGTCGCGAGCGAATCGCGCGCGATCGCCGTCGATCGAGGGTCCCCCGCTAAAGGAAACACGTGAGGCATCGTCCGCTCCTCGCGGCGCTGCCGCTTCTGCTCATCGCAGGCACGGCCGCGGCGCAGCAACCGCCGCCCGGGCCCGGCGGGCGCTTCCGCCAGCGCCAGGCGCAGCCCGCTCCCGCGCCCACCCCCGATCCGGCCGCTCCCGCCGCGGCTCCCGTGGACGGCGACGCGCCCGCTGCGGCTACGCCCACGGCACCCGGCGACACCACCGCGCCCACCGCGCCCGCCGACGCCGCAAAACCCGGCGACCCGCAAGATCCGGCGCGCGCCGAGCCCACGCCGCAAGCGCCGCCGAATCCGCTCGCCGTCTCGCCCGATGTGGCGGCGCGTATCGGAAGCGATCTCGCGGAGCCTCCGCCGCCTCCGCCCGTGGGCGCGACGACGCACAAATATTTTCCGTATTACGAAGAGCGCAAAGGCGACTACCGCTTTCGCCTTCTTCCGCCGCTCTATCTCGAGCACACGCGCGGCCTGCCCACGTCGACCGCAGGCGCAACGACGACGGGCACGGCCTCGCAAGAAGACCGCGAGTCGCTCATCGCCGTCGCCTACTACAACCGTCGCTCGCCGAAGGTCGACGCGGACGTGGTGTTCCCGCTCTTCTGGCGCGTCCGCGACGACGACAGCCACCTGCTGGTAGTCGGCCCGTTCGTGCATCGGCAAGCGCCCGGCGAGAACGACAACTGGCTCGCGCCGCTCTACTTTCAAGGTGAGCGCAAAGACGGCGGCTACTTCCACATGCCGGCGCTCCTCACGACGTCGCACTGGAACCAGACCGGCGCCTTTACACTCGTCGGCCCGTACTTCCGCACGCGAACCAACGCCAACGTCGACCTCGGCATCGCGCCGCTCTTCTTCCACGGCGACAACGGCGACACGGACGGCGCGCACAAGACGTACACGCTCATCCCGCCGCTGCTTTTCTACACGCGCTCGCGGGAAATCGACGAGAACCGCCTTACGATCATCGGCCCCATCGTTTCCGAGACGAACCTAAAGCGCCGCATCTTCGACGTGGCGCCGTTCTTCTTCCATATCGAAGGGCGGCCCGAAGCTCTCGGCAAGCGCGAGTCGCATACGACGCTCTTTCCGTTCTTCCACTACGGCCACACCGACGACGTGTCGCTCTTCATCGTCCCCGGTTACCTCCGTCGCATGACGAAGACGGCCGACACGATGCTGACGCCGTTTTACTCCCACGCGGAGACGCGCAACGGCGCCACGTCGTTCACGGTCGCCGGGCCGATTCTGCCGCTCTTTTTCAAGTATTCCGACAAGGATACGGGGGCGAGCTCGCTCACGATTTTGCCTCTCTTCAGCTATGGCCACAGCCCCATCGGCCGAAGCATTCTCACGCCGCTCTACGGGCGCTGGGACACGTACGGCATCTCGCGAAGCCACTGGGTGTTCCCGACCTTCACGCTCTCGAACGACCTCGACGGCTGGGAGGCGGATATGCATCCGCTCATTTATCTCGGTCGCAGCGGCACCTCGTCGCACACGGTGATCGCGCCGTTCTTCTGGGACTTCGCAAACCCCACGGGCCGCACGACGATCGGCTTCCCGGTCTACTGGCGCTTCGCCGACACGCAGAAAGACTCGGTCACCCAGGTCGCGGCGAACACCGTCTACCTGCAGAAGCGCGTGTCGGGCGGGCTCGATTGGCAGTTCCACATCGTGCCGTTCTTCTCGTACGGCGAGAACCCGAGCGGCTACTTTTGGAACGTCCTCTTCGGCCTCGCGGGGTATGAGCGCGCGGGCGCGACGGCGAAGGTCAAAGCGTTCTGGATTCCGATCCAGGTCGCCGGCGGCAGCGGCAGCGGCCCCTCGAAAAACGCGGCCTGGGCAAACTGAGACGCTGAAGCCGCGCGGGCAGCCCGACTCCTAGGCTGCCGCGCGCTCCTCAGCGACCTCGCGCCAGGACGCGCTCGAACGCGGCGATGCACGCGTCGACATCCGCGTCGGTGGTCTCTTCACCCAGCGAGATCCGCACGCTCGACGACGCGCGCGGGGTGCCGAGCATCGCTTCGATCACGGGCGACGGCTCGATCGTCCCCGCGCTGCACGCACTGCCGCTCGAGATCGAAACGCCTTCGAGATCGATCGCCGCCGCCATTTCGGCGCCAACCCAACCTGCCCACGACACGCTCACCACATGCGGCGCGCGCAGTACGTGCGCCCCCGCTCCATTGAGCTCGCCTCCGAGGGCAACGAGCGCGTCCGCGAGACGATCCCGCCGAGGCGCGACGGCCGCGTAGCGCGTGGGGCTCGTGCGCGCGTGAACGGCCGCTACGGCAAAGCCTGCGGCCGCGACAGGGTCGACGGTGCCGGGCCTCAAGCCGCGCTCTTGCGCGCCCCCGAGCAGCACCGGCTCGATGCGCGCTCCTTGCTTTAGGACCAACGCGCCAACGCCTTTGGGGCCGCGAAGCTTATGGGCCGCGATGCTGCGCGTGTCGGCTTCGGGCGCGACATCGCGCGAACGACCGAAGGCCTGCACGGCGTCGACGTGAACGCGCGCGCCCTTTGCGTGGGCCATCGCGGCGATCTCGTGTGTAGGCTGAACAACGCCAGTTTCGTGGTTGACGGCCTGGACGGCGACGAGCTTCACGTGGCCGACGGGGCCTTCGCGCAGGGCGCGATCGAGGTCTTCGAGATCGACGACGCCACCGCGCGTGACGTCGAGCCAGCGGACCTTCGCGCGCCCTTCGCGCTCGAGAGCCTCGGCCACGCGCGTGACGGACGGATGCTCGAGGCGGCTCGTCACGAGCGTGCCGACGGGAGCGCCCGCGCCGACGAACGGCGATCGCAATGCGAGGTTGTTCGCTTCGGTCCCACCCGCCGTGAAAATCACGTCGCGGATGTCGACCCCCGCGAGCTCGGCGACGGCCGCGCGGGCGTCCTCGACACGGGCGCGCGCCAGGCGACCGTGCCCGTGCACGCTCGACGGGTTGGCCCACGCATCGGTCCCCGCGGCCATCATCGCGTGAAGCACCGCGCGAAGCGGCGGCGTGGTCGCGTTCCAATCGAGGTAAACGCGCGCCGACGGCGCGGCAGTCACGGCGCCTGCCCCTCGACGACGATGGGCGCGCGCTTCGCGACGGAAAGGCCAAAGGCGGCGCCCGGGAGGAACGTCCCTTCGATGGTGAAGCCGCCCCCGACGCGCACGTCGCCGCCGAGACCTCGGGCCACGCGGCGCGCGATGGCGAGGCCTACGCCCGTGCCGCCGTGGGCGCGCGTGGGCGAGCCGTCGACCTGGTAAAATGGCTCGAAGACCTGGGTCGCGCGGTCGGCCGGAATGCCGGGCCCCGAGTCGGCGACGACGAACTCGTACGTGTTCTCGAGGACGCGTACGCGAACGCCGACGGCGCCGCCTTCGGGGGTGAACTTCGCGGCGTTGTCGAGGAGCTGCAGCATCGCGCGGCCGAGCCGGTCGGAGTCGCCGTAGGCCGTGAGCGGGCCGCGCGGAAGCTCTTCGACGAGCGTGATGCGCCGCTCGGCGAACTGGTCGGCGAGCGCTGCGACGGCACGCCGCACGGTGTCGAGGAAATCGTACTCGCGGTGGAAGAACCGCATGCGTCCAGTCTCGAGGTTGGTCACGTCGACCAGGTTGTCGAGAACACCGCGGAGCCTTCGCACGCAGTCGTCCATCGCCCGAAGCGCTTTCGCCTGGGGCTTCGTCTGCGGCCCGAGCTCTTCGTCGATGAGCATCCGAAGATACCCCACGATCGGCGTGAGCGGCGTCGCGAGCTCGTGGGACATATTACGATAGAACTCCGTTCGCAGGCGCTCGGCCTCGCGCACGCGCTCGTAGGCCGACGACAGCTCGGCGACCTTCGCCTCGAGGTGCGCGACGATGCGGCCGCTCTGCACGCGCAGGCGCTCGCCCGTCGCATCGGCGGACGAGATGAACGGCTCGCGGTAGCCGCCCATGAACTGCCGAACCTGTTGCGAGAACCTCCGCGCGTCGATGGGCTTTTGAATGAACCCGTCGCAGCCGACGGCGAAGGACGTCTCCTTGTCCCCCTCGGCCGTGATCGCGATGATCGGCACGCCGCGCAGCGAC
>JANXMC010000325.1 GCA_025354825.1 Myxococcales bacterium
ATGCCGGCGCGCACGCCCTGCTTTACGAAATCGAAGACGCCCATCGTGCTCTCCCTCGCTCGTTGAAAAGTGCCTCGAGCCGTTCGACGGCCGATGTCGGAGAATAAGTCTCTCGGAACGGCGCGGCTAGGGGACGATTCGGAGCGACCGCGCCATAATGTTGAAAGCTAGATGAATCCCGTCATCGACATTGCGACGCTCCCCGTTCCCGCGCAGAAGATCCTCGACCCGAAGGCGCCCCCCGCGCTGCGCCAAATGGCGGCGCGCGGCATTTCGCCCGGTCTCAGGCCCCACGACGCGCTGACCGTCATCGCAATGCTCGCGGAGTCGGAGGACGACGCCGTCCGCACCACCGCGCGCGCCACGCTCGAAAGGCTCCCCGCGCCGCTCTTGAACGGCGCGCTCTCGGGACCGCTGCTGCCGGGCGTCATCGACGCCATCGCCATCTATTACGCGGCCGACGCAGCGACGATGGAGAAGATCCTGATGCTCCCCGGCATCGCGATGCACACGGTGGTGGCAGTCGCCGCGATCGGGAGCGAGCTGGTGGCCGAGCTCATTGCGACGAACGAAGAGCGCCTTCTGCGCCATCCGGAGATCATCGAGAAGCTCTACATGAACCGCGCAACCCGCATGTCGACGGCCGACCGGCTGATCGAGCTGGCGGTGCGCAACAAAATCGAGCTCACGGGCGTGACGGCCTACGAAGAGGCCGCCGCCGCGATTGCCAACGAGCTGATTCCCGAAGCGAGCCCCGAGCCGACCTACGACGACATCGTTTTCAAACAGACGGAGAAGATGGCCGAGGCGCTGGAGCTCGAGGTGAAGCCGGAAGAGACCCACGTGCTGGATGAAGCCACGGGCGAAGAGAAGGTCGCCGAGAAGGTTCTCCCGCTCCACGCGCAACTCGCCGCGATGACGATTTCACAGCGCATTCGCCGTGCAATGCTGGGGACGTCGGGCGAGCGCGCGCTCCTCGTGCGCGATACGAACAAGCTCGTGGCGATGGCCGCCGTGAAGAGCCCGATGATTCAAGAGAACGAAATCATCCGCATCAGCACGGCGCGAAACGTGTCCGATTCGGTGCTCGCCGCCATTGCGCGAAGCAAGCAGTGGAGCGCCAATCACACGATCAAGTTCAACTTGGTCGCCAACCCTCGAACGCCGTTTCTCTATGCGTCGAAGTTCATTGGCCACTTACGCGATGACGAGCTCAAGATCTTGGCGAAGAGCAAGAACACCGCGGGGGTCGTTATCCAGGCGGCGAAGCAGCAGCTTCAGCGACGCAAAAAATCGTAAACGAGCGCCGCGCTATTCGGCAGCGAGCCGGCGCACGGCCATGGCGGGGACGCCCATCATTTCGGAGCCCGCGGGGACGCGCCGCGAAATGACGCTCGAAGCGTGAATGAGCGAACCTGCGCCGACCGACGCCCCGGACAGGAGAATCACGCGCGCGCCGAGCGTGACGTCGTCGCCGACCACGACCGGCTTCGAGCCCGGCCTGACGGTACGACTGCCGTGAACGGCGTGAAAGTGGTTGTCGATGATTTTGCAAAAGCGCTCGATACGAACGCGCGCGCCAATGCTCACGAGGGCCTGCGCCTCGATCGACGTGCCACCGCAAATGACCACGTCGTCGCCAATCACAATTTCAGCCCCCTCGAGCGCGTGAAGCTCGATGGGCGCCTCGCTCGCGTCGAGCGTTACGCGCGCGCCTAGCCGAACACGGCCCGCGCCGCGCACATAAACGCGACCCACCGCCGAAAGCCCCTCGCCGATCTCAACACAGCGCCAGAGGCGAAGCCGAGCAATCCGTTCGCGCATGGGACGGACGGATCGGACTGCGGATTCGGCCAAGGAGGATTTGGGGAGGGTCATGGTTGCGTCCGCCCGAAGGTGAGGGCGAGATTAAGTCGCCTTAATCTTACTGGTATAGCGCCAGCCTGTGCGGAGTGTACCGAATTTTACAGAAAAACAGCCTGATACGGCCGAGATCCACGCGAAATTCGTTGGCGCTCCAACAGATTATGACGAGCAAAACGCCCCGTGCACCCCAGCCATATGCGGTTTTCCCACATCACTCACTGCCCGCCCGCACCGTGCGTAAACGCGAGATGAAGACGCCAGCGCCACCGCGCCCCACGCGCAATGCCAAGTCCGCCCCCCACTCCCACTGCCCATCCCAATCAATATTCACGCTCAGCGCTCAGCGCTCAGAGCACCTATGCGCCGCACGCCACTCCCCGCGTAGAGACCGTCGCCGGGCGTCGCGAGGACGCGATGGCTAGGAAGGCCAAGCGAAACGGCCGAATGTCACGTCGGCGCCGTCGAGCGCGGCCGACCGACGCTATCGCGTCCGCAGCAGCCGGGTGCCGCGCGCTACCGGCCGACGCCCCAGATTTCGCCCGTTGCCCACGTGGCGTCCAGCATCGCGAGGACGACGTGGACCACTTCTTCGGGCGTGCCGAAACGGCCGAGCGGTGAGCGGGTCGCGAGCCTATGCGTGCGCAGCGGATCGCCGTCGGCCTCGGGGTCGGCGACGATTCCCAGGGCCACGAGGTTCACGCGCACGTCGGGCGCGAGCTCGACGGCGAGCGCACGAAGCCCAGTTTGGAGCGCGCCCTTCGCCGTGATGTAGGCGACGTGGTTGGTGTACGCGCGCGTCACGCCCGCATCACCCAATGCGACGACGGCGCCCTTACACGCGGCGAGATCCTTTGCGAAGCCCTGCACGAGCAGCAGCGGGGCGATGGCGTGGACCGTGAGCGTGTGGAGCAGGTCTTCGCGCGTGAGCGTCGCGAAGGGCGTGCGGGGAAAGGGGCCACACGCGAGCACGATGTCGTCGACGCGTGGAACGGCCGCGCGTACGCCTGCGATCACCGTGTCGGTCGCGTCAGGGCGCGTGAGGTCGGCGCAGACGACGGGGGGCGCCTCGCCGTGGGACGCGGCGATTTCCTTCGAAAGCGCGGCGAGCTTTTCCGGATCGCGCGCCGTGAGCACGAGCTTGTCGCCGCGCGCTGCGAGTCCGTGTGCGATCGCCACGCCGAGCCGGCCGGTAGCGCCAACGATGAGTGCCCGTCGACCTCGAGGATTCACGGCGCGGGATATACGCCGACTTTTCGTTCGGACAAAGCAGGCGAGCCGTGGCGGGTCGCGACGGGCGGGCGCCCCGCGCAGTGCGTTGCGAAAACAGTCGGCGCGATGCCGCGTTCGCGCGTACCTTCTAAGCATGGGCGGACGCCCCCCGACCCCCGAAGAACGCGACGCGGCCCACGAGCAGTTGAACTCGCTCCAGCGGCTCGACGACGCGTGGAAGACATGGAGCGACCACGACGTCGTGCTCTGCGTCGCCGACGGCGCGCCCGTCGCACTGTGCGTCGACGCGCCGGTGGCGACGTACCGCTTCGTCTGCGTCGAGTGCGGCAACTCGTCGCCGTGGTTCGAGGTGTCGAACGGCGAAGTCCGCTCGCGCCCGTCCACCGTCACCGAAGGCGTGAGACGGCCTAGCTCGCCTTACTGACGCAGCGGCGCCGAGAGCGCGCGCTCGCCGCGTCAGGAGGAACGTTGTCGTGCGCGCCTTGACGAAAGAGTAATTAGTACCATTATAAAGGTACAAGTTACTCTTTCTAGGAGACGCTATGGCCCCCCCGCTTTCAAAGCTCTTTTCCCTCGCCGGAGGGTCCGCGCTCGGGCGCGCTCACGGGCGCTCGGGGCGAAACAACCAAGACGCCTTCGCCCTTCGGGAGGACGGCGATCGAATCGTCGCGGTCGTTGCCGACGGCTGCTCGCAGGGGCGATCGAGTGAAGTCGGCGCGCGGCTCGCGGCGACGTGGATCGCCGCAAACGGTCCGCGCCTCGCGCGCACGACGGGCGACGCGACGAGTCTCGCGGAGGCGCTCGCGGGGGGACTTCGCGCGATGCTTGGGGGAGCTCTCGACCAGCTCGCGCCGCGGCCCGGCGAGCGCGCGGCGGTGATAGGCGAGCTGTTTCTCTTCACGCTTCTCGTCGCCGTCCTCACGCCCGAGCGCGCGCTCGTCCTCGGTCGCGGCGACGGGCTGTACGCCATCGACGGCACGGTGGTGGTCCTCGATTCGGGCGTCGACAACGCCCCCGATTATCTCGCCTATGCACTTCTCGCCGACGACGACGCGCGAGCGCGCGACGGCGCACTCCGCGTCCTCGCGTCGGTGCCCCTCGACGAAATCGAGTCGCTCGTGATCGCCACCGACGGCGCAGCCGCCTTCGAACAGCCCGCGGCCGAGGCGCATGACCATCCCGCAGCGACCCTTGCCGAAGTCGCCCTGGACGCACGCTACGCGGCGAACCCGTCGCTCCTTCAGAAGCGCCTGCACGCGCTCGCTTCCTCGGACCGTCGGCTGCAGGACGACGTGACGATCGCGCTCCTTCGACGGAGGCCGTCGTGAGCCTCCTCGTGCGGGTGGGGGGAAAGGCTGTCACGCTCGACGACTCGGCCCTCGTCGGCATCGGCGGCGAAGGGCGCGTCTTTCGCGCGGCAGGCTGCGCGTTCAAGATTTACCACCCGATCGACGCGGCGCTTTCGCAGGCCGTGCGCGACGCGCAGGTGCGTGCGCGAGCGCTCACGTTCGACAAGATTCGCGCGTTCCCGAAGCTGCCGAGCGAAGTCATCGCGCCTGTGGAAATCGTCACGAGCAGCCGCGGCGAGCCTCTCGGCTTCACGATGCCCCTCGTCGTTGACGGCGTCGAAGCGGCGCGCCTTGCGCAGCGGCGCTACCGCGATGGCGTCGTCTCGCAGAGCGCCGTGGTCGCATCGTTCGCGCGCCTCGCGGAGATCATCGCGCGCGTGCACGCCGCCAACGTCGTCGTCGGCGATCTCAACGACGGCAACGTGCTCTTCGTCGCGGGCGATCCGCGGATCATCGACGCCGACTCAATGCAGGTAGGCCCCTACCCCTGCGTCGTTGGCCACGAGCGGTACCTCGATCCGATGCTCTACGGCGTCGATCTGGCGAAAGCCCCCGCCTTCACACGCGGCTCCGACTGGTACGCGTTCGCCGTCATGCTCTTCTCGAGCCTCCTCTTCGTGCACCCCTACGCGGGGAGCCACGCCTCGTACAAAACCGTCTTGCGACGCGCCGAAGCGCGCCACAGCGCCCTCCGCGCCGACGTCATCTATCCGAAGGCGGCGGTGCGCCCCGAGACGCTCACGGACGCGATGCTCGCGTGGTTCTCGTCCGTCTTCGATTTCGGCGGGCGCGACGCGCCCCCCGCCGCCATCTTCGCCGCGCGCTTCACGACGTGCGCGTGCGGCACCGAGCACGCGCGCGCGTGCTGCCCCACGTGCACCACGAAGGTCTCCATGCCCGTCACGATCCACGCCGGCGGGCTCCAGGTCACGCGCATCGCCACGGCCACGGGCACCATCCTCGCGGCAGTCGTGCACGCCAACCTCAAGTACCTCGTCGAGACGCACGCGCACGGGGCGGAGGGAGCGCTCGTTCGCGAGAGCGGCATCCCCCTCGAGTGCCCCGCGCGCACACCCGAGATGCGCGCGTTCATCGCAGGCGATACAACGTGGCTCGCCTTCGGAACGCGCGTCCTCCGCTTCGATCGCGGCGCCCTTGTCGCGACCACCTCGACGTCGACGTGGCGCGACGAGCCCGCCTTCGCGTGCAATGCCCACGACGCCTTTCGCACCGACGGTGACTGGCTCGTGAGCGCCGTCACGGGACGCCGCATCGGCCTCGTCCTCGGCGGGCAGACGTTCTTCCGTGTGGGCGACGCCGTCGGCTTCGGGTTCTACCGCACCGGCGAAATCACGCGGTACTTCACGTTCGCGACTGCGCGCGGCGGCTTCTTCGACGTCGCCCTCGCGCCCCTTCGTGGCCGCGTCGTCGCGGCGGAAGTGACCTTCGATGCCGGACACGCCCTCTTCACGATCACGACCGAAGAGCGCGGGCGCCTCGTCGCGGCGATGCACCTCGTCGCCGCCGACGGCACGGTCGTAGCTTCCATGGTCGGTGCCCCCGAGGACGACGTCGCGCTGGCATCCGTCGACGGAAAATGCCTCGCGTTCGGCGTCGTTCTCGTCGCCCACGAGGGGGGCCTCGTCGCGCTCAAGGCCGATGCCGGGTCGCGCACGTTCGCGCCGTTGCGCGCGTTCCCCGAAGCGCGCGGGCACGTCTCCGACGAGAGCACCCTGCTCGCAGGCCCGGGCGGCTCGCTCTATGTGGTGCGCCCACGGGAGATTCTTCAGCTGTCGATTTCGTAGTTTAGCGTTTCTCAAATCCGTTTCGAAGGAGACCCGTCATGACACTTCCGACCCCGTCGTTTTACGATCCGAAGAGCATCGAGCAGATTTACGTCGAGCGCGCAGGGCTCGTGGCCGAAGAGGCCCGCGCCTTTGCGCGTTCTCACGCGATTACGCCCGCCGCGAAGGACACCTTCAAGATCGCGGCTTTCGGCATCGATTGCCAAATAGGCTTC
>JANXMC010000618.1 GCA_025354825.1 Myxococcales bacterium
GTGGGCGAGCGCGCCGCGGAGGAGCATGAAGACGTCGTCGATGCGCATCGCGTTCACCTTCGCATGGCGACGATGGGGTCGAGGCGGCCGGCACGGCGCGCCGGGAAGTAGCCGAAGGTGACGCCCACGCCGACGGACAAGAGCATCGCGGTGACCGTCGCGCCGTAGGCGATGCTCCCCTGCCACGTGGGCAAGAACGAATGAATCACGAGCGACGCGACGACGGCCGTGGCGATGCCCGCGCCGACGCCGACGACGCCGCCGAAGGACGAGAGGAGCACGGCTTCGAGGACGAACTGCGTGCCGATGTCCGAAGGGCGCGCGCCGAGGGCTTTGCGAATGCCGATCTCGCGAACGCGCTCGGAGACGCTGACGAGCATCATGTTCATCACGCCGACGCCGCCAATGAGCAGCGCGATGCCGGCGATGACGCCGACGAGGGCCTGCATGATGGCGAAGACGGCGTGCATGCTCTCGACGACGCCGCCGAGGTCCATGAGATTGAAGTCGTCGATGCCGTGATGCCTCGCGAGGAGGCGCGCGTTCAAGATGCGCTTCACGGTGTCGTTGTTCGCGGGGCTGTCGGTCTTCACGAAGATCGTCGAGCTGAGGTCGGCGTCTTTCATGACGTCGGCGGCGCTCTCGAAGGGGACGACGACGAGGTCCGTCCAGTCGAAGCCGAAGTCGATGCCGAAGCGCTCGTTGTTCGCCAGCTGCCCTATTACGCGACAGCGTAGGGTGCCGATGGAGAGCATGTGCCCGAGGGGGCTCGTGTTCCACAGCTTCGCCGCGAGCTTGTGCCCCACGACGCAGACCTGGGCGTGGCCGCGGTTCTCTTCCTCCGTGAACGCGCGCCCCATGCCGATGCGCATTCGGAAGACATCGAAGAAGCGTGCGTCGCCGCCGACCAGATCCGTCCGTGCCGCCTCGCCGCTGTCGGCGAGGGCGTCTTGCGTGTCGAAGCCCGCCATCAACGACGCGTCTTCGACGTGGGGAATGGCCTCGACGATGCGCTTGCGATCGACCTCGTGGAACCCGCGGGCGAAGCTCGCTTGCTTCGCCTCGGCGCGCTCGGGCTCGCGGGTGTTCACGAGGACCATCTGCGCGCTGCCGAGCTCCTCGATGCCGCGCTGCAGCGTCTCGAGCGCCCCCTTCGCGATGGATGACATGAGCACGATGGCGAACGTCCCCGTCGTGATGCTCAGCACCGTGAGCAGCGATCGAAACCGGTTGCCGAGAAGCGCGCGACCGGCGAGAGACAGCCGCTCGAACAGCGCGAACGACATCAAAGCTTCGTCTCGTTCTCGGTGGCGGGCGCGGGCTTGACGAGAATGCGGTCGCCTTCGTTGAGCCCCTTCACGATCTCCACGTCGCGGTCGTTCCGCGCGCCGACCGTGACTTCGACCTTGTCGGTCTTCGTCGCGCCGTCGGCCCCATCGGTGACGCGCGTGACGAAGGACTGCGCGCCTTCCTTCGTGACGGCCTCCAGCGGGAGCGCGATGACGCCAGGCTTCGTGTCGAGGATGATCCGCACATCGGCTGTCATCCCGGGCTTGATGAGGCCGTCCGTGGTCGCAAGAAGCGCTTCGACGGGGAACGTCTCGAGGTCTTTGCCGACGGTCTTCACCGACGCAGGTGCGACCTTCGTGATGGTCGCCTCGTAGGTCTTTCCGGGGAGGGCATCGAGGGTGAGGATCGCCTTGCGCCCGATGCCGACCTTGGCGACGTCGATCTGGTTCAAGTTGACCCGCACGAGGAGCGTCGAGAGGTCGGCGATGGTCAGGAGTGGCTTTCCGTCGAAGGTCGACTGGATGCCGGGGATGACGACCTCGCCGGGCTCGATGGCCCGCTGAATCACCGTGCCGTTCATAGGCGCGAGCATTCGTGTGTACCGAACACGATCTTGCGCCGTGCCGAGCGACACCTCGGCGATCCGCAGCGCGACGTTCTTCGCGGTGAGATCGTGGGCGTGCTGCTCGGTCTCGCTGGTGCTCGCGACGTTGGCGGCCACGGCGCGCGTCGTGCGAGCCAGCGTCAGCGTCGCCAGATCGATGCTGTTCTTGGCCTGGGCAACCTCGGCCTCGGCGCGCGCGACCTCTCGCTGGTAGTCGCTCGGGTCGAGCACGAGGAGCACCGCCCCCTTTTTCACCTGCTCGCCCTCTTTCACGCGAACCTCGGTGACCTGCCCCGCGACCTTCGACTTGAGCTCGACCTTCTCGCGCGGAAACACCTTTCCGGTTTCCAAGATCTCGAGCACCAGCGGCGCTCGCTTCGCTGTGAGGACGAGCGCCGGATCGAGCGGAGCCGCTCTCGCGCGGCTCTTCGAGAAGAGCACGCCGCCCCCCGCGATCAAGATCACGAGAACGAGGATCCAGGGCCAACGCCGCCGCTTTCCGCCGTAGCTCACGACGCCTCCTCGAGGCTCGATGCCGATGCGGTCGCGATCGCTTCCGCGCGCGACCGGTTCTGCACGTCGGACAGGATGACGCCGTCGCGGAACGTCACGATCCGCCGGGCGTACCGCGCGATGGCAGGGTCGTGGGTGACCAGAACGACGGTCATTCCTTGCGCGTGAAGCTCGCAGAAGAGCGCCATCACCTGCGCCGTCGTCGCCGAATCGAGGGCGCCCGTCGGCTCGTCGGCGAGGAGCAGGAGCGGCTCGTTGACGATCGCCCGCGCGATCGAGACGCGCTGCTGCTGCCCGCCCGAGAGCTGATTGGGCAGGTGGTGCGCGCGGCTCCCGAGGCCGACGCGTTCCAGGGCGATGCGCGCCTTCTCGCGGCGCTCGCTCGGGCGCACGCCGCGGTAGACCATCGGCAGCTCGACGTTTCGCATCGCAGTGTCGCGCGGGAGAAGGTTGAACGATTGAAAAACGAAGCCGATCTTTCGATTGCGCAGGCCGGCGAGCGCGTCCTCGTCGAGCCGTTCGACCGCCTCGTCGTCCAGAAAATAGCGCCCTGTGGATGGCCTATCGAGGGTGCCGATGACGTTGAGCGTGGTCGACTTTCCAGAGCCCGAGGCGCCCATGATGGCGACCATCTCGCCGCGATCGATCGTGAGGGACACGTCGCGGAGGGCGTGCACGGGCGCGCCTCCCAGGGTGTAGGTCTTGGAGAGCGACTCGAGGCGCACGAGAGGCGTCATGGGGCTCTGTTCGTCGGACGGCGCGCCAAAATTTCACGCGTCGGAGCGAAAGGCGCGCAACGAGGCCGCGCGGTGGGGCATTGCGCCTCTTTCGCGCCGCATCGGCGTCGTTCAGACTCGGGGAGAACCTCGTGAGCGCCCCGCGCAATCAGCAGGTCGACGCGGCCGTCGCCCTCGTCAACCGTCGCAACGTCATCGGCTTTCGCGCCGCATGCGAGCAGATCTTTGGCGCAGCGGGCTATCAAGAGACCCTCGCGCTCCTCCCGGAGGACGTACGCGATGCGACCGCAGGGCTCCTGCCGATGAACGAATGGGTGCCCGAGGCGTTCATCGTCGCGTGGGCAAACGCCGTCTATCGCGGCCCCGCCAAACGGAACGAAGCCAAGGTGCGCGCGTACGTGGCAGCCACTGTCGCCCACGGCTTCGGCCGCGTACGCCGCCTGCTGCTCAGCATGATGACCGCGGAGACAATCACCGCGCGCGCCGGCGAGCTCTGGCGCGGCGAGCACTCGAGCGGCAAGTTCGACGCGGAAGTGCTGCGCCCCGGAGTCACGCGCGTCCGCCTCGACGACCACCCTTACGTCGAGTCGCCCCTCATGCGCCTAAGCATCGCCGAAGCGCTCCGCTTCATCGTGAGCCTCACGCGATCCCAGAACGTCACCGAGAGCCACCCCGCCCACGGCCGCCCGCTCGTCATCACGATTCGCTGGACGGTCACGTGACGATCGCGCGCCCCGCAACCAATCGTTGCATGCGGCGCTCACGTTCTCCTGCGCCGGTACGGAATCGCTCGCGCCGGTACGGAGCTCCGCGAAGTACAAGGGCGACAGATGACGTCGCTAACGTTGGCAGCGTTGGCGGCAACGCCGCTCCACCAGAAGTGCCCAGGGACGGAATCGAACCGCCGACACGGGGATTTTCAATCCCCTGCTCTACCAACTGAGCTACCTGGGCAACACCGCGCCGTTTGGCGTTGGGGCGCGCACCATGGTCGAGGGCGGCGCACCCTGTCAAGCGATTCGATTCTCGGGCGGGTTGGCGACGGTCTCGCGAGCTTCCGTAGGCGACCGCTCTCCCTGGCTGAAACCTCGCTGGCGTCTCACGCGTAGTGTCCAAAGCGATTACCATCGGAGATCACTGGCGATGCGCCGCTGCGCGACGCGTCGTCGCACTCGCGCTCCATCGAAAGCCTATGCACGACCCCCTCGAGCTCATTGGAACGACCATCGCCGACAAATATGCGGTCGAGAGCGTTGTCGGCGAAGGGGGCTTCGCGATCGTCTATCGGGCCACGCACCTGATCTGGAAGCGGCCGGTCGCGATCAAGGTCTTCAAGTCGCTCTCCGAGTTCAAAGAGGGGGACCGCGAGAAGCTTCTTCAAGAGTTTATTCAGGAGGGGGCGCTCCTCGCCGATCTCTCCGAGCGTTCGGCGTCCATCGTTCAGGCCCGTGACATCGGAACGCTCTCGCTCAAAAAGGGGGAGTGGGTTCCGTACATGGTTCTCGAGTGGCTCGAAGGATCGACGCTCGAAGGCGTCATCTTGGCGGAGCGCGAGAGCGGCATCGCGTTACGCACGGTCGAAGAGTGCGTTCGCCTCCTCGAGCCCGCCGCGCAGGCCCTCGCGCTCGCCCACGGAAAGGGCATTGCCCACCGCGACGTGAAGCCGGCGAACCTCTTCGTCATCGGCGATCCGCGCAGCGATCAGGCCACCGTGAAGCTCTTGGACTTCGGCATCGCCAAGGTCGTCTCCGACGCCCAACGCATGGCTGGCGCGTTCAGCAAGACCAGCGGCGTCGTCACGTCGTTCACCCCCGCCTACGGGGCGCCAGAGCAATTTTCCCGCACCTTCGGCGCCACGGGCCCGTGGACCGACGTCTTCGCGCTGTCGCTCATCGTCACGGAGATGCTCGCCGGGCGCGACGTGCTCGATGGTCTCGACTTCGGGCCGCTCGCGGTCTCGGCGAGCCACCCCGATTTACGCCCCACGCCGCGCACGCTCGGCGTCGCCGTGACCGACGACGTCGAGAACGTGTTCCTCAAGGCCGTCGCCGTGAAGCCGGCCAACCGCTACCAAGCCGCCGGCGAGTTCTGGAACGACCTCCGCCTCGCCATCAATCTCGAGCCGATGCGCGGCTTCGGCACGCGCGCGCCGCAGTCGTCGTCGGCCTCCGCGACGGGCAGCGGCACGAGCTCGCTCGGCGCCGTGGGCGCGGCGAAGAGCACACCGCGGGCGATCACCAACGCCGAAATCGGCCACGCGCAGACGCAGCTCGCGCCGTCCACGCGTCGCGGCTCCGAGCTCGAGACGCGTGGCTCCGTCCCGTCGACGACCTCGACGAATCCCCACCCACAGACGAGCGGCAAGGGGGTCATTGCCTTCATCGCCATCGGCGCCGTAGTGGTCGCGAGCGGCGTCGCCATCGCGGCGTTCTCGGGCGCGAACAGCCGCGGAATCTCCGTAGCCGCGGGCACGCGCGCATCGGCGGCGGCGGCTCTCGCGGCGGTGTCGAGCGCGCCCGTTCCGCCTTCACCGGCGGCGTGTCCCGAAGGGATGATCGCGATCCCCGGCGGCAAGTTCTACATGGGCTCCGACGACAAGAGCGACCTCGAGTTCGAGCGCCCCGCGCACCAAGTCACCATCGCGCCCTACTGCATCGATCGGTACGAGGTCACGACTACGCTCTACAAGGCGTGCAGCGATCACGGTGATTGCCTCCGCGCATCGGCCGTCAACGAGTGGGAAGGCATCAAGCCCGCCGAGCGCACCGCGTTCGATCCGCTCTGCAACATTCGCGACCCCGAAAAAAACGGCGGTAAACACCCCATCAACTGCGTCGACTGGGAACAGGCGAAGCACTTCTGCGAAGTCGGTGGCGCAAGGCTTCCGACCGAAGCCGAATGGGAGTTCGCGGCGCGCGGGCCCGACGGTCGCAAGTATCCGTGGGGCGACGCCGAGCCGACGGCGGGGCTCCTCAACGCGTGCGGCGCCGAGTGCGTCGCGTGGGGCCTCAAAGCCAAAATGGACGTCGTCCCGATGTACAAAGTCGACGACGGCTGGGCGGCCACCGCGCCCGTCGGATCGTTCCCGAAAGGCGCGTCGCGCTACGGCGTCGAAGACGTCGTCGGCAACGTCTGGGAGTGGGTTGGCGACAACTTCGAGGCGTACAAAAAGGAGCCCCAAGTCAACCCCACCGGCCCCGTGGCGGGAGACCAAAAGGTTATTCGCGGTGGAGCGTGGAACGCGTCCTACCCGTCCTGGGTACGGCCCACGTTCCGCTACCGAGACGCTCCGAAGAAGCGGTCCCACGGCATCGGGTTCCGTTGCGCGAAAGGCCTTTGAGCGCGACTCTCGTCGTTTCGAAGTTTGCACCTGGAGAGTGAATGGCGACGCAGGACACCCTCGGCATCCTCGGGACGACGGTCGCCGAAAAGTACGACGTCGTCGCGATCGTGGGTGAGGGTGGCTCCGCGGTGGTCTACCGGGCCATGCACCGCATTTGGAAGCGGCCGGTCGCGCTAAAAATCTTCAAGTCGCTGGGCGACGTCTCGATGGATAAGCGCGACGAGCTCCTCGCGAAGCTCGTGCAAGAGGGGCAAGTGTTGGCCGAGCTTTCCGAGCGATCGGCCGCCATCGTTCAAGCGCGTGACGTCGGCACGTTCACCACGCCCCGCGGCGACTGGGCGCCGTACATGGTGCTCGAATGGCTCGACGGCTCGACGCTCGAGCGCGTCCTCGAGCGCGAACACAGCGACGGCGTTCCCTACCGAAGTCTCGAAGACTCGATAGCCCTTTTGGAGCCGGTCGCCGAGGCCCTCGCCCTCGCGCACAAACGCGGCGTCGCACACCGCGACGTGAAGCCGTCGAACCTCTTTCTCGTCGGCAATCCGCGCGAAGAAGGGTGCATCGTCAAGCTGCTCGACTTCGGCATCGCGAAGGTCGTCGCCGAAGCGCACAAGGCCGCCGGCGGCTTCACGAAGACGACCGGCCAGGTGACCTCGTTCACGCCGGCCTACGCCGCGCCGGAGCAGTTCTCGCGCTCCCACGGATCGACCGGACCGTGGACCGACGTTTTCGCCCTCGCGCTGATCCTCACCGAGATGATGACCGGCAGAGCGCCCCTCGATGGCGACGACTACGGCCAGCTCGCCGTCGCGTCCGCGCACCCGACCGAGCGTCCCAGCCCGCGCCACGTCGGCGCCATCGTGACCGACGAGGTCGAGGCCGTGTTTCTCCACGCCCTCGCCGTGAAGCCCGGCGCACGCTACGCGTCTGCGGGCGACTTTTGGAACGCGCTCCGCGTTGCCGTCGGCCTCGAGCCGATCCGCGGCTGGGCGACCACGCCGGAAGACGCGCCGCGATCGCAGCTCGGCTCGGCCCCCGCGCACGCGCCGCCGTCGAGCGCCGTCGCGCCGGCGAGCGCGCAAACGTCCGGGGGCGACGCTTCGCAGCCGAATCCGACGCTGGCCGCCGCGCCAACGGCGCCGGGCGGTAAGACGCGCACGTCACCCGCGTCGGAAACGATCACGTCGCCGTCGCGCGCCGCGGGGCCGAGCCGCCGAAGCGTCGTGACGATCGGCGCAGCGGCCGCCGTCGTCGTTCTCGGCGGCATCGGCCTCGTCGCGATGCGCGGAGGCGATGGGACCCGCAAAGCGTCTCCGGGCGTCCTCGCGACGAGCGCGTCGGCCGTCGCGAGCGCCTTGCCGCCTCCGCCAAAGTGCCCCGAAGGGATGATTCAAATCCCCGGCGGCAAGTTCTTCATGGGCTCGGACGACAAGAACGATCTCGACCTTGAACGCCCGGCGCACAAGGTGACGCTCGGTTCGTTCTGCATCGACCAGTTCGAGGTGACGACCGAGGATTACCGCGCCTGCAGCGACGAGGGCGAGTGCCGCCGCGCCTCGCAGACCAACGAGTGGGAAGGGATCACCGCGAAGGATCGCAAGGCCTTCGACCCGCTCTGCAACATCCGCGACCCGTCTGTGAAGGCACGCCACCCGATCAACTGCGTCGATTGGGATCAGTCGGTCGAGTACTGCAAGGCGAAGAAGAAGCGCCTGCCGACAGAGGCGGAATGGGAGTACGCGGCGCGTGGCCCCGACGGCCGCAAATACCCATGGGGCGACGAAGAGCCGTCACCGCTTTTGCTCAACGCGTGCGGCAAAGAGTGCCTCGCGTGGGGCAAGAAGAACGGCGTCGAAGAGCAGGCGATGTTCAAGGCCGACGACGGTTGGGAGACGACGGCGCCCGTCGGATCGTTCCCGAAGGGCGCATCGCGGTACGGCGTGCAAGACGTTGTCGGAAACGTTTGGGAGTGGGTGAGCGACTACTTCGACGAGTACAAGCCGGAGGAGCTCGACAACCCCCACGGCCCCGCCACTGGCGACTCGCGCGTCATCCGTGGCGGAGCGTGGAACGGCGGCTTCCCGGCGTGGGTGCGGCCGACGTTCCGCTACCACGACATCCCGTCGAAGCGCTCCTACGGCATTGGGTTCCGGTGCGCGCGCTCGCTCGACGAGTAGCCCGCACCGAAGCGCGCCCGCGTGCGGGCGAACGCGCTTCGTGACGAACGATCAAATGGAAGCGCTCACTTCTTCTTCGTGAGCTCGACTTCGAGGTCGATGCCGATCTCGTCGCCGACGACCATGCCGCCCGTCTCGAGCGCCTTGTTCCACGTGAGGCCGAAGTCTTTGCGGTTGATCTTCGTCGACGCCGTGGCGCCGCGGCGCGTGCCGCCCCACGGATCCTTCACCTCGGGCGAGAACGTCGAGACGGTGAGCACGACCGGCTTCGTCTGATCTTTGATCGTGAGGTTGCCCGTGACGACCAGGCCTTCGCCCTGCTTCTCGACCTTGGTCGACTTGAACGTGAGCTTGGGGAACTTGGCGACGTCGAAGAAGTCCGGCGACTTCAGGTGCGCGTCGCGCTTCGCGTCTCCCGTGTTGATCGACGCGGCGTCGATGTCGATCGAGACGACGGACTTGGTGATGTCCCTGTCGTCGATGGCGATGGCGCCCGTGAACGTGGAGAACGTGCCACGCGTCGTCGAGACCATCATGTGGCGAACGCCGAAGCCAACGCGGCTGTGGCTCGCGTCGATCTCCCAGTCCGACGCGAAGGCGGCGGCGGGCGCGGCGACGAGGAGAAGACCTGCGATGGAACCGAGGACGGCGCGACGAAGGGACAGCATGAAGGGAGCTCCTGGAACGAGGGGGTTGGCGCTAATGCGGACGACAGTCCGTTTCAGCTCGAGCAGTTATGCGGACCAAAGTCCGGTTCGTCAAGGGCTCGCCGAAACGGCTCTTTCGGTCCATGATCTGCGTTGCGTGACCCTCGTGAAGAAGCTCCCCGTCCACGGCCAACCCGCACCGACCGAGCCCGCGCTTCGGGCCGATGCCGCGCGCAACCACACGCGCATTTTGGCCGCCGCACGGAAGCTTCTCGGCAAGCGGCCCATTCGCGAAATCTGCATGGACGAGCTCGCCCGCGCGGCCGGTGTCGGCAAGGGGACGCTCTACCGCCGCTTCGTCGATCGCAGCTCGCTTTGCCGTGCGCTTCTCGACGAGAGCGAGCGGGCCCTTCAAGAGCGCGTGCTGCGCGGGTTCGATCTCCCGTCGGGCGCGAAGGCGAAGGAGCGCGTGATGGTTCTCTTGAGCGCGCTCTTCGACTTCACGTTGGAGAACGCGGCGCTCCTCGCCGAGGCCGAAGCCTACCAACGCGGCGTCGACGCACGCTTCACGGCGCCGCCCTACGCGTGGCGGCGCCGGGTGCTCCTTCGCACGGTCGAACGCGCGCGGGCCGACGGCGATGCGTCGCCTGGAGACGCGGGGCTCACGACCGATCTGCTGCTCGGATGCATGTCGCCGGAGCAGCTGCTCTATCAGCAGCGCGACGGCCGCAGCGACGAGTCGCTCCGCGTGGCCTACGCCGACACGTGGCGGCGCCTCTTGGGTCTCGCGAACGGCGCTTCGGGCTAGGCGCGAAACGCGCGCCGCTAGCGCGCCGACGTTTTGCGAACGCGGGCGCTTGGCGCCGTAGCCGGCGGCGCGGCGTCGATGGCGGTGGGCTCGTGACCGCGCGCAACGGACCACCCGGTGGCGCGCAGGAGCTCGCGCGGCGTGTGCGCCTGCCACGTCGTTGCGGTCGCCGTCGCGTGCACCTGCGCGCGGGGCGCCGCGTCGGCCGTGGCGATGCGTGCGTCGTTGCGGGTGCACAAGAGCGCGACGAGCGCCGAGAACGCGAGGCCCGCCGCGCCGCCGACGAACGCCGGGAGACCGAGCTGCGAAGGCACGCGCGCGAGGCGCGTCCGTTCGATCTGTCGGATGCGTCGAAGCGATGTCCGCGCCCGCGCGCCCGCGAAGATCGCGAGGTCCCGCGCGAGCTCGTAGGCCGACGAATAGCGCGCCTCCGGGAGCTTCTCGAGGCACTTCAAGATCACCCGTTCGAGCTCACGGGGCATGTCGCTCTTGCGCGCGCGCGGACGGACGGGGGCCTCAAGCGCCACCTGCAGCGAGAGCCGCGGGAGGCTGTCGCCGTCGAACGGCGGATGCCCCGTCGTGAGCTCGTAGAGCGTCACGCCCAACGCCCAAATGTCGGTGCGCGCGTCGACCGCTTTGGCCGACCGGAGCTGCTCGGGCGACATGTACAGCGGCGACCCCATGAGCGCCTGCGTGGCGGTCAAGCCCAGCGTCGGTGAAGAACGCGGCCGCGGCACTTTCGAGATTCCGAAGTCGATGACCTTCACACACGTCGAGCCGTCTTTGCGGCGCGCGAGGAAAATGTTCGCGGGCTTTAGATCGCGATGCACGACGCCAACGGCGTGGGCCTCTGCGACCCCTTCGAGCGCCTCGATGAGAAGCGCTGCGGCGTCGCTCGCCGCCATCGGTCCGTCGCGCTCCATGAGCTGCTCGAGGGTCTCGCCTTCGAGCCGCTCCATGACGAGGAACGGCGTCCCGTCGTCGAGGACCGACGAGTCGAGCACCCGCGCGACGTGCTCGCCGCGGATGCTCGCGACGGCGCGAGGCCTCGTTGGCGAAGCGTGCGGCGTCTTCCGGGCGCGCGCCGGCCTCGGGGTGGCGCACCTTGATGGCGACGGGGAGGCCGTCCATCCAACGTCGCGCCGCGAAGACGACCGCCATCCCACCGCGACCGAGGAGCTCCTCGACGATGTAGCGCCCGTGAAAGATGGAGCCCTGCTCGAGTGAAAAAGGCATTGCGTCGAAAGTTCCAAGGTGGCCTTGAGCAAAAGGCGTACCCGAGTGATGGGCGTGCCCCTCGATTTCCCACCTCTTTGCGCAGCCCATGCCGGGCCGACGGCGCGCGCCAGACCGTGGTCACCACGCTCGGATCAGATCGATCACTACCGGATCCGCGGGATCGCGGATGTCACGCCCGAACGTGCGCGAACCTTGTGCGACGTCGCGCGTCGACCTAGAACGGCCGACCCCTCGTGAAGCCGCTCCACATCGTCTTCGTGATCCTCGCCGCGGCCCGCTGTGGGCAGAAGCCAGTGGCCACCGGCGGGCCGGAGTCGGTGCCGTCTCCGGCCGCGGCGTTCAGCACCGCAAAGCAAGCGCCCGCGCTGCTCTCCACAGCGGCGCCCAGCGCCGCACCGCGCCCGGCCGCCACGGGCACGATGGGCGACGACACGCAGCTCGACGAGCTGTGGCGCCGCGCCGACGACGGCGAGTCGGACGATCTCGCGCGCCTCGCCGACCGCGAAGGCGCCGCGGGGATCCTCGAGCGCGCGACGTCTGGGGGAGCCGCGCCCGTATCGCGACTCACGGCGCTGCGTGCGCTCGCGTACGCCGACGGGTACGAAGCGCTTCCGTTCCTCGCCGAAGCGGCCGCCGGTGCGAACGACGCCGACGCAAGCGCCGCGCTCGAGAGCCTCGCCGACATCGCAGCGCGCAAACGGCGCGCGACGGATCAAGAGGACGGCTTCGAGCTTCGCGAAGGGTGCGATGCGATCCTCGTCCTTGCGCGCGACACGTCGCGCCCTCGCGCGCGGCGCATCGGCGCGATTCGCTTTCTTCGAATGATGACCGACCGCGGCTGCGTGCAGGCGACGGACATCCCGGCCGACCTCGACGCGCATTGACGGCGGCTCCGGACGCTGGTTTACAAGGCTTGTCGCTAGGGGTGCCTCGCTCGCGAGGCTGAGACGGCCACTCGGCCAACCCTTGGAACCTGAACCGGGTCGTGCCGGCGGAGGGAAGCGGCGGGCACGAGACCAGCTCCCCTCAACGATCTGCTCTCGTTCGCGCTCTTCTCCCGTTCGCCGCCGCATCCCGGTGATGCTCGCGAATCGGAGGATGCACGATGAGCCGTTCGAACCAAGACACCGTCGACGAAGCACGCCTCGGTGGAATCACGCGTGGGCCGCTTCCGGCGTCGCGAAAGATCTACGTCGAGGGGCAGCTTCCCGGCGTGCGCGTACCGATGCGCGAGATCACGCAGACGGCAACGCGGGCAGGGCACGGCGGCTCTGGTCCCAACGGCCCGGCAGAAGAGAATCCGAAGGTGCTCGTCTACGACACGACGGGGCCGTACACGGACCCCAGCGTGACCGTCGACGTGCGGCGCGGCCTCGCGCCGATGCGCCGCGACTGGATCCTGGGACGCGGCGACGTGCGCGAGCTGCCGGAGATCTCGAGCGAGTACGGCCGCGCGCGCCTCGCCGACACGAGCCTCGATAGCCTTCGCTTCGTCGGCCCCAAGAAGCCGCTCAGGGCCAGGGCGGGCGCCAACGTCTCGCAGATGCACTATGCACGCAAAGGCATCGTGACGCCCGAGATGGACTACATCGCGGTCCGCGAGAACATGAAGAACCACGAGTCCCTCGGGGCGCAGCACCCCGGTCGTTCGTGGGGCGCGTCGATCCCGAAGGTGATTACCCCCGAGTTCGTTCGCGACGAAGTGGCCCGCGGGCGGGCCATCATTCCGCTCAACGTGAACCACCCCGAGGTCGAGCCGATGATCATCGGCCGGAACTTCCTCGTGAAGATCAACGCGAACATCGGAAATTCGGCCGTCACGTCGTCGATCGAAGAAGAAGTCGACAAGATGGTGTGGTCGATCCGCTGGGGCGCGGACACTGTGATGGACCTCTCGACGGGCCCCAACATTCACGAGACGCGCGAGTGGATCCTGCGCAACAGCCCGGTGCCGATCGGGACGGTGCCGATTTACCAGGCCCTCGAGAAGGTGAACGGCAAGGCCGAGGACCTCACCTGGGAAATCTACCGTGACACGCTCATCGAGCAGGCCGAGCAGGGCGTCGACTACTTCACCATCCACGCCGGCGTGCTTCTTCGCTACGTGCCCCTCACGGCGAAGCGGGTGACGGGCATCGTCTCGCGCGGCGGATCGATCATGGCCAAATGGTGCCTCTCGCACCACAAAGAGAGCTTCCTCTACACGCACTTCGAAGAGATCTGCGAGATCATGAAGGCGTACGACGTGAGCTTCAGCCTCGGCGACGGCTTGCGCCCTGGCAGCATCGCCGACGCGAACGACGAGGCCCAGTTCGCCGAGCTCGAGACCCTTGGTGAGCTGACGAAGATCGCCTGGAAGCACGACGTGCAGACCATGATTGAAGGGCCCGGTCACGTCCCCCTGCACATGGTGCAAGAGAACATGACCAAGCAGCTCGAAGTCTGCCACGAGGCGCCCTTCTACACCCTCGGCCCTCTCACGACGGACATCGCGCCGGGCTACGACCACATCACGAGCGGCATCGGCGCCGCGATGATCGGCTGGTTCGGCTGCGCGATGCTCTGCTACGTCACGCCGAAGGAGCACCTCGGACTTCCCGATCGCGACGACGTGAAAGACGGCGTCATCACGTACAAGATTGCCGCGCACGCGGCCGACTTGGCGAAGGGGCACCCTGGCGCCCAGGCGCGCGACAACGCGCTGTCGAAGGCGCGCTTCGAGTTCCGCTGGGAAGACCAGTTCAACCTGGCCCTCGACCCCGAGAAGGCGAAGGAGTTCCACGACGAGACGCTTCCGGCCGAAGGGGCGAAGCTCGCGCACTTCTGCTCCATGTGCGGGCCGCACTTCTGCTCGATGAAAATCACGCAGGAGGTCCGCGATTACGCGGCGAAAGAAGGGCTCGTCCCCGCAACGGCGCTCACCCGGGGGATGGCGTCGATGGCGAAAGAGTTCCGAGACGCCGGGGGTGAGGTCTACCGCAAGGTGTGATGGCCTGCTCACGAGACCGTGGCGCCACGGGCCGCGACGGCGTTGCGCTTCCTTGCGGGAGCTGCGCCGTCCCGTAAGCTTTCTGTTGATACGGAAAGCTCCATGCCCTTTCGCGCTGCGCGATATCTCGTGGGGGCCGGCGCACTCCTGCTCGTCGTGTTTTCCTGCGCCGAACGGCCCAAATCGGCCGCGCCGGCAGCATTGTCACCGGCCGCCGCCGATGTGCCTGAACCGACGGCGAGCGCGCCCGTCGGACCTTTTCCGATTCCGGCCGAGGGGGTCACCGATGCGGTGGTTGACACGTCAACCGAGACCGCGAAGCCGCGCGACGCCGTGGTGACCATCGGCGCGTGCCCGAACGCCGAGCTGGGCGCGCCCCGGCGCTTCACCATCGCCCACATCAACGACTTTCAAGCGCGCTACGGCGAGCGCATCGACGGGAAGAACCGCTACGGCCTCGTCGCCGGCTACCTTCGGGGCCTGAAGGCCGACGTGCCGAGCACCATCGTTCTCGACGCCGGCGACGACTACGAGAAAGGGTCCGTTGCGGAGCTCCGATCGAACGGCGAGTCGACGCGCCAGATGATTCAAGCGCTCCCCATCGACGTGCGGACGATCGGGAACCACGACTTTGCCTACGGCGAAGAGGCCGTCATGCGCGACGTCACGCAGAGCAGCCACCCGGTGCTCGCCGCGAACATCGTGCGGCGCGACGGCGGGGCGAACCCGTTTCTTCCGTACGTCGAAGTGCGCGTCGGCTGCGTGAAGGTCGGCATCGTCGGCATCGTCACGAGCAGCTACGGCGCCGACGATCAACCGAGCCGCGACCCTTACGACGGCGTCTTCGTGCAACGCGATGCGTACGCCGATGTGCTCGCGCGCGAGGTGACCGCCCATCGCGGAAGCGTCGACGTGATGGTCGCCCTCACGCACGTGGGGTTCTGGGGCGACATCAACCTTGCGCAGCGTGTGCCCGGTATCGACCTTTACTTCGGAGGCCACTCGGAAGAGCGCGTGATGCGCCCCCACGGCGTTGGCCGCCCCGACGGCGGTCGAGCCTACGTGATGCAAGCGGGGCACTACGCGGAGGCCGTCGGGCGCGCCGACATCGTCGTCGACGCGAAACGCGGCGTCGTCGTGGAGCGCTACGACAGCGTCACGGTGGACGCAAAGCTGCCCTACGCCGCCGACGTCGCCGCGCTCGCGAGCGAGCTCGAAGGGGACGGATCGCGCGTCGTCGCAACGGTGCCGCGGGAGCGGTCGCGCAACGGAATGGCGCCGCTGCTCTTCGCCGCCGCGCAGAGCGAGCTCGGTGTCGACGCGCTCGTCGTTGGGCGCGACGCGTTCTGGAGCGGCATCCCCGCAGGTCCGCTCACGTTGCAGCGCTTGTACGAATCGGTCCTCGTGCAGCGCGAGCCTTCGGGGACGCCTGGCTTCACGTCGCTCTACGTGGCCGACGTGTCGAGCGCCGAGCTCACGGCGCTTCGTGGGCGCGTCAACCAGGCGACGCACCACATGTTCGCGCCCGCGCGCATCGAGCCCGATCGTCGGTACAAGGTCGCCCTCGAGAAGCGCGCGACGTTGTACGCGACGCGTGTGTTTCCCGGTCTTGGCGAGATGCCCGCATCGACCTACGCCGGCGAGCTCATCGACGTTCTCGAGCGGTACGCGAGGGGGCGAAGCGCGCGATCGTTAGCCTTCGAGTGACGCCGCGAGCGACGCGACGATCCACGCGATCGCCTCCTCGAGGTCGTCGGGTTTCGTGAAGACGCGGCCGAGGGCGCTCGCGCGTGCGCGGAGATCGTCCGGCGCGCCTCCCGAGAAGAACGCGATCGCGACATTGGGTGCCGTCGCGCGTAGGTGGTTTGCAATGGCGACGCCGTCGCCGTCAGCGAGCTCGAGATCCAGCAGCGCGCACGCGACGTCGGCGAGGGTCGCGCCCACGGACGACGCTACCGAGTCGTAGACGACGGCGGAGATGGCGAGCTCTCGCAGTCGCTTCGACACGGCATGCACGACCAAAGGCGAGTCGTCGACGAGCAGTACGTGGGCCTGTGCCGACATCGGCGCCGACGCTACCGCGCGCCTCCGAGCACGGCGATCCGAAAGCGCGCGTGCGGCGCGCCAGAATGGATCACGCGTGCGTGACGAAGCTCGCGCATGCCGAAAAAATACGCCGATGGCGCGATGGCGCGCCGTTCGCAATTCCGCGTCTCGAGAAGGCGAGGACGACGAATGCGAATCGAATTTTTTGGTGTACGAGGCAGCATCGCGAGCCCGGGCGCAGAGACCGCGGGCGTGGGTGGGAATACGAGCTGCGTCTCGGTGATCTGCGGCAAGACGCGCATCGTTCTCGACGCCGGCACCGTGCTCCGGCGCCTCGGCGATGCGATGCTGCGCGATGCGGCGTCGGCGCAGGATCGGGAGCCGGTCGGTCAGTCGAAATCGATCTCCGGCCGCTTCGTGCTCGCGGGGCCGAAGAGATCGAAGCGCTCGCGCGCCACTTCGCCGCCATGTACTCGGCCCGCTACGGGCGCCCCGAAGCGCGCTTCGACGACGCGGCGCTACGGGCGCTTCGCACCCACGCGTGGCCGGGGAACGTCCGCGAGCTTGAGCACTGGGTGGAGAGCGCGGTGGTTCTCGCGAAGGGCGGGAAAATCGCGATGGAGCACCTGCCGCGCGGCGTGCGAACGGGCGACGAGGCGCGCCCGCGCGCGATGCGTCATCCGGGGCCGAAAACGCGGTATCGGAGATTCCGCTAGGACTGACGCTCGAGGAGGCGACGCGTCGTTACGTCGCGGCGACCGTGGCGGCGTGCGACGGCAATAAGACGGTGGCCGCAAAGCGCCTTGCGGTCGGTCGCAACACGATCGCGCGAGCCCTCAAATCGAGCTAATCTCCGCGCCCCATGACGTCCCCGCTAGTCGAAGCTCACACCCTCGCCCGCCGCTCGAGCAACGCCTCCGCCAAGCCTGCCCCCGGCCCCGAGAAATTCGATCGCGCCCAGGTGAGGGCGCTCTACGACAAGCCGCTTTTGCAGCTCGTCGACGAAGCGCGCGCCGTTCATCTCCGCCACCACCCCGACAACGAAGTGCAGCTCTGCACGCTCCTCAGCGTGAAGACGGGCGGCTGCGCGGAAGACTGCTCGTACTGCCCGCAGTCGAGCAAGTACGAGACCGACGTCGAGCCCGAGAAGATGCTCAACGTTCAAGAGGTTCTCGCGAGCGCGCGCCGCGCGAAGGAGATGGGCTCCACGCGTTTCTGCATGGGCGCCGCCTGGCGCGAAGTGAAGGACGGACCGGCGTTCGACAAGGTTCTCGACATGGTTCGCGGCGTGAAAGACATGGGCCTCGAGGCCTGTGTGACGCTCGGCATGCTCGACGAGAAACAAGCGAAGAAGCTGAAGGACGCAGGGCTCGACGCGTACAACCACACCATCGACACGAGCCGCGAGAACTACCCGTCGATCATCACGTCGCGCACCTTCGACGACCGCCTCCGCACCCTCGGCAACGTGCGCGAGGCCGGCATCACCGTCTGCTCGGGCGGCATCATCGGCATGGGCGAGAGCAACGACGACCGCTGCGAGATGCTCCGCACTCTCGCGAACCTCGAGCCGCAGCCCGAGAGCGTCCCCATCAACGCCCTCGTGCCGGTGAAGGGGACCCCCCTCGCGGAAATGCCGCCGGTCGACCCGCTCGATCTCGTTCGCATGATCGCCGTCGCGCGCATCCTCATGCCCCACACGCGGGTTCGTCTCTCGGCCGGCCGCACGTCGCTCACGCGCGAAGCGCAGGTGCTGTGCATGCTCGCCGGCGCGAACTCGATTTTCTACGGCGACACCCTCCTCACGACGGCCAACCCCGAAGCCGAGGACGACCGCGCGCTCATCCGCGACATGGGCCTCGTCGCCATGCCGCCGAGCGTCTCGTCAGCTGCCGAGGCCGAGTAGAAGCACGAAACGCGTTAGGTCGATCCATGGCGGACGAGGGTCACGATGCGAAAGCTTCGTGACGTCCGGCCGCCGCGCGTGATCGTGAGCCCCTGCGATCGGGCGACGGCGTAGTCGGGGAGCAGCGTATCGAGGTGGCTCTCGAAGCGTGTATCCGTCACGTAAATGACGACGTCGCTCCGCTGCCAAACCGGGCGCGGTAGCCAGCGGTCGAAGTCGTCGGGGATCGGCGTCGCGCAGCCGACGCTGGCGTTCTCGGCGAGCGCCGCGTGGAGCTGCGCGCAGATGACCCAGTGCGGGCCGACGACGACCACGTTGCTGTCGGGCCCCTCTTGCGCCTTGGCGTCGTCGAGCGCTTCGAGCACCGCGCGCGTAACGGTCGGCCAGCCGTAAAGCTCGTTGGCGATGTCGACGCGCGGATCCGCCGAGGCCGGCAAGAGCTTCACGAGGCCGGGAATCAGCACCCACGCGTGGACGGCGAGGACCATCGCGAGGGACGACGCGACGGCGACGCGGCCGAAGCCGGGCGTGAGCCGAGGCAGCGCGCGGGGCGCTTGCGGCGCATGGGTGGTGCGCATGCCCACGCGACGCGCGGCGTAAATGGGAAGCGCGAGGAACGCCGGCGCGAGCCAGTGGGGCTCGGCAACGCGGCTCCACAGGCAGAGGGGCAAGAGCAGCGCGATGGGCGCGGCGAAGGCGGCGAGCAGCAGCGTATCGATGACGTCGCGGTCGCGCCTACGCAGGAGATCGCTTGCGACGTAAACCATCGCCACGGCGAAGACCGGCGACAGGTAGGCGAGCTGACCGACGACGATGGCCGCCGCGTTGCGAAGCGAGACGCCGGCTGTGACCTGCGTTTCGACGAGACGGTGGTGGAGCATCGTCGCGCCGGTCCGCGCTTCGAAGAACACGACGGGGGCGACGACGATGGCCGCGACGATGAGCCCCACGTAGGGCCAGATCGTCCGCGCGTGTCGCCGGCCCGGCTTCGATGCAACGGTCGCGACGACTGCGATGGCAAGGGTTGCGCCCGAGACCTTCGTGGACGCGGCGATGCCGAGGGCGAGCCCCGTCGCGAGGAAGCCGACGGCGGCGCGGGAGCTCGTGGGGGTCGACGACAGGGCGACGCCCGCGAATCCGAGTGCGCCCACCCACATGAACGCGAGCGGTAAATCGGGCGTGAGCGCGAAGAGGCCGATGGCGATCTCGGGCACGACGGCGACCGCGATTCCCGCGGCGAAGGCGCGCGTGAGCGGCGCGCCGAGAACGTGCGCCGTAGCGGCGACGACCAGCGGGAAGAGCGTCGCAGCGATGGTCGTGTAGACGTGGGCCATCGTCGGCGTGGGCGCGGTGCCGCCGCCGATCGCACGCGCGAGAAGCCCGATGAAGCCCGGGTGGTCCAAGTACGCGGGCTGATCGTGCAGCGCATACGCCGCGTAAAGCGCCTCGCTGTCGCCGAAGCCGACGCGCTGAGTGGCGACGACGCGGAGGCCGAGCATGAGGGCAGAGACGGCGGCGAGCGCCGTGGCGAGGCGCACTTCGGAACGGGTCATGGCGACCCACGTTCTAGACGCGGACGGCGGCTTCGCGCGAGAGCCAAGGCACGAGCATGTTCGCAACTTCGACCGAGGGCGTGTGCTGAGGGCCGAGGATGCGATCGACGGCGGCGCACTCGGCGAGGAGCTTCGGCCGCAAGCGGAGGGCGCGGGCGAGGGCCTCGCCGATCCGTTTCGGCTGCACCTCGCGTTGCAGCAGCTCGGTGAAGGCGCCTTTTCCGAGGAGGACGTTGGGGAGCGCGACGTGCTCGGTCTCCAGAAGAAAGCGCGCGGCGAGCTCCGTCGCAATGCCGACGCGGTAGACGATGATCGGAATGCACCCCGCGAGCGCTGCCTCGAGGGAGGCCGTGCCCGAGGCGCAGAGGGCGGCGTCGAACGCGGGGAGAATGCTTGCGGCCGATGCGCCGCCGTCGACGTCGACGCACGGGACGCCGTAGGACTCGGCGAGGGCCTTTGCGTAGCAGCGCGTTTTCGCGTCGAGGCTCGGGGCGAGGATCACGCGGCCATCGACGCTCGCGCGGTCGAAGCGGACCGGCTCGTAGGCCTCGAGCATCGGCTGGAGAAGCTTGCGCACCTCGTGAGGCCGGCTGCCCGGCAAGATGGCGATGGCGGCCGCGTAGGGCGTGAGGCCCAGGGCCTGCCGCGCGACGCCGCGCTCGAGCATCGTGATTTCGCGGACGGGATGGCCCACGTAATGCGCGTCGACGCCGGCCTTGCGCCAGAGCGCCTCCTCGAACGGGAGGATGACCGCCATGCGGTCGACGTGGGGGCGCAGCGTGCGTGCGCGGTCGCCGCGCCACGCCCAGATTTGCGGCGCGCCGTACCAGAGGACGCGAACGCCGTCGCGGTGGAGCCGCGGCGCGAGGCGCGCGTTGAACTCAGTGTAGTTTACAAGTAGCGCCGCGCGCGGCTTTCGTGCCCGGGTCGCGCGCAGGATGCTCATCGCGCCGTGAGCGATGCGGAGCGCGCGTGGCACGACCTCCCCGAGCCCCATCGCCGTCGTCTCGCGGAGATCGCACACGAGGTCGGCCCCCGTCGTTGCCAGCGCGGCGCCGCCCATGCCGAAGGCGCGAACCCCCGACAGATGGGCGATGACGCCGGCCGCTGCGCGATCTCCCGAGGCTTCGCCGGCGACGACGAGGAGCGGCTCGCTCACGAGGCGGCGGGCTTTCGACGCCGCCTGCGTGCCGCGGTCGCCACGACGCCGACGAGGCCGAGGGAGAGGCCGCCGAGCGCCGTCGACGAACCGCTCGCCGCTGAGAGTGGCGACGCCGAGCAGCCGGACGTCGTCGTCTTCGCGGCCGCCGGCTGGTTCGCTTTGCACTCGGTCGAGAACCCTTTGCGCGGGACGGCGTTGCACGCCTCGCCGGCCACGATGCCGGTCGCGTCGACGCTGGGATCGACCGCACGGGAGCCGTTGGGCGCGTACACCGTGCAGATGCCGCTCACGTCGTCGGACGTGAGGTTTCGCATGAGCGTCGCGCCAGGCGTGTAGTGCGCGTACATCGTGGCGTGCGTATCGCCCGAGTGCGCGAGCCCCAAGAAGTGGCCCGCCTCGTGGGTCATCACGCTGCGGAAGTCGAAACCGTCGGCGGGGACGATGTCCGAGACGGTCATCGTCGTCTGCGCGGTATTGATTTCCATATCGGCGTCGTAGATCTCCCCCGTGTCGGGGTTGAACGTCACCGTCGTGAGGGCGAGCGTGTTGCTCGAATCGTTGTGGGGCCACGCGTCGTCGCGAAAGACGATGACGTGCTGGTTGCCGGCGTTGGAGTTGTATTCGACGAGGCCACAGGTGACAGGCCCGTTGTCGCGTACGTCGATGCTCGGGCGCGACGTGCCCGTGCCGTCCGTGGCGCAGGTTGCGCCGGCCCATTTCGAGAACGCTTCGGCGATGATCCCCTTCGCGTCGTCGTAGGCGATCTGCCGGCTCGCGTTCTTTTGCAGGCTGTAGCCGACGCATTCGTTTCGCCACCAGAGCGGAATGCCCGCGTCCCAGCACTGGCCGCCTTTGGGGTTGAAGTCGGCGGCGACGCTCACCGTAGTCGTGCGGCAGAACGCGTTTGCGTCGCGAGGGGCGACGACGAGGCTCGATGCGGCGGCGACGAACGAGAGGGCTAGAGAGAGCGGAAGATACGCGCGCACGCCCTTCGGACTATTGGCCATTTTCGGCGCCATGAATGCGCTTCCACGCAGAGGAGACGTCGACAGCGGCCTCGTCGAGGGCGCGGTCGTGGAGAACGTCGGAGGCGTAGAGCTTCGCCGTAGCGCCGTTCGGCGACTGCAAGCTTTGCGTGCCGGGGACGAACGGCTTCATCGGCTTGGTGGCCGTGAGAAGCGCGCCCACGCCGATGCTGCGCACCACGCGGAGCGTGTGGGTCGCGTCGGCCACGACGGGGAACTGCCCCTGGGCGCGGCCGGTCACTTCGAGCGCGCCGACGGGGCCTTGATGCACGAACAGCATCGACGGGCGACCGACGGTGAGCACCGGCTCGCCGTCGACGACCTGGCCGATTTTCCCGACGACGCCGCCGAGCGTGCGCACCCACTCTTCGTGGCTCGCCTCGTGACCCGGCGTCACGCTGCCGGCGACGAGGCGATCGACGTGGACGCGCGTGTACGTATAAATCCGCCCATTTTCCCACACGGCGTGGGCCTCCATGGGCGTGATGATCGACGCCGTCGTGCTTTCGCGGACGAGATCGTCGAACAGGATGGCGATGGAGACGGACGCCTGAGCGTCGCGCGACACCGCGGTAAGCGTGGCTGCGGCCAGCGACGGAAGAAGGACGGCGAAGAGGCTCGCCCGTAAGAAGGACATGGCCCGCAGGATAGCACGCAGCGGCCGCGCGTCCCGTGCGCGGCGCGCGCGCGTTCTACGCCCGCTAAAGCGCCGCAGGTCACCAGCGAACGAGCGCGCAACCCCAGTGAATGCCCGCGCCGAGCGCGAGCATCATCGTCAGCTCACCGCGCTTCAACTGGCTCGCCTTGGTCAGCTCGTCGATGAGAATCGGCAGGGTGCCGGCGCTGGTATTGCCGAATCGGTCGATGTTCATTGGCATCTTCGCGACGGGGACGCCGAGGGCATCGCGCACGTATTCGTTAATGCGCGTATTGGCCTGATGAGCGAGGAACCAATCGATATCGGCAATCTTCGTATTCGTCTTTTCGCAGAGGGCGCGCGCCGCTTGGGGCAGCTTCGTCACGGCGAATTTGAAAAGCTCGCGCCCTTCCATATGGGGCACGAAGGCCTGCTCGCGGAAGGCGTCTTCTTTCCAATAGGGGCGCGTGCGAAAGCCGCCGCCGGGGACGTACAGCGTCTTTGCGTGGCGGCCGTCTGTTTGCAGCGTGAGGCCGCGGAGGCCTGCGTCGCGCTCCGTTGCGCGAAACACGAGGGCGCCGGCGCCGTCGCCGAAAAGCACGGCGAGCGCGCGGTGCTTGTTCGCCCGTTCGCGCGCTTCAGGGGTGACCTCGCCTTCGCGTTTCCCCTCGAGAATGTCCCAGTCTTCCCACGGCATGAAGCCGGCGTGAGCCTCGGCGCCGACGAAGAGAATCGTCTTCGCGTGGCCGCTCTTCACGAGGCCGTCGATAAGCTGCAGACCGAAGAGCATCGCCGCGCACTGCTGACGAATATCGAGGCAGGGGACGCCTTCGATACCCAGCTTCGCGCCGAGGAGCGCGCCCGACCCCGGAAACACGTAGTCCGGCGTCATCGTCGCGAAGATGATGTAATCGATGTCTTTCGGCGTGAGCTCCGCGGCCTCGATCGCCCGTTGCGCCGCGACGAGGGCGAGGTCGCTCGCGCCTTGACCCTCGGGCGCGTAGTGGCGCTGACGAATGCCCGACCGCCTTGCGATCCATTCGTCGGACGTGTCCATCACTTTCGCGAGGTCGTCATTCGTTACGGGATTGCCGGGAACGTAATGCCCGGTACCTATGATTTCGAATCCAAGCGTGCTCACTAATGCGTTGATTAGTGAGAATGCCCCGAAATGGCGACGCCTATTTCGGTCATGAAGTCGTCACGACTTCGCACGCGGAGGCTTACTTCGCGGGGGTTCGACGGTTTCGGAGAGCTTCTCGCGTCGGTCCTTACCGCTACGCGGTGCGTCGATTTCCGAGCTCCCATTTCCATTTCGCGTCAATCCAAGAACCGTGAGCGATTCGTCGGATCTCCGCATCGTGATGACGTCGCCGATGGTCGCGTCGTGCACGTTGTAGTGACCGTCGAGGAAAATCTTCGCTTCGCGCATCTTGTTGCGAAGCGTGATGACGCCGCCGTCGCCAAGAAGGCCGACCGTGAGATTCAAACGCTGTCCGGCGGGCGTGTACGGCTCGCGAACGACGAACTGGATTTTCCTCGACGTGAGCGGCTGCACCCGGCCGCCGGCGCTCTTTTGTGCGGCCGTCGAGCCTGCCGCGGGGCCTATCCACATGCCCGACGACTTCTGCTCTTCCTCGTCGAAGGCGCCGTCGCCCTCGGTCGTGCGGAGGATGTAGCGCGACGTCGCGGCGGGGCTCGCGTGGCAGAAGAGCGCCTCGTTCAACACTCGGTTGTGCACGCAAACGCCATTGAGCTCCACGCGCATTCGCGTGAGATCCATGCGCTTGATCGAGCCGTCTTTCGCCGCCGTGAGCGTCTCTTTGACAGAGCCTTTTTTCGCCGCGCAGAAGAAGCCGACGGAGTTCTCGGGCGAGCTGTTCACGCCCAGGAGCGGCGTGTCGGGGCCGAGCTTTTGCGACGCGTTGAGCAGCGTGCCGTCGCCGCCGATCGTCATCACGAGATCGTAGGGCGTCTCGATGACCGACCGCGATCCGACGAGCACGTCTGTGCGGGCGCCGAGCTCCTTGAGCGCATCGAGCACTTCGACCACCGTGGCTTCGTGGTCGTCGTGAGCGCGCCGCATTCGCCTCACGGTCGGATCGCCCGTCGCAATGAGCCCCGTCACGCGGACGTCGTGCTCTTCCTCGACGAAGGCGCGGTACGACGTTCTCTTCACCAGCACCGCGACACGTCCGAGCTTCATGCAAGCTCCGCGAGCCTGCGAAGGCCTAGCTCGGTCTTCGCATCGCGGATGTCCCCCGCGCGGCAGTGCTCGAGAGCGACGGTGAGAGGAATCTCGAGAATCGCCGCGGCTCGTTCGAGTGGCGAGCCGTCTTCCGTCGGCGTTTTTCGCGTGGCCGGATCGACCTCGACGTGAAGGTAATAGTGGTGCTCGCCAATGAGCCCCGATGCCGGAAATGTGTAGGGGCCGAGGGGCGCGAAGGCGCTGCCGTCGACGGTGAATCCGAGCTCTTCTTCGAGCTCGCGCGCGGCGGCGGCGATGGGCGCTTCGTCCGGCTCGATGAGCCCTGCGGGCAGCTCCCACATCGACGGATCGTGGGCCGGCGGGAAGGGGCGCATCGCGACGGGCGGGCGCACGCACGAGCGCAGAAACACCATGCGCCCCTCGGGCCCCGCGTAATGCGCGATCATCACGACGGCGTCGTAGGCGCGGCGCAGCACCAGGTCGTGCACGAACGGCTCGCTCTTGGTGCCGTCGGGAAACGTCGCCACCAGCTGCTTGCGGGCG
>JANXMC010000624.1 GCA_025354825.1 Myxococcales bacterium
CCTTCCGCTCGCACGCGCTTGGCCGAGCGGGGTACGTGCCCGACGCGCGATTGCGCCTCTTTTCTCACTCAACCTCCTAGGGAGACCATATCCAAAGTAGAGCGGCCGCCCCATGACAAAGCGAGGAGTGCCTTACGCTGAAAGTGGGAGTCGCGCGCACGTCACCACGCACCCGGAATCGCGTTGCAACGCAAACCGGGCCGGGTAATTCTGGCATCAGGCGAATTTACGACTTCAGGTGGCTCGTTCGTATCGAACGTCTGCGCTCCACGTTCGATTCGAGGCTCGAAATACGCGACGCGCGGCTGGCGGTAGAGAGATGTCCGTGAAGCTGTTTGTTGGCAATCTTTCGTATTCGACGAATGACGGTGTTTTGCAATCGGCGTTCGCGGCCCACGGTGAGGTCGTCTCGGCCACTGTCGTTGTCGATCGGATGACCGGTCGTTCGCGGGGATTCGGCTTCGTCGAATATGCCAACGCCGCCGACGCGACGCGGGCGACCGAGGCGATGAACGGCGCCCTCGTCGACGGACGCGCCGTCGCCGTGAACCCCGCGCGCGAGCGCGAGGCCGGCGGTGGGCCGCCCCGCCCTGCGAGCCGCCCCGCGCCGCGCTAGCGCGTCGACGTGACGCGCAGACGATCGCCGAGGGCGAGGCGTCCCTCGCGGTGAGCGACGGCATTTTGGCCAAACATGACGCCACCTTTGCGCGCTCGGTACTTCGCGAGCGTCGCGAGAGGCTCCTTTGCCCCCTCCGCCGTTGCCTGATCGATCGTCACCATCACGCAGCGCGCGCACGGCTTGACGACGCTGAACGGCGTCGCGCCGATGGTGACCGTTCGCCAGTCGTCCTCCTCGAAGGCGCCTGACCCGCGAACCACGATGTTCGGACGGAATCGGTTCATGGGGAGCGGGAGCGTGAGACGCGCGTTCAGCTCCGCGAGCGATGCCTCGCCGGCGACGAGGAACGGGTAGCCGTCTGCGAAGCCGACGATTTCGTCCGCGGACGTTGCGTACTCTTGATCGACAATGCGCCGTGAGTCGTCGGGCATGTAGACGAGCGAGCACGGATGGCCGAGAAATGGGCGGAAGAATGCGCGCGCGTCGGGCCCCATGTCGACGGCCTCGCAGTCGTCGTTCCAGATGCGAACCCGCCGCCGTGGCGCCGAGATTGCGCTGGGCACGAGCGGAACGCGAAGCGCGCGGTGGGCCGATGCTGCGGGGGCCGTCGTGTCGGTGACGACGAGCACGTCGCCGTCGATACGCGTCTCGAGAAGCGCCAAGCGGGGCTCGTTGCGCTGCGAGATGAAGGCGCCGCCGTCGTCGACGAGCATGAACCGCCGGTCGTGCTCGAAGCCGCGCGCGAGGGCCAAAGCCGAGCTGACCTCGATGCCCCGCGCCGACTTGATCGGGTAGACGAAGAGCGCGCTTACCGTGACCTCGGTCATGGGAGCCCGTACATTACAAGGCTATGAGCTTTTCGTCCGCGCGTTTGATGGGGGCCGGCGCCTCCATCGTCGACCGTACCGTCGCGTACTTCATTCACGGTCGCGCAGGCCGCACGTCCCACGAGCTTCTCTCGCACCGCGAACGGATCGAAGCGCTCTTCCAGATTCACGCGGAGTACGGCGCACCCGAGCTGTTCGCGAGCCCCGACGCCTTCTTCGCGCCGCCCGACCCCATCGACCCGCGCGTCTTTGACGTACGCGAGCTCGCGCGCTCGGGCGGGCGCGTCGTGGATGCGTCATGGCAAAGCCGGTTCGAGCCTTTTTTGCCCTCGATGCGCGAGGCCTATGCCGCGCATTCGCACAACGCCACGGTGCACACGCGTCTCTATGCCCACGACACGCCGCGCCCGGCCGTCGTGCTCATTCATGGATACCTCGGCGGGCACTTTCGCCTCGAAGAGCTCGTATGGCCGATTCGCTGGCTCTATCGCCGCGGTCTCGACGTCGCCGTCGTGCAGCTTCCGTTTCACGGCCTTCGTGGCGAGCCCTCCAAGCCGATGTCGCCGCCGTTCCCGGGGGCCGATCCGCGTATGACGAACGAAGGGTTTCGCCAGGCGATTTTCGACCTTCGCGCCCTCGTTCGCTGGCTGCGTGCGCGGGGCTCGCGCGAGGTCGGCGCCATGGGCATGAGCCTCGGCGGTTACACGACCTCGCTCCTCGCAACCGTCGAGCGTGACCTGGCATTCGCGATTCCCATGATCCCCCTCGCGTCGATTGCCGACGTCGCGCGCGACACGGGTCGCCTCGGCACGCGCAAGCAGCAGGACGAGCAGCACCGCGCGCTCGAAGCGGCGAACTTCATCGTGAGCCCCTTCGCAAGGCCGAGCCTCGTGCCTTCGGACCGCGTTCTCATCGTGGCCGCGGATGCGGACAAGATCACACCTCCCGCCCATGCGGCGCGCCTCTCGCACCACTTCGCGGCCGACATCGTCCACATCCCGGGAAGCCACTTGGTGCAGATAGGAGTCCGCGAAGCGTACAGGCGCATTGCGGCGATGCTTCGTGCGATCGACGTGATGGAGCCGCGCGAGAGCGCCGCGCCTGATATCCTTCCTACTCCTGTCGCAGCTTAGGGCCGGCATAGCCAGCCGAGCGCGAGCCGAGCCCGAGGGGGAGTGAGAGGGAGAGGGACCGAGCCGTCATGCGTATTCTCGTCTGCGAAGACCACGACTCGATACGGCAGATGATCGAAGCCCTCGTGAAGGCACGGGGGTTCGAGGTCGTTGGCGTGAACACCGGCGAGAAGGCGATCGAGCGCGCGCTCGAACAGAAGTTCGACGTGCTCTTGCTCGACTTGATGCTCCCCGGCGGGGCCGATGGCTTCGCCGTCTGCAAGCGGCTGCGCGCCGAGGAGAGCACGAAGGACCTCTCTATTTTCGTCATCAGCGCGATGGACGATCCGGCCTCGCGCGAGCGCGCAAAGCTTGCCGGAGCGACCGAATTTTACGGCAAACCGTTCCGTCCGACGGAGCTTCTCAAGGAGCTCGATCGGACGCGCGGGCGCCTTGCCAGCAAACCGGATTTCAACGAGTGACATGAGCGACGCGATTCCGAAGCATCTGCTCTTCGGCATGGCGGCCCACGCCCTCTCCCCGGCCGCCAAAGCGCGCATGGTCGAATGGACGACCTTTCTCGGAGGCTACGTCGGCCTCCCCGTGGGCGTCATCGGCGCACCGTCCTACGAGGCGCTTTCGGAGATGGTGCGGCGACGCGAGGTCGATCTCGCGTGGCTCCCGCCTATCCCCTTCGTCGCCCTCGAGCGCACGAACATGGCAATCCCCCTCGTGAGCAATCACAGGCTCGGCCAGGCGCAATTTCAGTCGGTTCTCATCGTTCGTGCCAATTCGCGAATACGAACGATCGTCGGGCTCAAAGGGAAACGCGCGGCGTGGGTCGATCCGCTCAGCGCGAGCGGCTACGTCCTCCCGCGAATCCAAATGGCGGCCCTCGGAATCGATCCGCGAGCGACCTTCGCCGAAGAGCGCTTCTATGGATCTCACGAGGCGGCAGTGCGCGCCGTCGTCGGCGACAAGGCCGACGTCTGCGGGACCCATGCGTCCCTCGATCCGACGACGAAGCGCTTCGTCAACGGATCGTGGGCAAAGCTCGAGGGGGCCGAAGAGTCGATAAGGCTGCTCGCGACGTTCGGCGCGATCCCGTCCGACGTGATTGTGGCGCGGAGCGACCTGCGTGTCGCCGTTCGAGAAATCGTGGCCCATTCGCTCGCGGCCACGTCGAACGTGATTCAAGGGAAAGCGCTCGTACGTGACGTCTTCGGCGTCGACGAATTTCGCAAGTGGACTCCGACGAACTACGAGGGGCTGAGGCTCGCCGTGTCGCAAGCGGCGCAACGCGGGCTGCTCGATGCGATCGCCCCGCCCCAGGGCACGACGGACGAGACGGAAGAGCCGATCCCGTAGGGTCGCCGTTCACGTGCGCTGCGCTCTCCCGCGTCTCGTGCGAGCATTCGCGCCGCCGCAATGCCCATCGTCAAAATCGCCCTCCGCACACTTCTCGCTGTCGCCATGATCGCCGTGGGGATTACCCACTTCGTTTCACCCGCGTTCTTCGTCGCCATCGTTCCCAAGTGGCTGCCGGCTCCGTTGGCGCTCGTCTACATCAGTGGATTCTTCGAAATCGCCGGCGGCGTCGGCCTCCTCGTTCCAAAGACTCGCCGTGCCGCCGCGTGGGGGCTCGTGGCGCTTTACGTCGCGGTCTTTCCGGCCAACATCAATATGGCGGTTAACGAGATACAGCCCACCGGCGGCCACATGCCCGTGGCCGCGATGTGGATTCGGTTGCCGTTCCAAATCCTTTTCATCGCGTGGGCATACTGGTTCACCCGTCCGGACACGCCGGCGCGGCGCGCCTGACACGGGACGGAATCTGCAGAGCGGTATTTGCCGCGTTTCCAGCGGCATTTGTGTGTCTGAAACGGCGGCACGCCCGCTGCAATCACGTCCTGACGGAGGCACTTCAATGAACCGTCGCTTCGTTTTCGCGGCGTCCGCGGCCCTTGTCTTCTCGTCCTTTGCAGTCGTTTCGCCCACCGCCCGCGCGCAAGACGCAGCCGTCGCCGCGCCCGCCCCTTCGGCGTCGGCGCCCGAGGCGATCCCCGTTTCGGTCGTGCGCGCGCAGTTCGCCGTAAGGGTCGAATCGGGCAAGCCCATTGGCGATGCATCCGAGCTTCGCGCAGGGCAGATGGTGACCTATTGGGTTGAAGTGAATAGCCCCAAGGCGGCGACGACCGTCACGCTCGTTTGGAAGGCCGACGGCGTCGAAGCGGCTCGCCAGAGCCTCGACGTCGGCCGCGCGCCGGCGTGGCGCACGTGGGGGCAGTTCCCAATCCGCAAGGCGAAGGTCGTCGAGGTTCAGGTGCTCGATGCGACGGGGGCCGAGCTACGTACGGATTCGATGACCGTGCTCACGGGAGAGAGCGGCGGTACGGATGGCGGCGTCGCCGTGCGCTAGCGACGATGCGCGCAGGCGAACACGGTTGGCGGCAGTCTGCTCGTGAGGCAAGGTCTCGCGGATGACCGTTCAATTACGCGATGGGGCGATCGCCATCTGTCGCAGAGCCGGGGCGGATTCGCCGTGACGCGCCGCGCTCACGTCTTCGGGCTCTCAGCGCGAACACCCGTCGGACTCAGCGCCAAGAGCGCCGCCGCGGCAGTTCGCGCGGGAGTCTCGGGCGTAACGAGTCACCCGACATTTCTCGATGCGAACGGTGATGCGCTCCCAGCTGCGCTCGATCGACTGCTGGCGCCGTCAGCGCTTGGGGTGGGGCGCCTTGGAGTCTTGGCAGCGCACGCGCTGAGGGACGTACTCGCCACGATTCCGCTGCCGCTCTTGGACACACAATATGTCCGGATCTCCTTGTCGATGCCGGAGCTACGGCCAGGATTCGGCTCCAGCGAAAAACTCGCCCTAATCGAGGACGTTGTACGGCGCGTTCCAATCAACCGACCTTCCATCCTCAAAGCTTCCCCTCACTCGGGGCATGCCGGCGGGCTTTGTGCGCTGCACGATGCGGCGGGAGATATACAGCGCGGTTCTGATGAGATTTGGGTTGTGGGTGGCGTCGAGAGCTACTTCGACGTTCTAACGATGAATTGGTTGCACGCCTCACGGCAGCTTCACTCTCACCGCTCGCGCAGTGGATTCATCCCAGGCGAAGCCGCAGCATTCGTCGCGCTCGCAAGCGATGAGGTCCTGCGGCGATTCGGCCTCTCCTCCTTCGCGACGATTCGCGGAGGAAGCGCGGAGATCGAGCGCAACTCCATCAAGTCAGATTCGGTGAATGACGGACGAGCGCTCGCCGACGTAGTGCATGGCGCAGCGGCATCGCTGCGTCTTCCGGACGAAGCGCCGGACACGGTCTACTGCGACATAAACGGGGAACGATTTCGAAGTGAAGAGTGGGGAATGGCGCTCCTGAAAAAGGGAAGCATCCAGCGTCGAGCTGGGTACGTCGCACCGGCGGATTGTTGGGGTGATGTCGGGGCAGCGTCAGGGCCACTCTTTTGTGCCCTTGCCGCGCAGTCCTGGGAGCGGTGTTACGCGGCGGGGCCGCGCGCGCTGCTCTGGGCCGGCTCGGAATCCGGCCTTCGGGCGGCGACCGTTCTCGAGGCTTCGCCGTATTCTTCGCGGAGGACGTCGTGACCACAGTCTCCGTCAACGCTCCGAAGACACCAGTGACGGAGGGGAGCATGGGAGTTGCTGCGGCGACCCTCCCCAACGTCTGTAAAATGCCCGGGCCGCCGGCGCCGTTCGTACCCGTGCCACTACCTAATATCGGTAAAAGTGGTGACTCGCCTAAGGGCTATTCCACATCCGTCACCATCGAGGGAAAGGCCGTCGCCATTAAGGGGGCGAGCTTTGGATCGATGGGAGATATCGCGAGCAAGGGAACGGGCGGGGGGCTTGTCTCGATGAATGCGGAGGGCCCAACGAATTTTGTTGGACCGGGCTCGATGGACGTCAAAATCGAGGGCAAGAACGTCCAGCTGTTGGGCGACCCGATGCTCAACAATTGCGGCCCGAGCGGTAGCCCCGCGAACGCCGCAACGATGGTCGGGATTCTGCAGTCTCCTCTCCTACCAGACCAGCTCGCAGCGGGCGAGGCAGATCCTTGTGATCACAAGTGGGAGGAGATCGACGCCGGCAAATCGATCGAGGAAGCCAAGGCGAAGAACGACGCCCTCGTTGCGGGAAACGCGACAAGCCCGAGCATGGCTCAACAAATGCGTGGCTACAGCTTCGAGAATGCAGCGGTGGAGGCCAACCGACCAATCATGAATATTCAGGCTGTCGGTCGTAAATTTAAATGCACGCTATGCGGTCAAGATCAGGAAGTGGACATCGTTGGTGACAAACAAGTTGCCGAAGCCAAGAGCCGAAAGTTCAAGGGAGTTAAGAACTCAAGCAAACAGGCCCGCCGCATCCGAGATATTCAGCGCAAGATGTTCGACCCTACGATCAACCCGCTTGCGAAGGTCGACGGCTCAATCGCCGACACAGTGCAGTCTCAAGCTAAATATCTGGAGCGTGGATTTAACGTGGAAGTCCTG
>JANXMC010000637.1 GCA_025354825.1 Myxococcales bacterium
GGCCTCGCCCACGGCGGCGGCAAGAGCGTCATCATCCGCCCGAAGGACCACTTCGACCGCGTCGCGCTGTTCCGCGCGTTTGGCAAATTCCTCGAAGATCTGCGCGGCCATTACATCACGGCCGAAGACAGCGGCACCGGCCTCGAGGACATGGAAGTCATCCGCACCGTGACGAAGAACGTCACGGGAGTCGACGCCTCCCACGGCGGCTCGGGCGACCCGTCGCCGTTCACGGCCCTTGGCGTGCGCCGCGGCATCGAGGCTTGTGTGAAGCACAAGCTGAATAAGGATTCGCTAAAGGGTATTCACGTCGCCGTTCAGGGCGTGGGCCATGTTGGCTATTACCTTTGCAAAGAGCTCCACGCCGCCGGCGCGACGCTCTCGGTCGCAGACATCGACCCGCTCAAGGGCGAGCGCGCGCAGCGAGAGTTTGGCGCGAAGGTCGTGAGCCTCGAGGAAATCGTTGCCACCGATTGTCACGTTTACGCGCCCTGCGCGCTCGGCTCGGCGCTCAACGACACGACGATCCCTGCGCTCAAGGCGACGATCGTCGCGGGCGCGGCGAACAACCAGCTCGCCGAAACGCGCCACGGCGACGACCTCCACGCGCGCGGGATTCTCTACGCGCCGGACTACGCGATCAACGCGGGCGGCCTCATCAACGTGGCGCAAGAAGTCGTCGGCTACGACGCGAACGTGTCGCGCACGAAGACGCTGAAGATCTACGACACGATTTGGGAGATCGCCGAGCGCAGCAAGAAGCTCAACGCGCCGACCTATCGCGTCGCCGACATCATGGTCGAGGAGAAGCTCGCCGCCGTGGCGCGCTCGCCGTCTACCGCGCCGCCGGCGAAGCCTTCGGCGAAGTAGCGTTCGAGTCGTCGTGACCACTCGCCGTGGTGGCGGCCGCCAAAGCCGTTGCCACCACGTCGAGCGGCGCGTCGCCGAATGCGAGCCATCGAGATGCGCGCCCCGTCATTTGGAGCGCGCCGTCGCGCAAGAGAAGCTCCACGGCGAGCCCGCCGTTGATCGCAGCTGCAGGCTCGGCGATGGCGTCGCGGAGGCGCCGCGAGGCGTACTCCGTCGTGAGCGCCGAGAGGAGCGTGTGAGCCTCCTCGGCCCGGTACGGCTCGAGCCCTCGCGCATGGGCATCGAAGGCCCAGAGCGCCATCGCGACGAGATCGTGCGCCACGATGAGCGCCACGGTGACCTCCGCATTCGCCTCGCCTTTCACGCTAGCGAACGTGCACACCACGTCGCGCGCCACCGCGCGCTCGGGCGGAGGCACCGCCGTGCGCACGAGCGATCCGGACGCGCGCGCGGGGCACGCATTGACGCCGGTAAGCACGTGCGCCGCATCGCTGCCCATGGCCTCACGCGCGCTCGCCGGCATCTCCGCGAGCCTTGATTTCAGCAGAGCGCGCAGCGTCGCCGACGTCGCCGTCAGCGCATCGCCCACGGCCTTCGTCGACTGCGCGGTGCCCGACGCCGCCGTCAGCATTCGCGAGAGCGCGTCGTCGGCGTCGGCCTTCGACGGAACGGTTTTCAAATCGCCCAGGGCGATGCGCAGCTCGGCGATCGACGAGCTCGCCTCGGAGATGCCGGCGTCGCTCGAAAGGCGCTCGATCGGATCGAGGGCGTCGTCGAGAGCGTCACGCTCCATGAGCGTCAGCTTCGCGGCCGCGAGCGAGGCGCGCACTTCGCCGAAGCGCTTCGTGAGCATGCGCCCGCGCGCCTTCGCGGCATCGGGCGTTTCGGGGCGCGTCCACGACGCCGCCATCCCTTGCAGCAGAGGCAAAGCGCCGAGCCCCAGCGTGCGTTCACGCTCGACGCGCGCGCGCTCGGCCACGACGAGACGGCGCAGCAGATCGCGCTCCACTTGCGCATCGTGAGGGAGCTCTGCGTTCGAGCGAACGACCGCTTCGCCGGCCGCCGAGAGGACGCGCGCACGGGCCTCGAAGGCGAAGAGGTCGAACGACTGCGCTGTTCCGGAGCCGGAGCCGAAGCCGGAGCCCGCGAGTGCCAGCGTCTCGTCGTCGGCGGCGAGAGCCTCGAGAGTTGCCTTCCGCACCTCGTCGTCGGTGGGCGCGATGCCGAAGCGGGCGGCGATTCGTGGATCGGCCGTCGCGAGCTGCCGCAGGATGTGCGCCTCTTCCTCGGCGAACTGCGCGGCGCGCGCGCGACTGTCCGCGTCGTCACGCCCGTTGGCATTCGACGGCGACGCCGCCGAGGGCGCGCCGCCCGCACAGCCTGAGACGAGCACCGCCAGCGTGAGAAGCGCGGCGCCCTTCGAGCTTCGCCTTGCGTCGCGGTGCATCAGAACCCGAGCACCTTCACGATGAGGCGCTTGTCGCGCTGGCCATCGAACTCGGCATAAAAGACGCGCTGCCACGGCCCCAAATCGAGACGACCCTTGGTCACCGGAATGGTCACCTCGTGGTGCATCAAAATCGATTTGAGGTGGGCGTGGCCGTTGTCTTCACCCGTGCGGTGGTGCTCGTAATTCGGCCCTTCGGGCGCGAGATGGTCGAGCCATTTCCAGATGTCGTTGTGTAGGCCCGTCTCGTCGTCGTTCACGAAAACTGCAGCGGTGATGTGCATCGCCGAGACGAGCATGAACCCTTCGTCGATGTGCGCCGACTCGAGGATAGACTCGAGCTCCGGCGTCAGATGAACGAGCTCACGCCGCTTCTTCGTGTGGAACATGAGATATTCGGTGTGGGCGCGCATCTGCGGCGAGCATAGCGCGCGCACGTTTCGCAAGGCAGAATGGCGGACACTAAAGGACTTTTGAACCTACCCATGCACCTTCGCGCAGTCACAAGCCGCCTCCTTCGTGCCACCGACATCGTTCTCTCTCGCACCGCGAACGCCGCGTGGCCGCTCGTCGAACGCTTCAACGTTGCGTTCGAGAAGCCCGCCAAGCATCCGAAGTGGGCGCCCGCCCCGCTCTTGAAGCGTAAGGAGCGCACGTCCCCCGAGCTCGGTTGGCCGCGCGAGACCGACTCGCTCTGCCCCACTTGCGTGAAAGACGTTCGCGCGCAGATCCTGAGCGGCGAAAAAGATCTGTCGACGCTCATCGACGGAAAGCCGGGGGAAATTCGCGCGAAGATCCTCGACGACGGCGGCGTCTTGAAGATGGTCAAAGAGTGTAAAGTACACGGACGCTTCGAAGACGTCATGTCGATCGACACGAAGTTCACGCAGCGGATCGAGCGCCTCTACCCGGGCCGCGACTACCTCGCGCCGCTGTCGAGCCTTCGCAACCACGGCTCGTCGACCGTGAAGTACGGCCGCGGAAGCGTGCTCACGGTCGATCTTACGAACCGCTGCAACATGATGTGCGACCCCTGTTTCATGGATGCCAACCAAGTTGGGTACGTCCACGAGCTCGAGTGGGAAGAGATAAAGAAGATTCTCGACGACTCGCTCACCATCAAGCCACGACGGCAGATGAGCGTGCAGTTCTCGGGGGGCGAGCCGACGCTCTCGCCGTTCTTTCTGAAGTCGATCTCGTACGCCCGCGAGGTTGGCTACTTCGCCGTGCAGTGCGCGACCAACGGCGTGCGGTTCGCGCAAGAGCCCGAGCTTGCCAAGGCCGCAAAAGCCGCCGGGCTCCGGATTGCCTATTTGCAATTCGACGGCGTGACGAACGAGGCGAACTCCCATCGCAAAGTCGGCAATCTGTTCGACGTAAAGCTGCGCGCGATCGAGAACCTCCACGCCGCAGGAATCGACGTCGTGCTCGTGGTCACCCTGGTGAACGGCGTGAACGACGAGCAGGTCGGGCCGATTATCGACTTCGCCATTGCCAATGCCGACAAGGTCACCGTCGTGAGCTTTCAACCCGTGAGCTTCACGGGGCGCGACGAAGACATCAGCGACGAGCAGCGGAACGCCCAGCGCTATACGTTGAGCCATCTCGCGCACCACGTGAAGGAGCAGACGGGGAAGACCGAGCCGCTCCGCGACTGGTTCCCCCTCAGCGCCATGGGGCCGTTCAGCGACCTCACAGATACGCTCTTGGGCGACCGGCAGGACTGGGGCTCGATGAAGTGTGGTTGCCACCCCAATTGCGGAATGGGCACGGTGCTCTTCGTTCACAAGAAAACGAAGGAGATGGTGCCGCTCACCGAGTTCTTGGATTTAGAGCAGCTCCTCCAAGACGTTCAGACCATCACCGACGGGGCGCAAGGTAAGGCCGTCACGATGGCCGAAATGGCCGTCGCGCTTCTGCGGAACTTCAAGCCCGAGAAGGCGCCGAAAGGGATGTCGTTCGCGACGCTCCTCAAGCAGTTCACATCTCAAACGGGCAACCGAGGCGCGAAGGTCGGCGAGTTCGAGAGCGACGCCCACGAGTTCGAATGGCGCGCGCTCTTCGTCGCAGGCATGTGGTTCCAAGACTTGTGGAACTACGACTTCCGTCGCACCGAGATGTGCATCATCCCCTACGGCACGCAGATGGGGGAGATCAGCTTCTGCGCGTACAACACCGGCGTCGGCTGGCGGAACATCTTGGAAAAGATGAAGGCCAACGCCTCCGTGGCCGAGTGGAACCGCACCCACGGGCGCCACGCCGTGTATGCGAAGAACCAGGCGCTGCCGCTCCCCGACGCCCTGGGATCCATCGTGATGCCCCCCTCGGCGCTCGCATTGGAAGAGAAGAGCCAGGCGCGCCTCGAGGCCAGACGCGTCCGACTGCCGATGTTCGGAAGTTGACCCGTCGCTCGAAAATCGAAAAAGTGAATTGCGTCGCTTGACCGTTTGAAAAGCGATTGTAGATAGACGATAGTCAACCACCAAGCCGAGCCCGAGATGCGCCTTCTATCCACCCAGCCCACCGCGTCCACCGCGACCGCCCCAACGCCCAGTTTGGCGTTCGAGCGTTCGTCGGCGCGTGCGGCGCGCGGCGGACATTCGGTCGGCTTGGTCGCGCCCCAGGGCGGCGAAAGCCGTAGTTATGCGCGTAATTTGGCCTGTTTTGCGCCGGCAAACCCCAAGGCCCAGGACCCCACCCCAAGGCGGTAATCCTCATCGAGCACGCTCGATCGAACGGAGGCCGCCCAGGGAAACCTGAGGCGGCCTTTCTCGTTTCTGGACGTCAAATGCCCATGAAGAGCTCAATCCTCTAAACGAGTTTCGTTTCTTAATACGTCTGTTCTCTATCCGGCGAGCGGTCGCCGAGAGGGGAGACGTGTGTCTTGAATGCCAAATAACGGAGAGTTCCGATGACTACGTTTCATAAATACCCCGAGATCCCCCGCCTCGAAAGGCGGCCCGAAATCCTCAGCGTGAAACAGGCGGTCGCCGTGGAGAAGCTCCACGGGACAAACTTCCGCGTCCTCTTCCCGGCGGGAATGACGGCCGTGGAACACCTCTTTCTCGGAGGGCGCAACGAGGAGCTCAATGCGGGCAGCGCGTCGTTTTACGGCGGGCGCCCCATTGCGTGGTGGACGAGCCGGCCCGACCTCGTCCTGGGCCTTCTCAACGCGTTTCGGCGTCGAGGCATCGACGGCGACATCACGGTTTACGGGGAGGCCTGCGGCACCGGGATTCAAAAGGGAGTTCGTTACGGCGCCCCGGGCGAGGTTCTCTTCCGGGCCTTCGATATTCGTATCGAGGAAAATTTCGTTTCGTACGACCTCTTCACGGAGCTCTGTGACGAGGCGGGTTTGCCACGCGTCCCGGAGATGTGGCGGGGCGAGCCGACGCTCGAAGCGTTCGACGCGCTTCTCGAGAAAACGTCGGCTGAAGCCGTGCGAAACGGAATCGACGATGCGACGAATCTTTCGGAAGGTGTCGTCATTCGCTCGAACCCGCTCCTTCGAAATGCCTTCGGCGAGTGGCTCATCATCAAGCACAAGTCGGACGGCTTCTCGGAGGTCGCCAAAAGGGTACCGGGCGCCGGTGGGAAGAATCTCGCGCCGGCGGCGGCGTTCGTGGAGACCTACGTGGTCCGTGGGCGCGTCGTGAACGCGATCGGGGGCCTGCGTGATGCAGGCACGCCGCTGAAAAGCGATATGGCGGATATGCAGTTTCTCGTCCCCGCGATCGTCGCGGACCTGCACAAAGAGCAAGAGGCCGAGTGGCAAGAAGTGCTCGCGCAGGGAATCTTGGAAAAAGAGCTTCGGAGTGCCGTGACGAGGGCGCTTAGCCGTGTTTTCTCGCAAATGCTGAGGGAGCGCTTCGTCGCGTGAATCGCTTCTTCGATATAGACGCGAAGAATTAAAAGTAAGCGAATGGCAAAATTAAGTTTGACCGATACAGGGTTGAAGTTTAGATATGACAAACACGAAGTCGCCGAGTGCCTCGGCGACCCAGAGCTGTTCCAGGTGCTCGGCAACGAGAACCTGCAGCCGACGTATGCGAAAGCCGAATCGACCCTTTGCGTTTTGGTTGCGGCTTCAGGGCGTCCGCTTCGCTTAGCGGGGCCGGAACTGTGAGAGCTGCTCAAGAGTCTCGTAGAGAGGCCGCTTCCGTGTGAAATTAGGAAGCGGCCTTTCTCGTGGCCACATTTGCCTAGTGGAGAGAGGAATCGGCGAAATGATATCTCGAGAAAGCTATCAAACGCTCGCGCATGACCTTCAGTGCGCGGGTGCTGAGCATGAGTGAGCTTTCCGGCCTGTAAAGCTGGCGTCTTTTGACTGTGGAGGTGCAAATCCTCCCACCCGCACCTTAGAGAATGTTGGCAACCTGATTGGGCGCTGGCCGATATACGAAAGACATTTCAACGTAGCTAAGTGGTAAAGCAGGCGGCTGTTAACCGCCCTATCGGAGGTTCGAATCCTCCCGCTGGAGCGAACGCCTCTACAGCTCGAAGGTCGAGCGCCTGCTTCGTAATCAGGTGGCTTCGGTTAAATTCCGAATAGGGGCACGATGGGTTGCTTGCCTCATGATGCGACGGATGTCGCAGCTCGGTTGTCTCCCGGGTGAGAGGGGTTTGAGTCCCCTATGAGGCGCTGGGTAGTGCGCAATTCGCGTACTGGGTCGTGAGCTAGTTTGGTAATAGCGCCGGGCTGAAGCCTCGGAGAATGCGGTTCGATCCCGTGACGACTCACTGTGGCCGTAGTGTAGTAGTTCTGCATGGCTGGACGTGACCCAGCCGGTGAGGGTGCGATCCCCTCCGGTCACTCTGCTGACTTCTTCCTTACTTTATATCGGTACGAACGGGTTTGTAGCTCAATGGGAGAGCGCTCGGTTTGCACCCGAGAAATGAGAGTTCAATTCTCTCCGGATCCACCGCTACTTGCGCTCGGCGGACGGAGCGGCGCTTTTGCTCCTGGCGCAGAGGTTCGAATCTCTCGGTGTAGCGACTTGCGGACATCATCTAAGGGTTAGGATTGGTGGCTTCCATCTACCAAATGTCGGTTCGAATCCGCCTGTCCGCTCAGGGTAGACGTATCAATAGAAAGGATTGCTCGAATGCGTTAATGCAATCAGGCTGGGCCGCGGCGCTAGCTCAAAAGTAGAGCCCGAGAGTGCCAACCTCGAGATCCGGGTGCGAGTCCCGGGTGCCGCTCAACGTTCCCCCGCGAACGTGTTTCTCGTACCGGTGCTCTCTGGCGAGAGAGGTGGACTGCAAATCCACCGTCGATTCGTAACCGTCCGGTCTACCAAGCCCTCGCGCCGCTCCCGCTCGCCGCGTGATCCTGCGATGTCTCGCGTGTGAA
>JANXMC010000686.1 GCA_025354825.1 Myxococcales bacterium
CGCCGGCGGCGTCTGGTCCTCGAAGAGAATGGGGTCGGGCGCGCGCGGCGAGAGGTACGGCTCGAGGGACGTCGCCGTCACGACCGCAGCCGCCAACCATGGCAGCGCGGCCCGAAGCGCGCCGCGAAGGAACATCGCCGTTGGCGGCGTCGAGATCTCGGAGCCTGCGCCGTTGGCCGTCGCCTCGGTCTCGTCAGCCGCTCCCTCGAGGTCTGCCCCGGCCATGACGCCCATTCTAAGGCATCGCTCGCCTGCCGCCAGCCCCTCGTTGCGACGGCCCGGTGAAGCCGAACGCCGCCGTTCGCGCCGTACTTTCCGATCGGAGCCGTTTCCCGCTATCTCTTCTGGCCGACAGTCGCGTGACGTCCGCCACGGTTCCGCAGAAGGATAGGCAAACTCGCATGGGTACTCTCGTCAACTACTCCACGGAGAAGGGCGTCGCCCTCGTTGCGCTCCACGACCCGCCGGTCAACGCCTACACGTACGAGATGTTGAAGGAGCTCGACTCCGCCATTCTCGAGGCGAGGTTCGACAACGACGTTCACGTCATCGTGCTGACGGGACATGGCGAGAAGTACTTCTGCGCCGGCGCGAACATCAACATGCTTCGCGAATCCGACTCCGTCTTCAAATATTACTTTTGCCTCCACGCGAACGAGACGCTCACGCGCCTCGAGCACACGCCGAAGTTGGTTATCGCCGCCATCAACGGCCACTGCGTCGGCGGCGGGCTCGAAGTCGCATTGGCCGCGGACATCCGCGTCGCGCGCAACGCGCCCATTCAGCTGGGCCTCCCCGAAATCAACCTCGGCGTGCTCCCCGGCACCGGCGGCACGCAGCGCCTCTCGCGTCTCATTGGCAAAAGCCGCGCAATCGAAATGATGGCCACGGGCGATAGCATCGATATCGAACAAGCGGTCGCCCTAGGCCTCGTCAACCGCACCCTCGAAGGCGACACCCACGACGCGTTCATGCGCAACGTCGTGAGCTACGCCCACGGCTTCTGCCCGCCTCACAAAGCGAGCCTCGCCGTCGGCCGTATGAAACGCGCCGTCCAAAGCGGCATGGAAATGAGCCTCGAACAGGGGTTAGCCCTCGAACGCGAGCTGCAAGCCGAGCTCTTCGCGTCCGCCGACGCCCGCGAAGGAATCGTCGCATTTACCCAAAAGCGGAAACCCGCCTTCAGAGCCCGATAACCCCCTTCACCTTCAAAGGAGGAATCGAACGGGGAGGCGGGGAGGCATGGAGGAAGAGCGAGGATGAATTTTGGGTTTGGCATTCGAGAGCGTTGATTGGCATTCGCGCCCGCGGTCCCATCGCGCGGGACGCCGCGCAACTACCCCTCCCCACCCTCCTTGCGTCCCCGCCTCCGCGTTGGATTTCGATCTGGGACGGTCAGCCTGCGCGGGCGAAGAGGCGGGCGTAGTGGTCGGAAATGGCTTCGGCGCCCAATTGCGAGAAGAACGTCGAGTAGGCCATCCAAATGGCCAATCCGTTCAAGTCGCGGAACATCGGTGGCAGGTACCGAGGCGGCTTCACGACGCCGTCGGTCACGCGCCTTGCGAGGACGGGGACGTCTTCGTGGGCGACTTTGCCGCAAAACAGAAACGGGATTAGCTCGACGTGGTTGTGCTGAATGGCGCTGCGGATGAACGCGTAATTCAGCACGATGCCTTTGCAGTAACAGGCGTCCTTCGTGAACGGCGCTCCGCCTTCCAAGACGCCGCCGCGGAAGATGCGGCGTGTGTTGTGGAAGCACTCTTCTTCCTCGTACCCCTCGGTGCGGAACCACTCGAAGACGTCGAGGAAGCTCGCGCCGTCTTCGGCTTTGTCGACGGCGAGGACGCGATCGTTCAGGCGTCGAGCGCGGCGCGGATAGGTGCGGAAGGTGAAAATCTCGAGAAGCGCCGCGAGCCCCTCTTGCACCGCGGTGGTGCGCGGCGGCCCCTTGGCGAGCCACTTGGCGACGGACTGCTGCTGCCCGTTCAGCGACGTTGCGACGTGGACCCACCCCTCGTGGACTTCGAGGATGTCGATGTCGCGCGGGGAGAACTTCGCCCCCGTGCGCACTTTCACGTAGTCGCTGCCAGCCGCCGCGTCGGCGATGATGCCGTCGTCGACCTCGACGCGTACGGTGGCGTCGGCGAAGTAGTTGGCAAACCGCTCGTTGAGAATGTGGGCGCAGTCTTCGGCGGGGATCGTCCGCTGTTCGACATTGCCGAGATTCCCTTCATCGACGTTGGTGAGAATCTCGTACATCGTATGGCCAAGATCGCGCAGCGAGCTTTTGCCATCGGGGAATTTGTCTTTCGGCGATCCGTAAAGCTTTCGTGAATAGCCGTAAAATGTGGGCGTTCCGCGGGCCGCGAGCATGCGGACGACGTCTCGGTATTCGAGCGCCGAGCGGACCATGATGTTGCCGATCGCGTCGGTGTCGCCGAGGTCGCTGTCGATGTCGCGGGCAATGGCCTCGAACTCGTCGACTTTTGCCTGGGGGTCGAAGCCGAGCTCGACGTTCTTGTAATAGTCCGCGTCGATCTTCGGCATTTCCCGGCCGCGCGATTTGGCGAACTGCTCCTCGACGGAGTTGTCCCACCGGATCGATTGGAGAACGCGAATCGGCTTTTGGGCTTCGACGATGCGACTGGCAAGTTGGGCGACGAGCTCTTTGTAGCTGCGCCACGGGCCGGCCGCAGGAAGCGGCGGAACGGACGGCCGAATCGCGTCGAGAGGAGATAGCGAATCGGAAGCGGGCACCGCGGCGGGTTTGGCCACTTCGGTTTCGGGGTTGCTGTCGGACTCGCCTTCGAGCGGCTCGCGGGCCGGTGTGCTCGCCACGGGGGGCGTCGCCGCGTCGGCGAGCGCCGATTTCGACGGGCGCTCCGTAGGCGCATTTCGCTTATCGGCCTTCGACGCGCCTTCCGCAGCAGGAGCCTTCGGCGCCGAGCCCTCCGACGCTGTGCTCGAGTCCTTCGCCACAGACGGAATTTACCTCAGCCCACGCTCGACATCACCTTTTCCAAAACATCGACGTCACGAACGCCTTCTGTTTCGGCTCGGTAACTGAGAACGAGACGATGCCGCAGCACGGGGATCGCCACGGCACGCACGTCGTCGATGTCGGCGGCGGCTTCCCCGAGGAGCGCGGCCCTCGCCTTCGCCGCCAACACGAGCGCCTGCGAGCCGCGAGGCCCCGCGCCGAAACGCACGAACTCGGACACGATGCTCTTCGATGCGGGCATCCCGTTCGCGGTGCGCGGCGGCCGCGTCGCACGCCCCAACGCAACCGCCAACGCCACCGCCTGCTCGGTCACCGGAATGCGCGGCACGAGGCCTTGCAAGCGGCGCACGTCGTCGGCCGAGAGCACGCGCGGAACGGTGCCGACGTTCGCGCTCGTGGTGCGTCGTGCGATCTCGCGCTCGTCGGTTTCTGACGGATAGTCGATGTGAATCTCGAGCAAGAACCTATCGAGCTGCGCCTCGGGGAGCGGGTACGTGCCCTCCTGCTCAATCGGATTTCGCGTCGCGAAGACCTGAAACGGATCGGGCAGCATGTGGGTCGTCGTACCGACCGTCACGCGTCGCTCTTGCATCGCTTCGAGAAGCGCGGCCTGCGTCTTGGGCGGCGTGCGGTTCACTTCGTCGGCGAGGACGAGGTTGTGAAAAATCGGCCCCGGCATGAAGCGCACGCGGCGACGCACGCCGCCGGACGGGTCGACGTCCTCCTGCAGAACATCGGTCCCCGTGATGTCGGCGGGCAGGAGATCGGGTGTAAACTGCACGCGCCCGAAGCCGAGATCCAACGCCTGGGCGAGGCTCGAAACGAGGAGCGTCTTCGCCAGACCGGGCACGCCCACGAGGAGCGCGTGCCCGCGGGCGAGGAGCGCGATGAGCATCAGATCGACCGCTTCGCGCTGGCCGACGACGCGTTCGCCGATGGCGTCGTGGAGGATTTTGCTCGACCTCGCAGCCAGGTTCAGAAGCTCGACATCGCTCTCTTGGGACGAGCTAGGCGTGGGGGCAGGCGTCTCGGTCGGGGATTCGGAGCTCACGATGGGGTGCCCCGAGTCTTCATGACAACGGCGCGCGCTGTCAAAAGCTACGCGCGCGCCGGCGTCCGCGGGTCGCCCGTCAGAGGCCTCGTAGGCGCGGCTGCTCGAGGGCGAAATAGAGCGCTAAGAGCTCCGTGCTGCCCGTCACGATATAGGCCTGACCCAGGTACAAACCGGGGCGCAGCTCGCGGATCTCGTCTTTGATCGCGCGGATGAAGAACGGATTGTCGCGGTTGTCGTAATCGAGCTGCACGGCGTCGAAATCGCCCGCGCGCGATTTGCCGACAAATGTTTCGAACCGAAACCACTTGTTGCTATCGACGACGACGCGGTTGATTCCGTCGCCGCGCCCCGCGGTCTTGGAGGACGACGACGGCGGCGTGAAGCTCTTGCCGCGCCACGGGAACCACGTCTGGTGGGCAAGGGCGCTCCCCGCGCTCGCGAGAAGCGGACCGCCCGTCTGAAGGGCCAGCATGCGGCCGCGAAGGTCGCCCGAAATGTCGGCGAGCTTCGGGACGCTCGCCCCTTCGTAAAGCGCTCGAAGGTCGCGCGACGGGACGTCGAGCAGCTCGTCGAGGCACGGGACGCGGGGTTTTTGGACGTCGCCTGAAACGGAGAACGATGCGGCTGCGCTCATGAGGAACCTCCCTTGGGTTGTGAACATTCTGTAATCACAGAATGTTCGGAATGCAAACCCGCGGACGTGCCTTTTGCACCCGCGGCGTGTACACCGCGCCCGTGCCCAATCCGGATCACGAGACCGTCCAGAGGCCGCCGCCGGGCCTCGCACGCGGCGTTTGGGAAGCTCGCCCGTGGCTCTTTTATGCCATCGCCGCGGCCGTCGTAGTGGCCGCGATCGCCTACGCGCTCCGTCGCACGGGCGCGGTCACGGCGTGGCGACTCCGCGCGGCCCGCCGCGCCTCGCGCTTGAGATGAACCTATGAAGAACACGCTCCGCCGGGTCCTCGTCGTGATGATTCTCGGCGTCGCCGTTTACGGCGCCTTCGCCATCTACAGCGGCCTCGGCAAGATGGGGTACGCGCTCTCGCACTTCGCGTGGTGGACGTTCGCCGCGGCCTGCGCCCTCGCCTTCGGCAATTACGTTTTGCGCTTTCTCAAGTGGGAGTTTTACCTCGCGCGCCTCAACATCCGCGGCGTCGCGAAGGTCGATTCGTTTCTCACGTTCCTCTCGGGCTTCGTGCTCACGGTCACGCCGGGCAAGGTCGGCGAAGTCTTCAAGTCGGTGGTGCTTGAAGAGACGCACGGCGTTCCGGTCTCACGTACGGCACCGATTGTCGTCGCCGAGCGCGTGACGGATCTCATCGGCATCATCGTGCTCATCGTCGTGGGCTCCCTCGGCTTTTCCGGCGGCCTCGTTTGGGCCGGCGTCGGCGCGGCGGCCGTCGGCCTTCTGCTCGTCATCGTCGCGTCGCGGTCGCTGTCGATGCGCATCATCGGCTTCGTGCGGCAGCTCCCCGGCCCGTTCCGCAAGGTAGGCCCGCGCCTCGAAGAGGCCTACGAAAGCCTCGCCCTGCTCGTGAAGCCTACGAACCTCATCGTGCCTACGCTGCTGTCGATCGTCGCGTGGTCGCTCGAGTGCCTTGCGCTATGGATCATCCTGCGCGGCTTCGGCGAGTCGACGAGCGTGCCTCTCAGCATGTTCTTCTACGCGACGAGCACCCTCGCCGGAGCGCTCGTCCCCGTTCCCGGCGGCCTCGGCATCACCGAAGGGGCGCTGCAACAGCAGCTGATGAACCTCGGCGGCGTCGCCGAAACGACGAGCGCCGCGGCGATGATCCTCGTGCGCTTCGCGACGCTCTGGTTCGCCGTGCTCGTCGGCTTCGTCGCGCTGTCGCTGTTGAAGCGGCGCAACCCGGGCCTCCTCGCGGGGACGCCCGATTTGAAGGCCGTCAGCGCGAAGACTGCTTGAGCGTAAGCGCGCGAATGCGTGTTTGCGCCGTCTGAAAATCCTCGGGCGCGGCGGCTTCGAAGCGCTCGATCCCGCCGTGGGTCGGGTGCACGAAGCCTAGCAAGCGCGCGTGGAGCGCCTGGTGGCCGAGGGCGTCGCCAATCTTGCGAAGCTCCTGCGACGATGGCGGCTTGCCGTACACCGGGTCGCCCAAAATCGGCGTCCCCGACTCGGCGAGGTGCACGCGAATCTGGTGGGTGCGCCCGGTCTCCAGGCGGCACGCGACATGGGTCACGGCGCCCCCTGCGAGGCGCTCGATCACGCGGACGTGGGTGACCGCGCGGCGCCCATCGCTGACGCGACCCGTGAACTTGAGGCGGTCCGTCGGATGGCGCCCGTGCAACGTATCGTGCGTCGTGGCCTTCACGTCGCCCACGCAAAGCGCTTCGTACTCGCGCTCGATCGAGTGGGCGGCGAACTGCGCCTTGAGCATCTCGCGAGCGCGCGACGTGCGCGCCACGACCATCACGCCGCTCGTCCCCTTGTCGAGGCGATGCACGATGCCCGGCCGCAGATGCCCCGCCGGATCCGTCGCGTCGGCGACCTCTTCGGCCGGCACGTCGAAGGCGCCCATCGCGAGCAGCCCGTTCACGAGCGTCCCGCCTGCATGCCCTTTGGCCGGATGCACGACGAGCCCTGCGGGCTTGTTCACGACGACGAGATCGTCATCCTTGTAGAGTACATCGAACGCAATTCCGTCTTCCGGCAGCGCGTCGGAAAGCGGCGGCGGCTCGGGGTGCACGCGGATGCGCGCCCCCTCGACAACCTTGTCTGCGGCTTTGCGCGCGACGCCGTCGACGAGAACGCGCCCCCCCTCGATCCACCGCTGAAGCGCGGCGCGCGACGGCGGCTCGGGGAGCCCTGCGAGGGCGGCCGCGAGGAACCGGTCCAGACGCGCGCCTGCGGCCTCGCGCGGAACGACGAGCCCGATGGGCGCCGCCGGCGACGCCACCTTCATGCGGAGCGAGTCGCGCAAGAAGGCGTGCGTGTCGAGGACTGTACGCGACATGGTCTCGCGGTTGCCGCCGCTGGTACGCGCCGTCACGAGCGAATCACCACAGCTTCGACTTGAGGTGTCCCTTGGCCTTGATGAGGATGTCGACCAAGGCGCGGTCGTAGAAGTTTTTCGGATAGAGCTCGGGCGAGACGCGGCGCTTGTAGAGCGCGCGCCCTTCTTCGATCTCCTCCGAAATCGCGTCGAAGAGGTTGTCGTGGGAGATGCCCGCGACAATCTTCTCTTCGTTGTAGAGGCTCAAGTCGCTCGCGATGGCGCGGGCGAGTCGTCGTGCTGCTTCCTCGGTCTCGATGAGGGCCATGGTTTCATCATCGCGGCTTTTGGTTTGGGATGTCAAAGCGTGCGCGCACGTCATGTGCAGGGACCCCGCGCTTCTCGCGCGAGCCCGCACGCCGCTACGTGTGGCCGCTACACCCGAAACGTGAGCGCGCCCTTTGCGAGGGTCGCGCGGAGCGGGAGCTTGCCCGGCTGCTCGCCGTCCATGTCGATGAGCACCTGCGCCCAAGGGTGAAGGGACTCGGCCTCGATGCGAACGCCGTGGGTGACCTTCACATTGGCCTCGGCGAGGTGGGCGCCCTTGTAGATTTTATTGCTCAGCGTGGTCGCATCGAAGCGCGTGAGGTCGCCGAGCACGACCACCTCGAGGCGGCCGTCGCTTGGGTCGGCGTGGGGCGCGATCATCATTCCGCCGCCGAAAAACCGCCCATTTGCGAGGGCGACGTTGAACGCCGGCCCCTCGTAGAACGACGCGCCGTCCACGGTGACGCGGACGTCGGCGTTCTTGTAGGACGCCATCGCGCGGACGGTCGCGAGGAGGAACGAGATCTTCCCGCCCATCCACTTCGGGTTCGAGTTGGCGATGGCGTCGACATGCCCGCCGATGCCGAAGCTCGTGATGTTGATGAAGGCGCGCGTGAGCGGCTCGCCGTCGTGGCCGGTGAGGCGCAAAATGCCAAGGTCGATCGGGCGGCGCGTTCCGAAACGAATGCGCGCGATGGCTTCGTCGAGCGCGCCCGAGAATCCGAGGGTCTTGCGAAAGTCGCCCCCCGTGCCGAAGGGCATGAGCGCCAGATCGGGGCCGGGCAACGGCTCGCCCGCCTCGTTGAGATAGGCCTGGACGACCTCGTTCATCGTCCCGTCGCCGCCCACCACCGCGACGACGTCGACACCTTCCTCGCGAGCCTGCCGCGTGAGCTCGCTCGCGTGGCCGCGATGCCGCGTCAGCAGAATCTCGTGCTTCAAGTCGTAGCGGCGCAGCGTGTCGGTGATCTCGTAAAGCTTCTTCATGGCGCCCCCCGCCCCCGCGCTGGGGTTCAGGATCACGCGCACCCGCAAGTCGGCCATGGCGCCAACGTAAACCAGTCCGAAACGCCGCGTGTTTGTTTGCGGCCGGTCCTCTGCTAAGCGTCGGCTCAACGCCATGCCCGAGACCTCTTTTCGTACGATTTCGCAGGCCATCGAAGACGCCGCCAAGGCAGACCCCACCCTGGGATTCCGGTTCGTTCCGGAGACAGGCGTCCCCGGCTTCACCGCGGACGCTGGGGCGAGCGAGGCCTCTTTCTCGTTCACCGCGATCGAGCGGGCGAGCGCACGTTACGGCGGCGCCCTCCAGGCCCTGGGGTTGAAGAAGGGCGATCGCGTCGCGCTGATCCTTCCGACGAACGAAGACTTCGTCCTCTGCTTCTTCGGTGCCATCCGCGCGGGGATCGTTCCGGTCCCTATCTATCCGCCGCTCGGCCTCGGGCAGCTGCAGTCGTACCTCGACAACACGCGGCACATCGTTGCGAAGAGCGGAGCCCGCGCCCTCGTCACGTCCTCCAAGATCAAGCGCCTCCTCGGCACGGTCCAAGAGGCGTGCCCGGCCCTCGAGCAGGTGGTCGCCGTCGAAGGGATTCGCGAGTCTCTCGAGCCGCTAAAGGCCGAGAAGATCAGCCTCGACGATCCGGCGTTTCTTCAGTTCACGAGCGGCTCCACGTCGCGCCCCAAGGGCGTCACGCTCACCCACGGCAACCTCGCCGCGAACATCAAGTGCATCATGCACGACGGCCTGCAGGCGCGCCCCGGCGACGTCGGCATCTCGTGGCTGCCGCTCTATCACGACATGGGGCTCATCGGCTTCGTGCTCGCCCCGCTCTACCACCGCGTCCCGATTGTGTACCTGTCGCCGCTCACGTTCTTGAAGCGCCCCGTGACGTGGTTTCAGGCGTTCACGCGCCATAAGGGGACGATCGCTTACGCGCCGAACTTCGCCTACGCGCTCTGCGTGAAGCGCATTCGCGAAGCTGATCTCGAGAAGATCGATCTCTCCACGTGGCGCGTCGCCGGCTGCGGCGCAGAGCCGATTCGCCCCGAGACCCTCGAGACGTTCGCGAAGCAGTTCTCCAAGGTCGGCTTCAAGAAAGAAGCGCTCCTCCCGTCGTACGGCATGGCCGAATCGTCCCTCGCCGTCACGTTCACCGAGCTCGGCGAAGGCATGAAGACGATCACCGTCGACGGCCCGACGCTCTGGGGCGAAGGGAAAGCCGTCCCGGCGCAGGACGACGCCGACGACGCCATCCGCCTCGTGTCGTGTGGGCCCATTTTCCCGCAGCACGACATCAAGGTCTTCAAGCCGGAAGACGCCACGAGCGAGACCGCGTTGCCCGAACGCGCCGTGGGCGAGATTCGCATCGCAGGCCCGAGCGTGATGAAGGGGTATTGGGAAGACGCCGAGAAGACGCGCGACGCGTTCGCGGGCGACATGCTGCGCACGGGCGATCTCGGCTTCCTCGCCGAAGGCCATCTCTTCATCTGTGGGCGCTCGAAGGAGGTCGTGATCGTCAACGGCCGCAACTACTACCCGCAGGACATGGAGTGGGAGGCGAGCAAGGTCGCCGGCGTTCGCAAGGGGAACGTCGTCGCCTTTGGGGCGCGCGATCCGTCGGGCGTCGAGCGCGATCGCGAGCGCGTGGTCATCGCGTTCGAGGTTCAAGAGGCCGCGCTTCTCGACGACGTGCAGCCGCTCCTGAAGGCGGTGCGCATGGCGGTTCAAGAAGGCATGGCGCTGACCCTCGACGACGCCGTGGCGCTTGCGCCCGGCACGCTGCCAAAGACGTCGAGCGGCAAGCTTCAGCGCGCGAAGACGCGCGAGCTGTACGAGCAAGGCGAGCTCGCCAACCGCCCCACCGCGCGGGACGCCAGCAAGCTCGACGTGGTGAAGCAGGCCGCCATGAGCCAACTCAGCTACTTCAAGCTCGCCGTCCTCGGCGGCCGCAAAGGGAAATAGCGCCGACGGGCACGCGCGGGCGGGAGCGCCGTCCCCGCGTTGCCATTTAGAAAGTTTCTACGTAGGCTCCCAGCGCGCGATGAAAAGCGGCTCGTCCCACGGTCACGTCAGCCACGCCGACGCCCACGCGAGTGAGCGCGTCGCCGCGATGCTGCGCGACCTCAAGGAGGCCGGTCTCAAGGCGACTCCGCAGCGGGTCGCCGTCATCGAGACCTTCGCGAACGACCCGACGCACCCCACGGCGCAGGAGCTTTTCGACAGGCTCCGCGAGCGCTTCCCCGCGATGAGCTTCGCGACCGTCTACAACACGCTCGACGCCCTCGCGAGTGCGGGGCTCGCAAGCACCTTGCGCCTCGGAACGGCGGCGCGCTTCGACCCGAACACGACGCCCCATCACCACGCCGTCTGCGACCGTTGCGGCGCCGTGAACGACATCCCCACCGAATCGATGGCCCCCACGGACGACGCCAAGCGGCACCTCGCATCGGCGGCGCCCGGCTTCGTCGTGCGCGCCGAAGAGCGCATTTTCCGCGGCATTTGCGGCGAGTGCGGCGCGTTGGTGAGCCGCGGCGAACGAAAGCTTTCCTAGCAGTACCCGAAGACCCGGTTCGTTTGAGGAGACCACCACAATGGCAAAGTCACTCTCAGGGACGAAGACCCACCAGAACCTCAAAGACGCATTCGCCGGCGAGTCCCAGGCGAACCGTCGTTACCTGTATTTCGCAAAGGTCGCCGACGTCGAGGGGTACCCGGAAATTGCGGGTAACTTCAAAGAGACCGCCGACGGCGAGACAGGCCACGCGCACGGCCACCTCGATTTCCTGAAGCGCATCGGCGATCCGGCGACGGATCTGCCCATCGGCAGCACCGAGCTCAATCTCAAGTCGGCCATCAAAGGCGAGACTCACGAGTACGAGTCGATGTACCCGAGCATGGCGAAGGCCGCGCGCGAAGAGGGCTTCGACGACATCGCCGATTGGTTCGAGACGCTCGCGAAGGCCGAGAAGAGCCACGCCGGGCGCTTCGCCAAGATGCTCGACACGCTCCAGTAACGTGTTTCGTAGGGGGCGGGACGCGCGGGCGAAAGGCCTCGTGCGCCCTGCCCTTTTTGCGTTCGTTGCCTCGGAAGAGTGAGCGCGACCTCCCATGAAGATCGATCCGAAGCCCAAGGCGAAGCCCGCCTTCAACCCCAACGAGCCGCGCTATTGGGACGCCACCGATCTCGAAGGCGAGCTGAAACGGGTCTTCGAAATCTGCCACGGCTGCCGCATGTGCGTCGGCTACTGCGGCTCGTTCCCCGATCTGTTCAACCGCGTCGATCGCGATATCGAAAAGCGGGGCGCCGAGGGCGCCGAGAAGCTACTGCTCGACGACTTTCGCAGCGTTACGGACCTCTGTTGGCAGTGCAAGCTTTGCTACATCAAGTGCCCGTACACGGCCGACGAAGGGCACGAGTGGCTCGTCGACTTTCCGCGGCTCATGGCGCGCGAAAAGGCGCAGGACGCGAAGCGAAACGGCGTGACCTTGCAGGACACCGTCCTCGGTGAGCCGCAGCTTCTGGGCGCCATGACGGCCGGGCCGCTCGCGCCGATTGCCAACTTCGTAAATGCCAATCGCCTCGTTCGAAAAGTCATTGCGAAGACGGCGGGGATCTCGTCCGAGTTTCCGCTACCGCCCTTCGCGAGTCAGTCGTTCCAGCGTTGGCTGAAGCACCACACGCCCCTGCCGGAAGCCGGCGAGCGCGGCACCGTGGCGATCTTCTCGACGTGCACCGGCGACTACAACTTCCCGTCGATGCCGGCCAACGCCGTGCGCGTCCTCGAGAAGAACGGCTACAAAGTCGTGCGCCCCGAGCAGACCTGCTGCGGCATCCCGAACCTCGACGGCGGCGACGTCGAATCGGCAAGAGCGAAGGCGCGCCTCAACGTCGCGTCGCTTCTCGCGGAGATCGAAAAAGGGCACAAGGTCGTCGTCCCCGGGCCAACGTGCTCGTACACGATCAAGAAAGAGTACCCCGAGCTTCTCGAGACCGCGGAGGCGCGCAAGGTCGCCGAGAACACGTTCGACCTGATGCAGTTTCTCGACGGCATGCGCAAAGACAAAACGCTCAACCGCGACTTCAAGAGCGGCCTCGGAAAGGTCGCGTACCACGCGCCGTGTCACCTGCGGGCTCAGAAAATCGGCTTCCCCGGCGCGCGCATTCTGGGCCTCTTGCCGGAGACGGAAGTCGAGATCGTTCAGCAGTGCTCGGCCGTCGACGGCACTTGGGGGATGAAGGAGCAGTATTACGAAATGGGCCGCAAATACGCCCAAAAGCTCGCTCGCGGCATCGAAGACGCCGAGGCCGCGGTGGTCGTGAGCGACTGCATGCTCGCGGCCCAGCGCATTACGAAAGAGAACGGCGTGAAGGTCGTTCACCCCATCGAGACGCTCGCCGACTGCTACGGCATCGCCGTGGGGCCGGTCGCAGCCGGAGGAGTCACGCGATGAAGCTCGTCGAACGGAGCGAGGTCCTTGGGCTGGGCGACTACGAGGCGATTCGCGAGCGCTTTCGGGCGCGCGTGATTCACGAAAAGAGGGATCGTAGGATTGCGCTGGGCAATCGCGCGACGGCGATGTTCGAGAACCGCGACACCGTGCTTTTGCAAGTGCAAGAGATGCTGCGCACCGAGCGCATCACGCGCGAGTCGTCGATCCTCCACGAGCTCGAGACGTACAACGCGCTCATCCCCCGCGAACGAGAGCTGAGCGCGACGCTGTTCATCGAGATTGAAGACCGCGCGTCGCGCGATGCGTTCCTCACGGCCGCACGCGGCTTCGAGCGGCATGTCGCCATCGTCGTCGACGGCGAGCGGC
>JANXMC010000714.1 GCA_025354825.1 Myxococcales bacterium
CGGGCGTGCCGGTCGACCTCGACGCGCTCGAGGCGTCGTGGGAGCGGTTCGCGGGCACCGCGTCGGTGTGGCACGGGACGAACGAAGGGGCCGTCGCCTCGATTCAGCGCGACGGGATTCTCCCGCAGGCGCTCTCTCACGTGCATCTCGCCCAGTCCACGACGAGCCACGTTGGGAAACGCGCGACCGTAACGGTGCTTCTCGAGGTGAGCCCGACGCGTCTCGCGGCGGCGGGCGTTGGACTGTTTCGAAGCCCCAACGGCGTTCTCCTCGCGCGGCACGTGCCGGCGAGCTGCATCGTGGGCGTGGTGCGAACGCGGCCGTCGCGTTAGGCGGATGCGCGCTCGTCGCGCTCGCCGCGCTCCGACAGCTCGCCGTCGACCTCTTCGAGAGCGCGGGTGAGATCGTCGTCGCTCCCTTCGGCGAACACGGGGTCGAGGGCAACGCGCACCCACGGCGAGGTGCTCCCTTCGGCGGCGACGCGCACGCGCTCGCGTCCGGCTTCGTCGAGGGTCGATCGAAGCGCGACGGCGGCGCCTACGCGGGCGCTCGGCTCGGCGCCCGGATCTTCGACGATGCGCCAGAGGGCTGACGTCGGAAGCGACGCCACGCGGTAGGTCGCGGAGCCGAGCTCGTTGACGGTGCGGACGCTCTCGAGCCACGCGCGCACGCTCCGCTCGCCGCGGCCGACGGCCTCTTCGGCGCTGGCATCGACGCGCGCGTCGCGGCCGTCGCGCGCCGCATCGACGACGGCTTTGCGATCGCTGAGCGCGAGGTGAAGCGCGTCGCGCTCGCCGGAGTCGGCGTAGTGGCGCATCGGCACGAGAAGCTGTAGCTCCTCGCCCGACGCGAGGACGACGTGGACGGCGCGCACGGAGAGCAAGATCTCGGTCACGTCGCGGTACGGAACGAAGCGGCGACGGCCGAACCAGTCGAGCAAAAAGCCGTCTGCGCCGACCAAGACCTTGCCGCTCACGAGGCGTTGAAAGCCGAAGAAAAGAAGCGGTCCGGCGAAGGCGATGGCGAGCCCGACGTTCATTCGCGCGAGGAGAACGCCGAGGATGACCATGCTCGAGACGGCGATCGTCTGTTGGCCCTCGCCGCGGCGTGCGCCGTGTCGACCACGGGCCGATCGAGCCGCGAAGACGGCGAGGGCGCGGCGGCCGCTCAATTCGAGAGCGTCGAGGAGCGCGCGGCCGTCGGCTTCGGAGTCGACGCGGAGCTCGAGGTGACGACCGCCGATGCTCGCGAGCTTGAGGAGCGGGCCGCCGGGGTCGGGCTGCAAAAACGCGTTCAAGATTTCGTCACGGCCCACGAGGAACGCGCCGTCGATCGAGAGGCCGCGCGGGCTTGCTTCGACGGCGACGTGAAGCTCGATGGGCCAGGGGTTTCGAATCCACAGCCACGCGAGCGTCGCGATGCCGGCGAGGAGGCTCGTCGTCCCGCCCATGAACTCGCCCGCGGCCCACATGCTCGCGAGAATCGCGACGCACGCCCCCGCCACCGCGAGAAGCGGCGCGTTTCGGCGCACGATACGTACTGACTCCGACTCGAACCGCGCCATCGGCTCTTCAAGTATGCCCGCGCCTTCGCAGACGCGCACCGTGGGGCGTCGTGGGATACCGTTGTCGTGTGCCGGGCGTGAAAATACGACACCTGAACTGCGAAACGATGTGCCCCCTCGCGGCGAGGCTCGTGGCGGGCGCGGGCTCGTGCCTTGAACGGGCGACCCTCGTTTGCCAGCACGGGGCAAATGTCACCGTGTTCTGCGCGCACGATCCGGTGGAGCTTCGACGTGCGCTCTGAGTGCTATGAGGGGCCCATGCGCTTGCTTTCCGTCCGTTCTGGAGTCGCTTGCACGCTTGCCTTCGCCGCCGCGCTCAGCAGCGGCACGGCCCACGCCGACACGCCGACAGAGGCTGCATCGGCCGCGGCCTCGGCGACGGCGCCCCAGGGCGACGATGCGATTTACATGAAGGACGGCTCGCTCCTTCGCGGCCTTCTCGTCGAGATGATGCCCGGCGATCATGCGAGCCTAAAGCTCGCTACAGGGCAGGTTGCCGTTGTGCGGTGGGACGTGATTGCGCGGGTCGAGCGCTCCACGCGAGCCGACACGAAGGCGCCGCCGCCTGCGGTGCCGACGACCGTGCAGACGGCCGGGGCCGGGCAGGCGCTCGTGCACCTCGATACGGACAAGGCGCTGCAGATCGAGACGAACGTCGGCGGTCGCGAGTGGCGCTTCGCCTGCGAGGCGCCGTGCGACGTGGCGCTCGATCTCGACCACGCGTACCGCATCGTCGGCGACGGCGTTCGCACGTCGCCGCCGTTTCGGATCGCTGCGGCGCGCGGCGGGCGCGTGGTGCTCGACGTATCGCCGGGCTCGAAGGCCGGCCTGCTGGGCGGCATCGTGCTCGCGAGCGTCGGGCTCCCCGTGACGGTCGTGGGCGGGTTCGTGGTGCTTCTTGCGTCGGCGTTCGGAGCGTCCGACGACACCAAGCGCACGGGCTGGGTCGTCTTCGGCGTGGGCGCTGGCAGCGTCATCGGCGGTGTTCTGCTCATCGTGAACAACGCCCACACGACGGTGGTGCAGTCGAACGGAAATAGCGTGGTGAACCGCGATGCGGCGGCCGGCGACGCGTTCGTGCGGAAGCCCACCTGGAACGACGCGCGCCTCGAGACGCGAGGCCTCCCCGCGCCGGCGATGGTGCCTCTCTGGTCCGGGCAGTTTTAGAGCGCACGAACGCCGCCGAAGCCGCGACAGGATCGCGACGACGGCGGCGAGCGCACACCGCTTAGGGCACTTTCAGATGGAGATCACGCCGGTCCGCAGCAGATAGGCGAACCGCTTCCGCTGCTCTTCGTCGAGCAGCGCGTGAATCTTCGAGAGCGCGCTCGACACCGCGTCGCGGAGCCGTTCCGCGCTCTGCACACGGGACGAGCCCGCTTCGCGAATTTTCGCCTCGTCGAAGGCCGTCGCCGCCATCGCGTCGGCGAGTGCCGCCGTCGTTCGTCGCGCGTCGACCGCCGCTTGGGCGCGCTCCGTTTTGAGATCGTTGAGGATGCCGGCGAGCTCGGTCACCTGCTCGTCGCGGAGCTCGAGCTTGAACGCGAGGAAGCGCAGGGGCCTCCGCACGCCGAAGAAGCCTGCGCCGAGATCGTCTTCGCCCGAGGCGAACCGTTCGTCGCCACCGTGCCCGCGGTGCGTGTGCTCGCCCGGCCCGAAGCCGTGCCGGCTGCGCCCTTCATGCGAGCGGTGAGCGTGCTCACGAAGGCGCTCTGCGAATTCGCGACCGCCGTACCCCTCGAAACCTTCCGCGCCGGGGCCGCAAAAGGCCTCACCACGCGCGTGTTTCCACCAACCAATGAATCCAGGATGCATTTTCAATCTCCTCGCGCCGGGGCAATCGCACCCGACGGGTTCCCGTAAGCGCGGGCAACATGCCTCGCGCGCTCGTGAAGTCTGCGTCCGCCTTGGGCGACGTCAACTCCGCGCGAACAATAAATTAGCGGCCCCAGGCTTTGAGCGCGGTCGCCGTCGCGGGGTCGATGGTCGCAGGCTCGCGCGGGCGCCTGCCGCTCCCGGCGATGCGCGCGTCGAAGGCCGCGCGGTGAAGCGCATCGAGGGCGATGGGGTGGGTGCTCTGCACGTCGGTGAGGCACGCGGGTTCGAGCGCGGTGTCGCACAGCTTCGTCTCGCGATCGCGCACGCCGAAGAGGACGAACGGCCCCCATCGCAACACGTAGCGATCGTTCCCCGCCGAAAGCAGCGGGCGCACGGGAGGCGGCGGCGCACCGCGCGCGAGGCGTGTGAGATCGACCCCCTCGAAGCTCCCCGGCGGCTCGAGGCCCAATGCGCCCACGATGGTACGCGCGAGATCGAGCCCTGCCGTCGGCGTCTTGATGCGCACCGTGGCGTGCGGCACCTCCGCGTTTGCGCCGCCCGCAAGGCTCATCACGAGCGGCAAGGCGAGCGGCGGATCGTCGGTCGTGTCCCCCTCGGCGAAGGGCGTCGACGACGAGTTGTTCGCGGCGATGTCGGCCGTCACGATGACCGACGTGTCTTGGCCATGGCCCGTCGACGCGAGCATTGCGAGGAGGCGACCCAAGGCTGCATCGTGGGCATCAACCGCCATGCCGTGGAGCGCCCAGAGCCTTGTTTTGTCGGCATCCGAGAGCTTCACCGGATTTTTCCGCGAGCGCGTCGAGAGGAGCTCGGCGGCGTGCTTCGGATCGATCGGCCCCGCGTAGCTCGGCGGCGGGAGCGTCTTCATGTCGTCGACCGTCGCGTCCCACGGCGGGTGCGCGCCGCGGGCGTGGACGACGAGCAGAAAACGTTCGCCCCGCAGCGACTCGACCCACCGTGCAGCCTCGTCGAAGACGCGCACGCCGGGGAGATCGTTCGCCGGTGGAAGGACGACGAATTTGTCCCAACCGCGGCTGAATCCGAAGGCGGCGCTCGTCGTCGGGTTCGCCGTGAAGAGCGCCGTCGTGATGCCGGCTTGGCGCACGGCATCGGCGAGCGTCGTGATCCCCGTGGGCAAGCGCGCGTCGCCATCGATGACGCCGTGGGTGGGCGCGGCGACGCCCGTGAGCATCGATGCGAACGCACCGCTCGCGAACGGCGTGGTCGCGCGGTGGGCCTCGAAGATCGCGCCGTGGGACGCGAGGGTCGCAAGCTCGGGGACGGCGCGCGCGCCGCCGTAGAACGAGAGCACGTTGGCGCCGAGGCTGCCGAGGACGACGAAGACAGCGTTGCGTGCGGGCACCGAGGGCGCGGGCGCGGGCGCGGAGTCGGAGTCGGTCTTGAGGCGCGGCTCGCCGAAGAGAACGCGCGTGCCGCGCCCTGCGTTGAGCGCCGCGAGCTCGATCATCGCGAGGGAGCCGTCGGGGCCGAGGTTGCCGACGGGCGCGCTGATCGAAACCCAGTGCGGGCTCGCCGAGGTGACGTGCACGCGCGCGAGCACGACGGGCGCCGCGCGATCGCGATGCAGACGGATTTCGGCGTCGCCTTCGCCCGACCCCGTGAGTCCGACGAACGCTTCGACGCGCGAGCCGCTGGGGACGAAGGTCGTGCAGCGCGCGAAGCCCGGCGCACGAAGGGCGACGGCGCGTTTGGACGTGCCGTCGAAGGCGGCGCTGGTGACGGCGCCTTCGCGCGTGGGGGCAGCGTAAGCG
>JANXMC010000737.1 GCA_025354825.1 Myxococcales bacterium
CCCCGCTTCGCGAGCTCTTTCACACCCGCCATGCAGCCGTCGAAATCGGTCTCGAGGGCGATGACTTTCGCGCCGTGGGCGAGGGGCTGAACGAGCTGCGCTGTCGAGACGAGACCGCGCGGGAGCAGCACGACCACGGGCAGCCCGGCCGCCGCGCCGTAGGCCGCGAGCGCCGCCGACGTGTCGCCCGTGCTGGCGCAGGCGATCGCCTTGGAAACGATTTTCCCCTCGGCGATCCCCTGTCGCACGACGCTCACGAGCACCGTCATGCCGAGGTCTTTGAACGACCCCGAGTGGGCGTTGCCGCACTGCTTGATCCACAGATCGGTCATCCCGATTTCGCGACCGAGGCGCTCGGCCCAAAAGAGGTTCGAGCCGCCCTCGTCCGTGGAGACGATCATGTTGTCGGGAACCTGCGGGGCGACCCATTCGCGCTTCCCCCAAACGCCGGAGCCGTAGGGCCAGAGCGTTCGCTTGTAGCGGTCATCGAAGAGCTTCATCCACGACGCGGCGCTGCGGTCGGCGAGGGCCGCCATGTCGTGGTGCACCTCGAGGAGGCCGTCGCACGTCGGGCAGCGATAAATGGGCTGGGTGAGGGGATAGTCACCTTCGCACCCGGCGAAGCAACGGAAGTGTGCGTTGTACTTTCCCATGGTCATCTCTCTCGGCAGTCTTCGAAAGCTCGTCGTCGTTATTTAGGAACGCAGCGCAGGTAGAGACTGTTCTGCACCGACGTGGGCCTGCACACCCAACCTACGGACGCGCAGTCTGTATCGGTGCAGCAGACGTCGGTGCACTTCTTCACGTTGTCGCTGATGGTTCGGCAAAGTTCGCTCGCGCACGACGAGTCCGACGTGCAGTCCTCACCAATGCGGCGTGTGCCCGTGCCCTGCTTCTGCCCGTTGCAGACGGAGGCGACGTCGCCCAGCGTGCCGACGGGCGAATCGGTGCAGCTGAGAGCTTGCGTGAAGTAGTAGGGAAATCCGAAGAAGACGGAGCCGCACGCCGACGAGCCGCAGCACGGGTTTACGCAGAACGCGTAGCCGCCGCCGTAGTCGTAGCAGTAGCCGTCGCCGCAATCGGCATTCGTGCGGCATGCGGCGTTCGGCGCGGTGGTTCCGTTGCCGGCTTGGCAAGCGAAGGACGTCTTCCCGCGGAACGACGTCGCGAGTCGGCATGTGGTGCCGGCGCCGCAGTTTTGATCGCCGCAGCACGCGTCGATGCACCGCTTGCTCTTCGGCTCGCACGAGCCCGATCGGCAGTCGGTGTCGGACTCGCACGCGAGGCCCGCGAGCGTTGTTCCGAGGGGCGCCGTAATCTTGAATGCGGCCTGCGGTACGCAGTAGTTGCCGCCCGCGCCGGTGGCGTAACAGAGCGCGTCGCGCGGGCATTCGGACGACGTGCAGCACGGGATCGTGCAGATGTTTCCGGTGACGTCGACAACCGATTTCCCGAGCGTCGCCGCGTCGCCGCAGATGCCCGACGCGCACGCGCGGTTCGACGTGCACGCGTCGCCGGTGCCTCCCGCATCGGGCGTCACGCACTGCTGCGTATCGGGGTCGCAAACCTTGGGTGCCGGGCAGTTGGCCACCGAGCAGATGGCGCTCGGATCGAGGCACTGGCCCGTCTTCGGCGCGCACGTTTGCGGATCGGCGCAGGCGACGCCGGGATTGTCGATGATGCCGTCGCAGTCGTCGTCCTTGCCGTTGCAGACCTCGGTCGCTCCCGGATGAATCGCGCCGTCATTGTCGTCGCAGTCGAAGACGAGCTTCTGCGTTGCGCCGTCGACGTAGCCGCAGAACGTGTAGCCGTCGCCGTCGCGGTCGCTCAGCTCGCCGTCGTCGACCTTGCCGTTGCAGTCGTTGTCGTAGCTGTCGCAGACGTCGCGCTGCTCGCACGCGACGCAGCCCGAGCCCTTGCAGTACTGGTTGGGCGGGCACGCGGAGACGCTCGACCCGGTGCAGGTGAAGGCCGGGACGGCGTCGCCGATGATCGCTTGGCAGCCGCCGCCTGCGACCGCGATCGCGAGCGCGACGAAAGCGCCCGCCGTCGAGACGATTTTCGAAAGCGCGTGCGCCATTAGAACTCGCCTCCGAGGGTGATCTGCCCGCCGCCGGGAAGGGGCGCGCCCGAGAGCTCTGCGTGGGCGGCGCGCGGCGGATGGCTCGTGATGGACGCGCGCGTGCGCGGACGTGCAAAGTACAAGTAGGCCGTGGTGACGGCCGCGACGATGCCGACGCCGAAGCCGACGTCGGCGAAGATCGCGACCTTGTGCGCGTCCTTCGCATTGGTCTCGAGCTCGGCGTAGGTGCCGTCGCGCCCGGTGACGTAGCCTGGCTGCGGCTTCATCGACGACGCGCGGAGCGCGAGCCACGTGCCGACACCAAAGCCCGCGAGGCTCACCGTCGCCGCGGTGACGGTCGCCGCATCGACCCGGCCGTTGGGGATCTTCTCTTCGACGCGCGGCTGCACGATGACGCCACCGGGGGCCGCCACGAACGTCGGCGCCGGCTGGAGCGCGAGCTGCGCTTTCGCGCCTTCGAGCCGCCGAATGTACTTCTCGACGCGCGCCCGCTCGTCGGTCTCGAGATCGAACGTCGCGTACTTGCGAAACTGCTCGAGCGCCTCGTCGATGCGCCCAAGCTTCTCGTCGACGACGCCGAGGTTGAAGTAGAGATTCTTCGCTTTTGGGTCGAGCGCCACGGCGGCTTCGAGGTCGGCAATCGCCTCGCGGTAGCTACCTTGTTGATAAAGCTCTTGGGCTTTTTGAAAGTGGACCTGCGCCGAGGCTTTGGCCTGTGGGCTCGCCTCGCCTTCGCCCGACCCTGCCACAGAGCGCGGATTCGCGGGGGGATCCGCGAAGGCGAGCGACGTCGACAGGATTGCCGTGGCGATCACGGCGAGCGCGAGTGCGACGCGTTTGCCGAATCGGTGGGGTCGCTCCATCGCCGCCGCAAGCATACCGCACACCGACGCCATAATCGCGGGGCCGATGTATGCGCGAATTTCGCGTGCGCTTCGAGGCGGGCAGGGTGGACGGACCTCGCCCCACCTCGTAGGCTTTTCGCGGGGGATGACATGACCTCGCGGGTATCCGACTCGAGTGTCAGCGCGACGCTTCCGACCAGCCGAAGCGAGCTGTTCAAGGGGGTTCGTTTTGGCCAGCACGAGGTCGTGCGCGTGCTCGGGCACGGCGCCACGGCGAGCGTGTTCGAGGCGCGCCACGTCGTCCTCGGCAAGGCCGTCGCGCTCAAGGTTTTGCACGAGCACCTCGCCGCCGATCGCGAGGTGAGCGCGCGGTTCGTTCGGGAGGGGCGCGTAGCCGCGCAGATTCGCCACCCCAACGTCGTCGACGTGCTCGACGTCGGCGTCGAAGGCGGCCTGCCGTACCTCGTGATGGAGCTTCTCGAAGGGTGCGATCTCGCCGTGTGGCTTCGCGCGAAGTCGCGCCTCACGGTCGAAGAGACGCTCACAATCATGCTGCCCGTCGCTTCGGCGATCGCGTCGGCCCACGATGCGGGCGCGCTGCACCGCGATCTCAAACCGGCGAACGTATTCCTCGCGCGCGATCGCCGTGGCGAGCTGCTTCCGAAGATCGTCGACTTCGGTCTCTCGAAGCAGTTCGGCCCGACGGTGTCGGCGCCGCTCACGGCCGCCGACATGGTCGTCGGAACGCTCGGCTACATGGCGCCGGAGCAGACGCAGGGGAGCGCCCACGCCGACGCGAAGAGCGATCAGTACGGCCTCGCGGCGATCATGTACGAGTGTCTGACGGGGCGCATGCCGTTCACGGCGAAGAGCATTTTCGGCCTCGTCGAAGCGATTCGCAGCCACGCGTTGCCCGCGCCGAGCCACCTCGAGCCGACGATCCCGGAGGGGTTCGATGCGGTGCTGCTTCGCGCAATGAGTCGCGAGCCGGCGGAGCGCTACCCAACGGTGCGCGCGTTCGGTGCGGCGCTCATTCGGTATGCCGACGAAGCGACGCGCGGGTCGTGGTCGCGCGACTTCGTGGAGCGGCCGAGCGGCCATCCGGCAGCTGGAGCCGACACGACGATTTCGACGAAAGAGCGAATCGCGCGGCGTGAGTCGGAGGCCCATGCCGTCGTGACCGTGGCCGTGGGGAGCGGGCCGAATTCGGTGCTCTCGCCCGCGTCGCTGCGTGGGTCGGATGCGCCGTCGCGGCGCTCGAGCCCGTCGATGAGCCACGCGGCGGCGACGGACATCGCGCCGGTGCAGCCCACGCGCACCTCGTCGCGCGCACCCGCACCGCCCGCGTCCGGGCCGGCGAGCTTCAACAGCCAGACGCCGACCGAGACGCGCGTCGATCTCGCGGCGAGCATCTCGGCGGTGCGCGCTGCCGACGGGCTGCCGTGCGCGCCGGGGTTGAGCCCGTTCCACGTGAAGGGGATGGCGTACCGAGGGCTCTTGCAGTTTGTGAGCAAGCGCCTGCCGGGAGGCATGGACGCGCTCCTCGCGAACCTCGACGACGTGCGCCTTCACGGCTTTTTGAAGAAGCAGTTTCTAGCGGCGAGCCGCTACGACATCTTGCCGATGCTGCCGCTCCACGCGGCGATGGCGCGCATGGTGGGCGTGCCGATCGACGTCTTCGCCCGTGAGCGTGCCGTCTCGCAAGCGCGCTACGACGGCGAGACGGTCTACCGGCGCATGGTCGAAGGCGCGACGCTCGTCGACGTCGCCACGCGTCTGCCGCGCATCGGGATGCAGTATTACGACTTCGGGACGTGCGACGGGTGGCTCGTCGAGCCGGGGCACGTCGTCCTTCGCCGTACGGGCGTTCCTGCGTACGTGATGCGATGGTACGCGCCGCTGCAGGCGTCGTACTTCGAAGAGCTCGTGCGCGTTCTCGGGGCGAGCTTCGTCGACACGCGGTGCCTCACGCCGGAGGCCGAGGGGACGCGCTCGGGCTTCGAGGTCGTGACCTACGAGACCGAGCTCCGTTGGCGGTGAGCGCGCGGCGTCGACGCTGAACGCGACGCCGCGCCGACGCGACGAGCGCGATTAGGGGAGCGCTTGAACCGCGAGACCGATGCCGCTGGCGCCTTTGCCAGGCGGTGTGGCGTTGCCCGCGCCGTCGTTGCCACCCGCGCCGGGCGTGCCGACGGCGAGCGTCGCGCCGGTGGTGTCGGGCGCGGTCCCTTTGTAGGCGATGACGAACGACGCACCGCCGGCGCCGCCGCCGCCGCCGCCACCCTTGCCGCCGCTGCCTCCGCGGCCGCCCGTGCAGCCTGTACCGCTCAATGCTCCGCCAATGCCGCCCGCGCTGCCCGCTTGGCCGTCGCCGCCGCCGCCGCCGATTCCGCCGTTGCCGGCGATGAGCTCGCTCCCATCGCCGACGACGATGCGCGAGTCGATGCTCGCGAG
>JANXMC010000776.1 GCA_025354825.1 Myxococcales bacterium
CCGCGACTGAAGCCGTTCGGTGAGCGCGACGAGGTACGCAGCGTCGTCGATCTCGGCGCCGCGGCAGCAGGACGGTCGCGCGTTCCACGACGGGCGGCCGCGCCCATCGGGGCTCCCCTTGGGAAGCGCGAGAATGACGGGAGTTTCGTCGGCAGTCGGCGGGCCGTCGTCGGGGCCGCGCTCGAGACCGAGGTACCGGGCGGTCCATAGCGCGGTCCCTCCGTAGCCGTGAAGGACGACGATGAGCGGGTAGCGCTTCGCCGCATCGTAGGAGGCGGGAAGGCGGAGCGCGGCGCGCCTCCCGCTCTCCGCGACGTCGACGGGGCCGTCTGCGGCGACCTCGACGTGCGCCGCTGCGAGCGGGAGAGGCGTGCACGACGCCCCGGACGCGAGCGCGAGCACACCCATCGTGAGCGTGCGCACAACTCCCGAGGCGCGCGCCGGCATGGGGGAAATCGTCGCGAGAGGTGTGCGCGCTGTCAAGCGACCTTGCGTTAGACGACGCGTCGCGCCCGCACGCAACGCGTGCGAATATGAACGACTCGGATGCTTCGTCGACTCCTCGTTCTCGTTCTCTTCATCGCGATGAGCGCGACCGTCACGGGGTGTGCGCGCGACTCGGCGATGACGCTCGCGCAGTGGCGGTTGGACCTGTCCGCGAGCGGCGGCGCATCCGACACGCTCGTGACGATACCGACGCACCTCGATACCCAAATACCGAGCACGACGAAAACCTTTGCGCTTCGATCTCACGTGACGCTGCCCGCGGAGATGCGGGGCCAGACGCTCACGTTCGCTATACCCATGTTCATGGCGCGGTGCCACCTGTGGGTGAATACCCACGAGATGACGCCCCTCGATGTCGAAGAGGGGTATCGCGGCTCGCACCACCCGCGGTTTCGTATTCCCAGCACGGTGAGCGGCGTCGAGACGCTCGACCTCGAGCTGCGCGTCGAAAACCGTTGGACGCAGAGCTCGTGGATCGACATCCCACCCCGGCTCAGCGCGACCGACGCGGGCGACGCGACGTATTTGCGCATCCGACGATTCAACGTAGCGAGCGCCCTAGGAGCCCTCGCGACGGCGCTGTTCGTCTTCTTCGCCTACGTCATCGTCTTTCTTCTCGATCGCACGAAGAGGGCTTACGGCTGGTTCGCCGCCGAGGCGCTCTTGGGCGCCGTCTATCCGGCATTTCAGCTGGGGCTGATGACGCCGTACATCGGCTTTTACGACGGGCCGATCATGACGACGAGCGTGACGACGGCGCTCGTCGCCAGCATGCACTTCGTCCACGCGCAGTTCGGCCTCTCGCGACCCCATCGCGCGTGGAACATCCCTGTCATCGTCTGCGCGCTGGCGGCCTACGTCTTCGCCGGCCCCTTCGAGCTCACGCACCTCGTGGCGCCCGTCACCGTGTTCACCATCTTTTGCAATATCGCTTACCAACTCATGATTACCGGGCGCGAGCTTCGGCGGGGTGAGCGCCCCGTGCATGCGGTTCTAATGACGCTCTCCTGGGCGGGGCTGGGGATTTTCGGCTTCGTCGACTTCTACGCGTGGGTTGGTGGCGGCGAGCTTCTCGGCGGCTACCGCGGCGCGTGCTTGGGGATACTCGGCATTGCGACGCTCCACTCTGCGGTCTTGAGCTTCGACCACTTCGAAGCGCTGCGGCGGTCCGACGCGCTCAACGTCGAGCTCGCCGGGCGCGTTGCGCTGACGGAGGCGAAGAACGCCGAGGTCGTCGTGTTGAACGCGGAGCTACGGCGACAGATCGCCGCGCGCTCCGAGCAGCTTTCGGCGGTGCTTAGCCGATCGGGCGAGACCTTCGCCGTCACCACCCGGTCGCTCGCATCGGGCGAGGTCGTCGACGGGCGGTACCGCGTGGTGGGTCGCGTAGGCGAAGGCGGAATGGGGACCGTCTACGAGGTCTCGCGCATCTCGGACGGCCAGCAGTTCGCGCTCAAGCTTCTCACGCAGGCGCGCGACCATTCGGAGATGGCGCGGTTCGCCCGCGAGGCGCACATCGTCGCGCAGATCTCTCACCCGCACGTCGTCTCGATCGTCGACGTCGAAATCGCGACGTCGGGGGCGTTTTATATCGTGATGGAGTTCGTCTCGGGGCTTTCGCTCCGGTACCACGCCGATCATTTCAAAGATAAAACGTGGGCCCTCGAGGTGCTTCGGCAAATGGCCGATGGGCTCGCCGCCGTGCACGCGCGCGGCATCGTTCACCGCGATTTGAAGCCCGGCAACGTGCTCGTCACGACGGACGACGCGCGAAAGCCCACGGTCAAAATCGCAGACTTCGGAATCTCGAGCGCGCCCGCCCACGAAGACTCGGAGATGGCGATGGCGTCGTTTCGGCCCACCGCGCCCGAAGTGCCCGCGGCGCGGCGTCTCTCCTCGGCGCCACCGCCTCCACCGCCCTTCGAGGAGAGCGGCGCGCGCCATGCCCACGGCGCGATCGACGCGATCGACGCAGTCACGAATCGCGACACCGACGACCTCGACAACGGAGACGACGACACCGTCGACGGCGTTCACCGCATACCCGTCGACGGGCCCTACCCTCTCGCGAACGACGGCCACCTCACGCAGACAGGTGTGCTCATGGGAACGCCGCGCTACATGGCGCCCGAGCTCGGTGCCGGCGCCAAGCTCGCGCGCCCCTCGTCGGACATGTTCAGCCTCGGCGTCATTGCGTACGAGATCCTCACCGGGACGACGCCGTTTCGCGAGGCGCCGGCCGTTCTTCGGATGCAGGGGCTCTCGTACCCGCCGCCGACACCCCTCTCCGCCGCCTGCCCGGGGATCGACCCGGCGTTGGCCGCGCTGTTCGAGCGGTGCCTTCTGAAGGAGCCGTCCGACCGCCCGCGAGCGCGGGAGCTGGCTGAAGCCATTGCCTTTCCCCATCGTCGAAGTATGAGCGCGCGATGAGCTGGCTTCTCCTCGTCGTCGCAGGGTTTCTCGAGGTCGCGTGGGCCCTCGGGCTGAAGTACACCGACGGCTTCACGAAGCTCGTTCCAAGCGTGCTCACGGGAGGCGCCATCGTCGCCAGCATGGGGCTGCTCGCCGTGGCGGCGCGATCGATCCCCATCGGGACGGCGTACGCGGTGTGGGTCGGCATCGGCGCGCTCGGCGCAGCCATCGGAGGCGTCGTGCTTTTCAAGGAGCCGATGAACCTCGGACGCATCGTATTCCTCGGGCTTCTGATGATCTCGGTCGTCGGGCTGCGACTGACGAGCCGTGGAGAAAGCGGCGGTGGCGACACGAAGAGCGCTACGCCGTAGGCTTTTGCACCGGTGACGGAACGGGCCGAAGAGAGCGAGCGCGCGAAGGCGGGCGAGCGCTACATCGTTCGCGGTGAGCTCGGACGCGGCGGCATGGGCGTCGTCGAGCGCGTTTTCGACACGGAGCGGGGCGAAGAGATCGCGCGAAAGCGCGTGCTGAATGTCGGCGCCGAAGCGCGTCTCCGCTTCAAGCGAGAATTCCGGGTCATCGAGGGGCTCCGCCACGAAAATCTCGTGGCCGTTCACGAGCTGGGCGACGACGCCGAGGGGCTCTTTTTCACCATGGAAGTCGTTCGAGGCGTGGGCCTCCTCGAACACTGCCGCCCCACCGACGTGAGCCCGCCGCGAGTCCTGGACGCGACGACGGCCGTCGAGCTCGACGGCCAGAGCCCGAGCCCGCTCGCCGAGACGCTTCCCACCGCGGCCACCGCGGCCACCGCGGCCACCGCCGAGAGCGTCGGCGGCACCCGCCGGGGGGTTCTCGCGTGGCCGCCCG
>JANXMC010000783.1 GCA_025354825.1 Myxococcales bacterium
AGATCCGTTCACCGAATCGATTCGCGTCATCGCGGGCGCGCTCGCGAGCTCGAGCACGCTCTACAAGGCCATCGCCCGCTGGTTCGCCCCCGCCGCGATTCGCGCCCTCGCGCTCACGTACGAAGAGCCCGCCGAAGGGCGCGTGCGCGTCACCGTCGAGGTGCTGCCGCCCCATCGCCCTTCGATCGGCTTCTTCCACCTCACCCTCGGCTCGTACCGCGTCGCGCCGCAGCTCCTCGGGCAAGCGAACTCGATCGTCACGATGCGCATCGAGGGGCGACGGGCGATCTACGACATTACGCCGCCGCAGGACCTCACCCTCCTCGCGCGCGCACGGCGCGGCCTCAAGATGGCCTTTGGCGCGCGACGGATGATCGACGAGCTCTCGCGGCAACAGTCCGAGCTCCGCGCGAGCTATCAGGCGTTGCTGAACTCGCAGCAAGACTTCCGCAAGGTCATCGACAACGTCCCCGCCGGCCTCCTGATTCATCGAGGCGGTCTCATTCTGTACGCGAACCCCTCGTTCGCGAGCACGCTGGGTCGCGATCTCGCGGGTCAGCGCCTTCTCGATCTCGTTGCGCCCGACTGCCGCGAGGGCGTCGAAGCGCTCCTCGTTCCTCGCGCCGCAGACGCCGTCGCGCCGAAGCCCATCGAGGTGACGATTCCCAAGGCCTTTGGCCACAACCTCATTCTGGAGCTGGCGCCGTCGCCGTCGATCGAGTTCGACGGCGCGCTCTCCGCGGTGCTCGTGGGGCACGACATCACCGAGCGCAAGGAGATGGAGGGGAAGGCCCTCCTCGCCGACCGCCTCGCGTCCCTCGGCACGATCGCGGCGAGCGTGGCCCACGAGATCAATAACCCCCTCACCTACGTGATGGACAACGTGCGCCGTCTCCAGGCCGAGCTCGGCCCGAGTGACGGCAACTCGGGTGTCTCGGCGCCGGACGAGCAGTTTCAAATGGCGTCCGAGGCGCTTCAAGGGATCGAGCGCGTAGAGCAGATCGTTCGCGATTTAAAGACGTTCTCGCGCCCCGACGACGACAAGCTGGGGTCGCTCGACGTGCGCACGATCGTCGAGTCGACGACGCGCATCGTCGCCAACGAGGTGCGCATCCGCGCGAAGCTCGTGGTGGCGGTCGACGACGTGCCGCCCGCCGTCGGCAGCGCGTCGCGCCTCGGGCAGGTCGTGCTGAACCTTTTGATGAACGCGGCCCACGCCATCGTCGAGGGGCATCCGGATACGAACGAGATTCGCATCGGCGCTACGCGCATCGGCGACCACGTCGCCATCAGCGTGCGCGACACCGGCAGCGGCATCAGCGCAGAAAATCTGAAGCGCGTCTTCGAGCCGTTCTTCACGACGAAGCCCATCGGGCGCGGCACGGGGCTCGGGCTCACGATTTGCGAGAAGCTCGTCAAGGCGATGGGCGGGCACATCACGCTGAAGAGCGAGCTCGGGAAAGGGACGACGATTACGGTCTTCCTCCAGGTCGCCGTCGCGAAAGCGAAGCCTGCCGCGAGCCCGCGCACCCTCGCCTTCCCTACGGCCGTCACGGCGCGCAGGATTCTCATCGTCGACGACGAGCCGCTGGTCGCAAATACGCTTCGGCGAACGCTGCGCGGCCACGACGTCACCGTCCTCAACGACGCACGCGAGGCGCTGACGCTCCTCAAGACGACCACCTTCGAAATGATCGTCTGCGATCTGATGATGCCGAAGATGAGCGGCATCGATTTCTACGAAAACCTCAGTCCCGATCTGCAGCGCACCGTCATCTTCGCCACCGGCGGCGGGTTCACCGCCGAGGCGCAAGACTTCTTAGCGCGCGTGCCGAACCAGAAGATCGACAAGCCGTTCAACGTGAAGCTCGTCACGCGGCTCGTCGCCGAGTTTCAAAGCTCAGAGCACGCGCGGGCCTAGCGCCGTCTCGCCCCAGCGAATCACCGCGGCGCTCGCCGTGGAGACGCTGCCGACGGAGAAGAGCATCACGAGGTCGCCGCGTTTCACCTTCCCCTCGAGGGCCGCCATGTGGAGGTTCACCGGGAGGAGCGCGCAGCCGATGTTCCCCGTCTTCGTGAACGACGAGATCGTCTTCTCGGGCGCGATGCCGAGCGCCCGGCCAGCGAAGGCCGAGAACCACGCCGTCGGCGTGTTGCATGCGAGAAAATCGATCTCCGAAAGGCGCACGCCCGCGGCCTGGGCCGCCTTCTCGCAGCACGCACGGAGGTGCGGCTCGGCGGTCTCGCTGAGGATGCGTCCGCTGCTGGGCGTGCACTTCATAATGGCGCGGGGCGGCCCGTCGGGCTCGGCGACGTTCTCGTAGTAAAATGTGTCGCACGTCTCCGTCGTCGCGAGTGTGTGCATGCCGAGCAGCCCGCTCCCAGGCTCGGTGCGCCCGACGATGAACGCGCCCGCACCGTCCCCCAAGAACCACGAGACCGAGTCGGCATCGTCGGCATTCCTGGTGTACGTGCAAGATGCAACCACCAGCACGTTTCGGTAGCGCCCAGATTCGACAAGGCTCGCGGCGGTGTGAAGCCCCACGAGCGCGCTCGAGCAGCCCGACTCGAGATTCCACGCCGGCCGCCGGAAGCCGAGCTCGCGCGCAAGGAATGCCGCATTGCCTACGCCAATTTGGTCGGGCTGAAACGAGCTGACGATCATCAAGTCGACGTCACCCGGCGTCATGCCGGACGCCGCGAGGACGCGGTTCGCCGCGACGGTCTCGAGGGAGAGCGCCGTTTCCCCCTTTGTGACGACGCGACGCTCGACGCTTCCACGAAACGGGTCGTCGAAGTAGCGCGCCATTTCAGTGGTCCACGCATCGGCCGATTCGCCCTTTGCCCAAAGCTTGCCGAGCGACTTCTGCGCCATGGCCGAGACCGTGCCGGGGAATCTCTCTCGGTAGTACTCGTTCGTTCGAATCGTCGCCGGAAGGCTCGCCGAGAGTGCCGTGATGCCTGCTGAAATGCTCATGTCGTCACCCCTGCCATCGGCTTGAAACCTTGCTTCTTCAGGCTCGAATTGCGCCCATTCGGCGCGCCCACCTCGGTTGGATCCATTCGCACGTCGACGACGAACGGGCCGCTGGCACGCATCGCTGCCGCGAGCGCTTCACCGAGCTGCGCCTCCGTCTCGACGCGCACGCCGTCGGCCCCCATCGCGCGTGCGATCGCAACGAAGTCGGAACGGGGAATGTCGCAGGCGAAGGGGGTCCATTGCACCGCCTTCATCCCCTCTTCGATCATCCCGTAGCGCGCGTCGTTGAGGACGATCCAGACCGCGTCGATGCCGTAGGCGACGGCCGTGTTGATCTCGTTGAGCATGAGCATCGCGCCGTCGCCGGCGATCGCCACGGCCTTTTGCCCGCTTCCGATGGCCGCGCCGAGGACGCCTCCGACGGCGTGCCCCATCGACCCGAACCCTGCGCTCACGCGGTAGCGCCCCGGCGCATTGAAGCGAAGGTGGTGGCTGCCGAGCGTGAACGAGTTGCCCGCTTCGGTGAGGACGATGGCGTCGCTCCCTTCGACCACCGTCTCTTGAATCGCCTCCATGAGAAACTTCGGCCTCACGAGGGGCTTGTCGGTGCGCGGCACGAGGCGCGCGGTCTGCGACTCGTCGAACGGGGGGACGATCTGCGGTCGCGGCCTTCGTTTCGGCCAACGCGCCAAGAGCGCGTCGACGAACGTGCCTATGTCGGCCTGTACGGAGAGCGTCTGCGCCGAGGGGTAGGCTGCACAGAACACTTCGGGATCGATATCGACGTGGACGAAGCCTTCGCGGGGGACGAGCTCGTCGTTCCAATAGGACGTGAACTCACCGAGCCGACTGCCCAATACCAACGTTCGCGCGGGCCTGGCTTCGCGCATGTGCTCGAGAACGGCGGCGTGGCCTCCAAGCCCCGTGACTCCGAGAAAGCGCGGATCGTCTTCGGGGAAAATGCCCTTTGCGCGAGGGGAGCACATGACCTTCGCACCCGACGCGTCGACGAGCGCACGGATCGCGCGCGCCGATTTGCGCGCGCCGTAACCGAGCCAAATCACGAAAGGCTCCGACGCGAGAACGCTGACGCATTCGTCGATGACGTTGTCATCGCACGACGGCGGTCCAAAGGACGAAAAACGCGGACGCGGAGTCTCCGGCGCCGTCGCCGTTTGAACCGAAATCGGTAGTCCCAAGTGCGCGACGAATCCTCCCGGTCGTGAGAGACCAACGGCAATTCGTGCGCTGAGCGACTCGAGCTCGAGGGCGCTGTCGACAAGCGACGCGAGGTGGAAGATGGGGCCGGCGGTGAAGAGGCCCGCGACCGGCATCGTGTAGCTGCTCGTCTCTTGGAACGCCCAGCGCCCGCGCTCGCGAGAGCCTGTCGTGCCGGAGATGAAAAGGACTTTCGCCCCCTCCCAACGCGCCGCCATCATGCCCGTGATCGAGTTGGTAATCCCGGGTCCGCTGGTGGAAAAGACAACCGTGAGTCTTCCCGACGCGAGAGACGCTTCAATCGCCGCGAAGGCCGCGCCACCTTCGTGCCGGCAGTGGAGCAGCTCGATGGGACTTCGATTCACGGCTTCGCAAAAGGGGGCAACGGCGCCCCCCATGATTCCAAATGCCTGGCGCACGCCTAGATTCCAAAGCGTGTCGACAAGGGACTCGACGACGGTCGATCGGATGCCCGCGCCCGCGGGGACGACGAGACTGGGGAGCAATGAGCGCTCGAGATTTACAGCTGATGTCACGGTTGCCTTGTTTCGCGATGCGCTCCGAAATACCCCCGCGGAGCGGACGTGGGGAGGCACTCCGCCGAATTCTCGCGGGCGCCTCTATTTGCCTTATTGGGCTAGTCGCGTCTCGCGGGCAACCCGTCAATGGACCAATGCTATTTTGGTGGGATACGCGATTAGCTGGGCGCACAAATCGGTAATCGTTCAGCTAACCGACTTTGGATTCGGTAGCGGGAACCGAAATCCGGCTATCGTAATGCGTAGTCTAAGCGCAAAGGTGTTCCGTCCAATGCGGGTCTCGATGGACGAAGGAAGCTAAAGCGTTGAAACCGCTCGCAGAATTGCGGCCTAGACCCCTCAATAAAAACCGCCCCGACGCAACCAAAGTTGCGGCGACAATCCCACATTTTAAGCGGATGATTCGAGAGGTAATTCGTTTAGGCTCGTCAATTATTTGCGAATAGCGCTGTTTGGTGCGGATCACCGGGGCTCCCAACGCGAACTGGGAACGAGCGCGCAGCGCAGGCCCCGTGAGTTCTTTATCGCGACGCACCCGCAGCTCTGCGCGAGATGGCAAACGAGGCGCGGGGCCGCGCCAAACGCGCGGCGGACGCTCACGGTTCTCAGCTGTCGCCGGCACGCGGTGCGGTCACTCCTTCACTTGCGCCAATGGATGATCCTTTGGTCGAAGGGGGAACGGCGGAGCGAGGGCGCCGACTGCGAGCCGGACGGCGCGCCACCGAGGCGCGTGACGGTCGCGCGGGCGTCCGGGACTTCCTCAACGGCGAGGAAGGGCGACGACGTCCGGCCCGGCACCGATGCTTAGCTGCAGCCTTAGTGCGCGACGCCGTACTCGTCGGCCTTCGTGGCCCAGAACGCGTAGCTCGCCTGGAGCTCGGCATCGGTCGCGCCTTCGACGTCATCGCCGCCGCTTGCCCCGATGGACTGCACGCCGAGGCCGGCGACCGCCCCGCTTCCGAAGAAGATGCCCCGCGCGATTTGCCCGATGCACGTGCCCACGACGCGGCGCATTTGATCGAGCGTGCGGGCCTTGAGCGCTTCGCCGAGGCCAATCGTTCCAAAGACCGCGGCGAGGTCGCTCGGCGGCAGGTAGCAGATCGAGTGGCCGGTCTCGGTGTAGCAGGCCGGGTGGGAGCCGAAGGCGAAGTCGGTGAGCGCGGTGCACGTGAGCGTGGGGGCGGCCGAGAGCTGCGGGACGAGAGCCTTTTGCAGGCACTGCATGACGTTGTCGCGCCACGCCTGGCCCTTCGCGGAGAAGCTCGCGTTCTTGAACGCGTAGCAGTAGCGCTCGCCGTAGCCGAGGGCGTAGCCGTCGTCGCCGCACGGCGCGTCGGCCTCGAGACACGCCGAATAGAAGTGGCAGCTCTTCGGGCGGACGCTCGTGCACGACGCGCCCGTGGGGTAAACGGGGGCCGAGGCGACACACGTCTCGGACTGCGTTTCGTAGCGAACGCAGCCGGAGCCGACGACGCCGTTCACCGCGTTGCAGGCGTCGGACGACGACGTCGCGCCGAGCTTCTGCGCGCACGCGAACGCCGCGGACCTCGCAGAGGCCGCGTCGCAGTAATACCGATTGATCTCGTCGTGGCAGAGGAAGCGTGCGCGCTCGTCGACGGGGATGATGAACGTCTTCGTGGCGCTCGCGAGCGCTGCGCCGGATTCGCCTTCGACATCGGATCCGTCGGCCGATGCGCATCCGAGCACGGACACGAGGCTGAGAACGGTGGTGAGCGCAAAGGACGAGCGGACGAGCGTCGGAGGCATCGCCGTCGCTATGGCTGAACGATGTAGGATACGCAAGCGCCACCCCCGAAAGTCCCCGGAAAAGTGCCACTGTGCAGAGGGCGACAGCGCGTCACGTCGCGGGCTCGGCGGTGGTCTGCGGCGCTGCGGGCGGCGTCGTCGCTCGGTGGCTTCGGCGCGCCTTCGTGAAGCGATCGAGCGCGAGATAGGTGATGGGCGTCGTGAAGAGCGTCATCACTTGCGAGAGCAAGAGCCCGCCGACGATCGCGATGCCGAGCGGGCGACGGAGCTCGGCGCCCATGCCGTTGCCGAGGGCGAGCGGAAGGCCGCCGAGGAGCGCCGCGAGGGTCGTCATGAGGATTGGGCGAAACCGAAGAAGGCACGCTTTGGTAATGGCCTCTTCGGGCGACAGCCCTTCGTCGCGCTCGGCTTCGATGGCAAAGTCGATCATCAAAATAGCGTTCTTTTTCACGATACCGATGAGCAGAATCATCCCGATGAGGGCGATGATGCCGAGCTCCGTACCGCAAAACAGCAGCGCGAGGAGCGCGCCGAGGCCCGCCGACGGGAGCGTCGAAAGGATCGTAATCGGGTGAATCAGGCTCTCGTAGAGCATGCCGAGAACGATATAAACCGTAATCAGCGCCGCCATCACGAGGTAAGGCTCGCTTTCGAGAGAGGCCTGAAACGCCTGCGCCGTTCCTTGGAATGTCGCCCGCACGCTGCCCGGCATTCCAATAGCGAGTTCGGCTTTGTGAATCTGCTCGATGGCGGGCCCGAGCGATGCGCCCGGCGCGAGGTTGAACGATAGGGTGATCGAGGGGAATTGCCCCTGATGGTTGATCGAGAGCGGTGTCGACGATGTGCTCACGTTGCCGAGCGCGCCGAGGGGGACGAGATCGCCCGACGTCGATTTCACGTAAATACCGGCGAGGGATTCGGGCCCGCTTTTCGCCGAGGGAAGCACCTCCATGACGACGCGGTACTGATTGAGCTGCGTGAAGCGCGTCGCGATTTGGCGTTGCCCAAAGGCGTCGTAAAGCGTGTCGTCGATCATCTGCGGCGTGATGCCGAGACGCGACGCGGTGTCGCGATCGAACGTGAAATCGAGCTGCAGCCCCGAGGTCTGCTGGTCCGTCGTCACGTCCTTCAGCATCGGAAGCTTCTTCAGTTGATCCAGCACGCGCGGCGCCCAGGTACGCAGCTCCGTCAGGTCGGCGCTCTGCAGCGTGTACTGGTACTGCGTGCGGGCCGAGCGGCCGCCGATGCGCACGTCCTGAACGGCCTGAAGAAATAGATTCACCCCTTCGATGCGCGCGAGCTTCGGGCGAAGGCGACCGACGATTTCGTCGGCCGACGCTTGGCGACCGGGCTTCGCTTTGAGGTCGATGAACACGCTGCCCGTATTTCCCGATCCGCCGGGGCCGCCGCCGATGAACGAGATGGCGTGGGCGACGTCCGGGTCGGCCTGGACGACGGCGTTGACCCTCTCTTGCTTCGTGCGCATCGACTCGAACGAGACGTCTTGGCCGGCTTCCGAAAAGCCGATGAGCATCCCTGCGTCCTGCTGCGGGAAGAGCCCCTTCGGAACGACGAAGAACAGCGCGATGGTCACGCCGAGCGTGACGAGCGTCGCGAACTGGGCAATGCGTCGGTGGCGCAAGACCCACGAAAGTGCCTTCTCGTACGCGTGCAAAATGGCGTCGAAGCCGCGCTCGGACAGCTTGTAGAGGCGGCCGTGATTCCCTGAATCGTGCGTCAGAAGCTTCGCGCACATCATCGGCGTGAGCGTGAGCGACACGACCGCGGAGACGGCGATGGCGACGCTGAGCGTGACGGCGAATTCGCGGAAAAGACGCCCGACGATACCGCCCATCAAGAGGAGCGGAATGAAGACTGCCAAGAGGGACACGGTGATCGAGATAATCGTGAATCCGATCTGCTTCGCCCCCTCCAGGGCGGCCTCGTGCGGCGACATCCCTTTTTCGATGAGGCGCGCGACGTTTTCGGTGACGACGATGGCGTCGTCGACGACGAACCCCGTGGAGATGGTGAGCGCCATCAGCGACAGGTTGTCGAGGCTGTAGTCGAGCATGTACATCACGCCGAACGTACCGATGAGTGAGAGCGGCACGGCGACGCTCGGCACCGCGGTGGCGCGGACCGATCGGAGGAATACGAAGACGACGAGGACGACGAGGACGACGCTGATGACGAGCGAGCGCTCGACCTCGGCGACCGAGCCGCGAATGCTCTGCGAGCGATCGAGGGCGACCTCGATGTTCACGCCCGGCGAGATCGCAGCCGCGAGTCCCGGCAAAATGGCCTTCACGCGTGTGATGGTCTCGAGGATGTTCGCACCTGGTTGCTTGCGAATGATCATCAGCACGGCGCGCGTGCCGTTCACCCAGGCGGCGACGCGGCTGTTCTCGACGTCGTCGAGCACCGTGGCGACATCGCCGAGGCGCAGTGTCCCGGTGCCGACGGGCGACGGCGGCGTCGCGGTGGTCGTCGTGGCCGGCGGCGCAGTCAGCGTGAGCGCCTCGAACGCCCTTGCGCCGAACAGCTGATCGTCCGTCGACACGATTTGCGAATGGCGATCGCCCGACAGGCTCCCCGTGGGCATGTCGACCGTCGCGCCGACGACGGTGCTTCGCACGTCTTCAAGGGACATCCCCGCGCCGGCAAGAGCCGCCGGGTCGACCTGAATACGAATCGCGGGCTGTTGCCCACCGCCGACGAAAACCTGCCCCACGCCCCGAATTTGCGCGATCTTCTGCGCCAAGATGGTATTCGCCGAATCGAAGATCTGCGCGAGTGGAACACTCGTGCTCGTCATGGAGACAATCAAAATAGGCGCGTCGGCCGGGTTCACTTTGCGGTACGTCGGGCGCGACGGCATGCCCGTGGGGAGCTCGCCGCCGGCGGCGACGATGGCCGCTTGCACGTCGCGCGCAGCGCTATCGACGTCGCGATCGAGGTCGAACTGCAGCGTGATGTTGGTCGAGCCGACACCGCTGGTCGACGTGATCTCGGTCACGCCGGCGATGCGGCCGAAGCGGCGCTCGAGAGGTGTTGCGACGGCCGACGCCATCGTCTCGGGGCTCGCGCCGGGCAAGTTCGCCGAGATCTGAATCGTCGGCATGTCGACGCGCGGAAGTGGCGCGACGGGCAAGAAGCTGAACGCGGTGAGCCCCGCGAGGAGCACGGCGACAGCGAGGAGCGTCGTCGCGATGGGCCGCTGGACGAAGGGGGCCGAGATGTTCACGGCGCCTCGACGGGCTTTTGCGTCGTCGGGGCTTCGGCGGGTGCGTGCTCATCGTCGGGGCCGCCCTCGCCGCCCCCGAGCGCCTTCGGCATATGTGCCTTGAGCCACTTCGCCTGACGCTCCATGAAGAGGTAAATCACCGGCGTCGTGTAGAGCGTCAGCACCTGCGAGATAATGAGGCCGCCGACGATCGAGATACCGAGGGGGCGCCGCAATTCGGCCCCAGTGCCGCTTCCCAAGGCGAGCGGCAACGCGCCCAAGAGGGCCGCGAGGGTCGTCATCATGATCGGCCGAAAGCGCAAAAGGCAGGCCTTGTGGATCGCTTCGTCGGGGGTCAGCCCCTGGTCGCGCTCCGCCTCGAGGGCGAAGTCGATCATCATAATGGCGTTCTTTTTGACGATGCCGATCAGAAGGACAATGCCTATGAGGGCGATGACGGTGAACTCCTCGCCCGTCACCATCAGCGCAAGGAAAGCCCCAACACCCGCCGACGGAAGCGTCGAGAGAATCGTAATGGGGTGAATATAGCTTTCGTAGAGAATGCCAAGAACGATGTAGACGGTAATCAGGGCCGCCAGAATCAAGATGGGCTCGCTGGCGAGCGACTCTTGGAACGCTTCGGCCGTTCCTTGAAATTCGGCGCGCACGCCAGGGGGCAAACCGAGCTTCTGCGTGGTCTCGTGAATCGCGTCGACGGCCGCACCGAGCGACTCGCCGGGTGTCACATCGAACGAGACGGTCACCGCGGGGAACTGCCCCTGGTGGTAGACCGCGAGGGGGACCGAGGTCGCTTCGCGCCGCACGAACGCGGCGAGGGGCACCTGCGCGCCGGACGACGCGCGCACGTAAATTTGGCTCAACGCCTTCTCGCTCTTCGACGTCTCCGGCGGCACCTCGAGGATGACGCGGTACAGATTGAGCTGCGTGAAAACGGTCGAAATCTGCCGCTGGCCGAAGGCGTCGTAGAGCGTGTCGTCGATCGCTTGGGGCGTCACGCCGAGACGCGAGGCGGTATCGCGATCGATCGTGAGGGCGAGCTCGCGACCGCCGACCTGCTGATCGCTCGCGACGTTCTTCAGCTCGTGAAGCGTTGCGAGCTTGCCCACGACCTTGGGCGCCCACTCGGCGAGCTCGATGGGGTCCGCGTCCTCGAGGGTGAATTGAAACTGCGTGCGGCTCACGCGGCTGTCGATTTGAAGATCTTGCACGGCTTGTAGGTAGAGCGACGCGCCCGACACCTTCGCGAGCTCGGGCTGGAGGCGCGCGATGATCTGCGCCGCGCCGCTCTTGCGGTCGTCGCGTGACTTCAACGTGATCGACATGCGGCCGACGTTCGTCGTCGGATTCGTGCCATCGGCGCCGATGAACGACGCGACGCTCACCACGTCGGGGTCGCGGCGTACGACGTCCGCGAGCTCTTGTTGCAGGTCCATCATGCGCGTGAAGCTCACGTCGGCCGGCGCTTCGGACACGCCCACCAGGAGCCCCGTGTCCTGCTGAGGGAAGAACCCCTTAGGCGCGAAGATCGCGAGAATCGCCGTGAGCGCGACGGTGCCAACGGTCACGAGGAGCGTCGTCGTCTGGTGGGCGAATACCCAGACGAGCCCCTTGTCGTAAAGCCTCAGCATGCCCTCGAAGCCGCGCTCCGAAAGCTTGTAGAGCCGGCCGCGCTGCTCGGGCGCAGGCTCGGGCCGAAGCATGTGCGCGCACATCATCGCGGTGAGCGTGAGCGAGAGCACGGCGGACATGCCGATGGCCGCGCTGAGCGTGACGGCGAACTCGCGGAAGAGGCGCCCGATGATGCCCGTCATGAAGAGCAGCGGAATCAACACCGCGACGAGGGAGACCGTCAGCGAGACGATCGTGAAGCCGATTTGCTTCGACCCTTTCAGCGCCGCGTCGAACGGTTTTTCCCCTTCTTCGATATGCCGCGCGATGTTCTCGATCATCACGATGGCGTCGTCGACGACGAAGCCCGTCGAGATCGTCAGCGCCATCAGCGAGAGGTTGTTCAGGCTGTACCCGAGCAGGTACATGATGCCGAAAGTGCCAATCAGCGAGAGGGGCACAGCGACGCCGGGGATCGCCGTTGCGCGCCAGTTGCGTAGGAAGACGAAGATGACGGCGACGACGAGGCCGATCGTCAGGACGAGGGTAATCTCGACGTCTTCGACGGAGGCGCGCACGGTCTCGGTGCGGTCGCCCAGGATCTTCACGTCGATGCCTTGGGGCAGCGACGCGCGGAGCTGCGGCAGAAGGTCTTTCACGCGATCGGCGACCTGAATGACGTTCGCGCCCGGCTGGCGCTGGACGTTGAGAATGATCGCCCGCTCGCCATTCGCCCAACCTGCGAGCTGCGCGTTCTCGACCCCGTCGACGACGTCGGCCACTTCGCGCAGACGAATGGGAGCTCCGTTGCGATAGGCGATCACCACGGGCTTGAACGCGTCGGCGCCGAACAGCTGATCGTTCGTCGCGAGGGTGTAGCTTTGGCGCGGGCCGTCGAGCGTACCTTTGGGCGCGTTGACGTTCGCGGCGACCACCGCGGCGCGCACGTCTTCGAGAGACAGACCCGCGCCGGCGATGGCTTCGGGGTCGACCTGAATCCGCACGGCGGGCTTCTGGCTGCCGTTCATCGTGACGAGGCCGACGCCCGACACCTGCGAGATCTTCTGCGCCAGGATCGAGTCGGTGACGTCGTTCACCTGCGTCAGCGGCAGCGCCGACGAGCTCACGCTCAGCGTGAGAATCGGCGTGTCGGCGGGGTTGCTCTTGCTGTAGGTCGGCGGCGCCGGGAGCGTGCGCGGCAGCAGATTGCTCGCAGCGTTGAGGGCCGCTTGCACGTCCTGCTCGGCGGCGTCGATCTCGCGATCGAGTGTAAACTGCAAGGTTATCTGCGAGCTTGCGAAGCTCGAAATGCTCGTCATCTGCGCGAGCGACGGCATCTGCCCGAGCTGCCGCTCGAGGGGAGTCGTCACCGACTCGGCCATCGTCTCGGCGCTGGCGCCGGGGAGGTACGTCGAGACGACGATGGTCGGGTAGTCGACCTGCGGAAGCGCCGAGACCGGGAGCTGCCGGAAGGCGACGATGCCGGCCAACAATAGCCCGATCATCAGGAGTGTGGTGGCGATCGGCCTCCGGATGAACGGCTCGGAGATGTTCACGGGCGGTGCGCCCCGGACGCCGCGCCTGTCGTCGTACCCGCGCCCGTCGTCGTGCCCGCGCCGTTCACGTCGGCCTCGCTCTTCGCTGCCTCTTTGCCACCCGCCTTCGGAGCGTCCGGCGCACGCGCCGCGATCTTGCTGCCCGGCTTCAGCTGGTTCTGCCCGTCGACCACCACGTGGTCACCCGGCACGAGACCTTTGGTGATGATGGCCCACGTCGAGTCGGTCGTGTCGACCTCGATGGGGCGCATCGTCACGCGCGCGTCCTGCCCGACGAGGTACGCGAACGTCCCCTGGGGGCCGCGTTGAACCACCGGCGCCGGAACGACCGTCGCGTCGCGCGTCGTCGTCAGCATCAAGCGCGCTTTCACGAACGCATTGGGCCAGAGCACGCGGGTCGGATTGGCAAATATCGCCTTGAGCTTAATGGTCGACGACTGGGCGTTAATCTGGTTGTCGACGAGGGCGAGCTCGCCCGTCGCGAGCTTCTGCGAGCCGTCGCGCGAATACGCTTCGACCGTGAGCTTCCCCTGGCCCATGTACTTTGCAACCTGCGGTAGATCGTCCTGCGGAAGCGTGAAAAGCACGGCGATTGGGTCGATTTGGGTAATCACGACGATCCCCGTCGTATCGGCCGCGCGAATCAGGTTTCCTGGGTCGATCTGACGAACGCCCGTGACGCCCGCGAAGGGGGCCGTGATGCGCGCGTAATCGAGATTGAGCTTCGCGCTGGCGATGGCCGCTTCGTCGGACTTCACGGCGGCTTCGTTGGTGAGAACGAGCGCCGATTGATCATCGACTTGCTGCTGCGGAATGAGCTTCTGCTGGCCGAGGCTCTCGTAGCGTTGAGCATTAAGCTGGCCGTTCTTGAGCGTCGCGTTGTCACGCGCGAGGTTCGCCTCGGCCTGCTTCTGCTGAATGGCGTAGGGGCGCGAATCGATGAGGGCGAGAAGGTCCCCCTTCTTCACGTCTTGCCCCTCGCGGAAGAGCACCTTGTCGAGGCGGCCGTCGACTTGGCTCTTCACCGTCACGAGCGCGATGGGCGTCACGGTGCCGAGCCCTTCGAGGATCACCGGGACGTCGCGCTTTTCCACGGCTGCCGTTCCGACGGGCACGACCCGATCGGCCGCCGCCGAGCTCGCCGCCGCGGCCGCCGCGGATCTCGCGCTCGAGCCCTTTCGCAAAAATGCGAGGAGTCCGCCCAAGATTGCGAGGCCGAGGACGATGAGGACGACGTTACGTACGGTTCGTTTGGCAGACATCAGCGACGCCCCAACGCGGCCAACAGCTGGGCGCGCGCATTCGAAAGGTTGAACTGCGCCTGCGCGACCTGCGCGCCGGCGTTCGTGAACGCGACCTGTGCGTCGCCGAGCTCGATGACGCTGCCGACGCCGGAGGCGTATCGCCCCTCGGCGAGCCGCAGCCGCTCCTTGGCGTTGTCGAGGCCGTCCGTGGCCGCAGCGCCCCGCGCCTTCGCCGCTTTCACATTGAGAAGCGCTTGCTCGATATCGAGGCGAATCTGAAGCTTCGTCGTGTCGAGCGAGGCGCGGGCCTGATCGATGTTCGCTTCGGCCTCGCGAATGAGCCCTTTGGTCAGCCCGCCCTGGAAAATCGGCCAAGCGAGCGTGGCGCCGACGTTCCACCCGGGCTTGAGGTCGTCGACCGACGTGCCCGTCTCGGTAGCGCCGGCAACCGCCGAGAGCGACGGACCGAAACCGCCTCGGTAGCTCCGCGCGAGGATCTCCGACGACTCCAAGCTTCGCTGCTGCGCAACGAGCTCGGGGCGCGCTTTGATCGCCGTCGGAAGCAGGGTCTCGCCCGTCGCGTCTTCGCCGTCGATGGCGGGCAGCTCTTCGTCGGCCACGTCGTAGGTGACGTTCGTGAAGTCGCCCATCGCCTGATTCAGCTGCGCGCGGGCGACGTCGTAGGCGTTCGTCGCATCGATGAGCGCCACGCGTCCGTTCGCCACGTCGGTGCGCGCCTGCGCGAGGTCGATCTCGGGGCGCGTCCCCACGGTCACGAACCCTTGAATCTGCGCGAGGTGCTTCTCGAGGTTCGTGAGGGCGTCTTGGGAGACGCGCGCGAGGGCGCGCTGGCCGCTCGCCGTGAAGTACGCGCGACGCACGTTGAGCGCCACCGCTTGATCGGCTGTGAGCTCGGACGCGCGAAACGATTCGGTGAGGCGGTCGGCCGATCTGTAGCGACCCCACGTTTGGCCGAAGTCCCAAATCAGCTGCGAGGCCGAGCCCCCGAGGCTGATGAAGTTGTACGTCGTGTCGGTCGATCCGGTCGTCGTCACGGGCGTTGCGCCCACGCCGGTCGTCGTCGTCGCGCTGCCAACACGCGAGGTGCCGTGGATGCGCTGAACGCTCGCATTGAGGTTCACTTGCGGCAGAAGGCCACTGCGCGCCTGGTCGCTGCGACCCGCCGCGGCCTCGGTGGCGCCGTGAGCCTGGTGAAGCGTCGGCTGGTTGCGACGCGCGATTTCGAGGGCCTCCGCGAGGCTTAGCGAGCGCATCGTCTGCGGCGTCGCGCCCGTCTTCGACTCGGGCACCGGCGCGCCTTGCGACGGCAGCGGGGCCGCAGGAACAGCGCCGGGCGCAGGCGGAGCAACCGCCTGCATCGGAATCGAGAACGCGGGGATAACGAGGGCGATGAGCCACTGCATGGGATGGGGTCCAGGAGCGAACGAAGGGGGCGCGTCGAGCTGCTCCGCGCGACCTTCGCAACAAGCACGCCATCGCGCTGACGCTTTGCTGCGGCGACGCGCGTCAGGGCGACGTGCACGCCCATGTTCTCGGCGGGAACACCTGTTCGGCGCGAGAACAGCGCGCGCACCGCACTCTCCCCTCGCCCGCGCCGCACGGCCGCACGATTTGGCCTGTTTTCAAGCGGTCGCGATGCGGACCCGGACTTGCTAACGGGGCTGCAGGATGCGCGGGGGCTCGTTCGCTACGACCGCGCAACGAACGAATGACCCAGCGCATCCGCCATCGCCTTCTGACCATTCTGCTCCTCGGCGTCTTCACGTCGGCCCTCTCGGTCCTCGCGCTCGTCGAGCTCCTTTCGACGAGCACGGCGCAGCGTGTGGAGCGCGCACGCGACTCGGTCGTCGACGAAGCCGAGCGCCTCGCCCGCGCGCCGAGCACCATCGTGGAGCCGTCGACGTCGGGCTTCATCGGGATGCGCGGAGGCATCTGGTCGGGCGAGACGCCACCCGCGGCGCTCCCCGCGAGCTGGCGTGAGACCGTCCACGCTGCGGTCGTGACGAGCCGCAGCGGCGCCAAGCGCGTCGTGCTCGAGCGCTCCATCGACGACGGCACGTTGGTCGTCTGCGCGCTCCCGTCGGGCGGCCCCTCGCAGACCGCGGCATGGGCCGCATTCCACGTGAGGCGCATGTCGTGGGTCACTACATGGCAGTGGATCGTCATGCTCCTCGCCGGCGCGACCGTCGTGCTGGTCGGTACGACTCTCCACGCGGTCGTAACGCTCCACCGCGGCGCCGGCGCGATCCGAAAATCCCTAGAAAACCTCGCGCACGACCTCTCCGCGCCGATCCCTCGGCCCACGGTTCTGGAGCTCGGCGAAATCGCCGACGGCATCGCGCTCCTCGCCGCTCGCCTCGCCGAATCGCGTGTGAAAGAGGCAAGCCTCGCGGGAGAGCTTGCGCAGAACGAACGGCTCGCGGCGCTCGGTCGCGTGGCCGCGGGCGTCGCCCACGAGGTTCGCAACCCGCTCGCGTCGATCAAGCTGCGGCTCGATCTCGCCGCCGCGGCGGGCGATCTTCCGACCGCTGCCGAGAAGGCCGTCGCCCACGCATCGAGCGAGATCGATCGCCTCGATCGCCTCGTCGCCGATCTCCTCGTCGTCGCCGGCCGCGCCATCGGGCCGAAGCGCACGGTCGATCTCGGCGCCCTCGTCCGCGCCCGCGCCGAAGCGCTCGCGCCTTGGGCCCACGCCCGTGGCGTCACCGTCGTCACGTCGGGCGGCGCGCCGGCGTGCGTCGACGCCGACTCGATGGCCCGCGCCGTCGACAACCTGTTGCGCAACGCCGTCGAAGCGTCGCCTCCAGGCGCCGAAGTCGAAGCGCGCGTGAACGCCCACGGCGCGCGCGCCGTCGTCGAAGTGGAAGACCACGGGTCGGGCGTTCCCGATGCGCGCGTCGCCGAGCTGTTCGAGCCGTTCTTCACCACCAAGCCCGCAGGCACCGGGCTCGGCCTCGCTCTCTCGCGCGCCATCGCCCGCGCCCACGAAGGCGACGTGACCTATGCGCGCGATCCGCGCGACGGCGGCGTCACGCGCTTCGAGCTTTCGACCGGCGGCACCGCGTCGAGCGTGCATAAAATTGCTACGGTGAAGAAGACCGCATGACGGCACCCACCGACCGCCTTCCGCCCGCCGTCCTCATCGTCGAGGACGAGGCGGGCCTCCGCGAAGGGCTCGAGGCGGCGGTCGAAACGCTGGGCCTGCGCCCGCTCGGCGCGTCGGGAATCGGCGAGGCGCGCAAGCTTCTGCCCAGCGCGCCCGACTGCATTCTCCTCGATATTCGCCTGAAGGACGGCGACGGCCTCGACTTCCTGAAGGAGCTCCGCGAGGGGGAATACCGCGCGATCCCGGTCATCGTCACGACGGCCTACGGTGACAGCGAGCGGACGATCCGCGCGATGCGCGACGGCGCGTTCGACTATCTGACGAAGCCGTTTCAGCTGCCCGTGCTCCTCGCGACGGTCGAGCGGGCCGTGCGCCAGCGCGCGCTCGCCCGCGCGATTCCGGTCCCGCAGCCCGCCCCCGTCGCGGGCGGCCTCGTCGGCACGAGCGCCGCGATGCTCGCGATTTGGAAGCTCATTGGCCGCGCAGCCTCGTCGAGCGCGCCGGTGCTCATCACCGGTGAAACAGGCGTGGGCAAAGACCTCGTGGCCCGTGCGATTCACGACTACTCGGCCCGCGCGGGCGACCCGTTCGTCGCCGTCAACCTCGCCGCGCTCCCGGCCTCGCTCCTCGAGACCGAGCTGTTCGGCCACGAGAAAGGCGCCTTCACGGGCGCGGCCTCGCGGCGCACCGGCCGCTTCGAGCTGGCGGGGACCGGCACGCTTTTCCTCGACGAAATCGGCGATCTCGACGCCTCGCTGCAAACCAAGCTCTTACGCGTTCTTCAAGACGGCTCGTTCGAACGCGTCGGCGGCGGCGAGGCGATGGAAGCGCGCGCGCGCATCGTGACGGCGACGAACAAGCCCGTTCGCCCCGGCGAGCCCGGCTGCGTCCTTCGCGAGGATCTCTACTACCGCCTCGCCGTCATCGAGATCGAAGTGCCGCCCTTGCGCGCGCGCCGAAGCGACATTCCTCTCCTCGTCGCCCACGCGCTTCGAGGCTCGCCGGCGCGCGCCGTGTCGGAGCAGGCGATGGCGTGTCTCCTCGCTTACGACTGGCCGGGGAACGTGCGCGAGCTGATTCACGTTCTCGCGCGCGCGGCGGTTCTCTGCGGAAGCGAGGTCATCGACGTGACGAACCTCCCCGAGCAGGTTCGCGCCGCATCTGCCGCGGGGAGGGCGGGCGCAAGCGATGTCGTCGAGGTGTCTGCGTCGACGGCCGCGGCCGATCCGCCCGTCACGCTTCGCGAGGCGACGGCGCATCTCGAACGGCGCATGATCGTGGCCGCCCTCGAACGCGCGAAGGGGAACCGCTCCGAAGCCGCACGGCAGCTCGGAATCGGCCGCCCGCACCTCTACGTGAAGCTCGTCGAGTACGGCATCGCCGGGCGCGGCGACAAAGAGTGAGGCGCGAGCGGCAGCCGCACGAAGAACGTCGCCCCCTCGCCGGGCGCGCTTTCGACGGCGATGGAACCGCCGTTCGCCTCGACGATTTGCCGAACGATCCAGAGCCCGAGGCCGAGCCCGCCGAAGTGGCGCGTGCTCACCGCGCGCTCGAAACGGTCGAAAATCCGCGCGTGGTCTTCCGGCGCGATCCCAATGCCGTGATCTGTGACGGCAAGCGTCGCCATATCGTCCAATGCCGAGATGCGAATGTCGATCGGCTTGCCGCGGCCGTACTTCATCGCGTTGGTCAACAGGTTGTTGACGATCTGATCGGTTCGCGCGCGGTCCCACGTTCCAACGACGCGCGCGGGCTCGGCAATGCGAACCTCGCATTCGGCCCGCGACAGCTCGCCTTCGAGGCGTGAAATCGCATCGCGCGTTGCCTCGCCGAGGTCGACCTCTTCGACTTCGAGCGTGAGTCGACCGGCGCTTACCCGCGAGATGTCGAGCAGCTCGTCGATGAGCCGCGACAGGCGCAGCCCCGACTGCACGGCCTTGTCCGCGCGTTCGAGGAGCTTCGGCGCGAGACCATCGGCGCGGGCCGCGCGCGCCAGCGAATGAACCTGGAGGAGCAGCGCCGTGAGCGGCGTCTTCAGCTCGTGCCCCGCGACCGAGAGAAAATCGTCGCGAACGCGCACGGCGTCGGTCGCTTGCACGTAGAGGCGTGCGTTCTCGATGGCGAGCGCCGCGCGGTCGGCCACGTCTTGCACGAGATCGACGTCGGCCTGCTCGAAGGGGCGCCCTGCCCGCGTGACCGCCAGCGTTCCCACGGGGCGGCCGCGCGCGCGAAGCGCGACGACGATGAGGCTCGTGGCGGGAGCATCGGTGAGAAGCCCTTCGAGCTGCGGCGTTGCACCCAAGGCGTGCTCGAGATCGGCGGCGACGTGGACGGCGGGCGCGCCCGTCTCGACGACGCCGCGGAGGACGGGGTGCTCGGCGACGCGCACCGCTTCGTGGTCGACGACGCCGCGAAGCCGCTGCTGCCTCGCGGGATCGGCGTCGACGATCGCCACGGGGACGAGCCAGACGCCGTCGTCCGAGAGGAGCCGCACGATGCAGCCGTCGGTGATCTTTTCGGCGACGTTCCGCGCAATCGTCGCGAGCAAGCGCGGGTAGTCCGTCGTCGCCTCGGCGAAGGATTGACTCAGCTCGGCGAGGAGACGCATGCGCGAGGCGGTGCGGCGGCTCTCTTCCTCGGCAGCCCGCGCTTCGCCGTAGAGACGCGCGCGCTCGAGGGCCTGGGCGCACTGGTGGGCGAGCGCGATCATGTAGCCGCGATCGGTCTCGCGAAAGCGGCGCCACGTTCCAAACCCCAACACGACGGCGCCGATGGCCCGCCCTCCGACCGACAGCGGAACAGCCGCGCGCGCGGCGATTTCGAAGCCGACCGTGGACTGCACGCCGCGCCGGTGGGGATCCCAAGCCGCTTCGGTCTCGATGAAAATAGGCTCGCGGTCGCGCACCGCTTCGCTGGCGAGGCTGTCGCTCGACGACGGCACACGCGCGTGCTGAGCGCGCGCCGCTTCTGGAACGCCGCTCGCGTTGATCATCTCGAGCGACGCGCCGTCGCGCGACAAGAGCATGAGCCAACCGGCCTTCGCGCCAAGCGCTTCGACGCCGAGCGAGACGCCGACGCCCGCGACCTCCTCCACGGTGAGCGCCCGCGAAAACGCCGCGGTCACGCGCTGAAGACGCAGGTTCCTCTCGCGCGCGGCCCGCTCTTCGTCGAACAGCCGTGCGCGCTCGAGGGCCTGGGCGCAGACCTGCGCGAAGCCGACCATGTACGCGCGGTCGCTGTCGGAGAAGCGGCGCCCTTCGTCGAAACCGAGGAGCAGAACGCCGAGGCCGCGGCTGTCGACGACGAGCGAGATGCAGGCCCACGCGCGACCGGGCGCGCGATGCACGCACGCCGCACGCTCTTCGGTCGTCGAGCACAGGGCGCACGTCGACTCGACCCATTCGGGCTCCGCCGCGTGGAGCCCCACGCTTACGCGCGCGAGGGCCTCCTCGGCGCCGGCGAGCACGGTCGTCATTCCGCGCGACGCCACGCGTTCGAGGCCGCCTTCGCGCGCGTCGAGAAAATCGGGCGACACGAGGTGCACCTCGCCGGCGATCGCTCGCACCACGGGCATTCCGAGATCGAGCACGAGCTCCGCCGCCTGCACGCGCGAGAGCGTCCGCGTGAACGCCGCGACGAGCGCTTGAAGCCCGGCCACGCGGCCGTCGTCGGCGCGCTCTTTTTCACCGGGCTCCGACCGCGCCGCCGGCTGTTTCGGATGCATCGACGACCCCCCAACGGGAGCCTAGTCGTTTGCCCGCTCGCTAATCCACGCGATTCGGAGCGTTCCGCACACTGGCGATGCTGGGCGCATCGATCGCATCGAGAAGGCCCAGAAGGTTGGGCAAGTCGATGGGCTTGCTTATGACCTGCACGGTACCCGAGGGGCGCATGCGCGAAACCGCAGACAGCACCGCGACGGGGATCGCCGCGAGCTCAGCGCGCTTTTTCAGCGCGTCGAAGAGCTCCCAGCCGTTCATCTCCGGCATCATCAAATCCATCAGAATCAGGTCGGGCATGAACGAGTCGAGAAGCTCCAGCGCGTGCCTTCCGTTCTCGGCCTCGAGCACCTTGCACCCTTCGTCTTCGAGCAGCTCGCGGA
>JANXMC010000800.1 GCA_025354825.1 Myxococcales bacterium
GGCAAAGAAGACGATATCGAAATAGGCCTTCAATACTTTGGAAAGCGATACTTCTCGCCGTCGCTGAATCGCTGGGCCAGCCCCGATCCGATGGCGATCCACAAGCTCGCCGCCGACTCGAACGTGTACGCGTACGTCCACGGCCGAACCTTCGCGAGCGTCGATCCGAACGGCGAGTGCGAGCTCGTCTGCATCATGATCATCGGCGCCCTCATCGGCGCCGCAATCTCCATGGGCACCCAGTACTACGCGACCGGGAGCCTCGCGGAGATCGACATGGGCGCGGTTGGAATCGCCGCCCTGGCGGGGGCCGTGGGCGGCGGCTTCGGCGTCGCGGCGGCGCCCCTCGGTGCGGCGCTCGGAACCGCGATTGGCGTCGGCGAGGGGATCGGAACCGCGACGATTGCCGGCGGGGTCGGAGGGATTGGCGCGGGCATGGCTTCGCGCGGCGCGGGCACCGTCCTCATCGGCGGTGGCGACGCCGTCGATGCCGCGGAAGCCGCCCTGAACCCCATCGATATCTCGAAGGACTTCGCGATCGGCGCCGTGTCCGGCGTCGTCGTGTACGGCGCCGGCAAGGGTCTCGAGGCCGGCTACGGCGCGATTAAGCGCGCGGTGTCGAGTGGTGCGGGCGACGGTGCCGGGGCCGGAGCGGGGTCGACCACGAGCACGGCGAAGCCAGGCGGCGGAGGCCCCTCGGGCGAGCCTCTCGTCGCCGACGAGCCGGTCAATGCGGCTCCGAAGATCGAGGAGGAGCCCTCCGCCACGAAGGCCGAGGACAAGCCGACGTCGCCGCAAAAGACGACCGCGAAGCCCAAAGCGCCGCCCAACGCCGCGCGCCCACCGCGCGTCGAGAAGCCCGTCACGCTCGAGGACATGGCGAAGAAGATGTCCGACCTTCACCGGTACATCGACCACACCGTCGAGGAGATGCCGGCCGAGTTCGACATGACGAACGGCAAGCTTCAACACGAGTTCAAGCACGCGGGCGACTTCGGCGTCACGTCCAAGTGGAATGCGTCGACGGCGAAGAGCTTCGCGGACGCGATTTTCAGACACGTGCAGGATGGCAACACGATCGCCGTGGAGGGGACCTTCCGTTGGCAGACGAACGTCGTGCACTATTACAATCCGCAGACCGGCCTCTGGGCAGCGTTCGATCTTCAAACGCGCGAGCTCGTCGGCGCGTGGCGCCTGGACGGGGCTCAATTCACCAGTTTCCTCGGCAACAACAACGTATGGTGACGACGTGAGCAGGATGGAAAAGCGGTTGGAATACCGAACGCTTCTCGAGCGATTCGTCGCGCGGCAGATGGCCGGCCCAGAGTTCAAGGACGAGCTCTTTCGACTGTACAAGGCAGACGGCGCCCTCGAGCGCGCGCGCATGCTGGCGATCGATCCGACGTATGGCGCCGACCTGCAAAAGCGACTACGCGATAAAGAAATTACCGCGGACGCCTTCCAAAGGCTCTGGAACGATCGATTCCTCATTCGCGCCGACGAAGCCGAGCTCGACTCCGCCATGGCCCACGTCTTCACCGAGTGCGACGCGTACCTCGACGACCCGACGCTCGACGTCGCGTACAAGAATCCCCATACCGAGGAGAGCCTGCGCGCGTACGTGGCGGGCATCCTCTTCGCGAAGCGCGATCTGTTCGAACGCGCCCTCGTCTAACGCGCGCGCGTGGCTATTCGCGCGCAGCCCACTTGATGCAGCGTCCATCTGGGTCGATGGGGCCGCGAATCAGTGCGCAGCGGCCGCAAGGCGAGCCCGTGACGACGCTGAACTGTTGGCAGCGACGGCACGAGCGGGGGTCGGAAGTGTCGTCGACGTAGCCGAGGGTTTGAAACCGGAGCTCGCGCTCGGCCTCGGTGAGTCTCGACACATCCGAACAGAGATGGCCACTCCGGCCCGAACGCCCGCAGCCGGGCAGCGCCCCCGCGACCATCGTCAGGAAGATCCGACTACAGGCGCGGCGGCCAAGCGTCGCGGGCGCCGCGAAAGGCGTTTCGGCTTCGTCGACGGGGACCGCCATCGACGCAGGAGCGTACCACCCCCCTCGCCGCGTGGCCCTCGTCGGTACCAGGGGCTGATCCGCCGTCGATCCCCACGCACCGGCGGTCGCGCGCCGCGCGGTTGGATCCGCCAAATCCCGCAGGGCTGACGAGGCGCTCGGCGCTCGCTTCAGCGGCTAAAAACGGCCGGGTTCCGCGCTTGGCCCCGTTGGATCTCGCCGATCCACGAGGCCGGATCCGTTGGATCCGACCGTTCGGCCTGCTCGTTGCTCAAGGGGCTTCCCATGAAGCACCGCGGCGGCCTCCTCTCCCTCGTCCCGCTCCTCGCCGTCGTTGCCGGCTGCAGCACCGGAACCATCAGCGGATCGGGCGCCCCCGGCGGGAACGCCAACGGCGCGGCGGGCGGCGACGGGCCGGCCAGCGGTTCGGGCACGACGCCCGCTGCACCGACGTCGCTCCCCGCGGTCAGCGCGTGCACGACGAGCGCAGACGCCGCGCCGGGACCGCGCGTCTTGCGGCGTCTGACGAGCGCGCAGTTCAACGCATCGCTGCGCGATCTCTTTCACGACGCGGGCGTGCCGCAGGCCTCGTTCATCACCGACCCACCGGCGCTCGGCTTCAAGGTCGATGCGGCGGCCCTCGTCGTTCAAGACGTGATGGCGCAGCAGCTCATGGACTTCACCGACGCCGTTGCAACCTGGGTCGACACGCATCCGTCGTCGGTCGCATCGTGCACCACCACGGACGCACCATGCCGCCACGCCTTCGTGACCGGCTTTGGGAAGCGCGCCTTCCGTGCGCCGCTCACGGCCGCGCAGACGACGACCTACGAAGGGCTCTTCGCGGGCCAGGCGAGCTTCACGGAAGCCGTGCACATCGTCGTCCAGGCGATGCTCCAGTCGCCCTATTTCCTTTACCGCCCCGAGCTCGGTGCGAAAGACGCGGCGAGCAACCGCTTCACGCTCACGCCCTACGAAGTCGCGACGAGCCTTGCGTACTTCCTCACGGACAGCACGCCCGACGACGCGCTCCTCGCGGCCGCCGACGCTGGCGAGCTTTCGACGACGGCGCAGCTCGATGCGCAAATCGGAAGGCTCCTGAGCGACGCGCGAAGCAAGAACGCCGTTGGCAATTTCGTCGACGGCTGGCTCGGCGTCGGCGACGTGCTCACGACGGTGAAGGACACATCGGTCTACGGCGCGCTCACGGCCGATCTTCGAACGAGCATGTACACGGAGACGATGTCGCTGCTGCTCGACACGTTCGCGAGCAAAGGGAAGTTCTCCGACGCGCTCACGGCGACCTACTCGTTCGTCGATCAGCCGCTCGCATCGTTTTACGGAATCGGCGGCGCGAGCGGCGGCGCGGCAACGAAGGTTACGCTTCAACCGGGGCAGCGCGACTTCGGTCTTCTCGCGCACGGCGCTCTGCTCACGGGCCATGCGTCCGCCGCCGCATCGTCGCCCGTGCAGCGCGGGAAGCTCGTTCGCACGCGGCTGCTTTGCGACACGCTCGCCCCGCCGCCAGGTGGGGTGCCGACGATGCTCGCCACGCAGAGCGCGCCGACGACGACGCGCGCGCGGTACGAAGAGCACTCGAAGAATGCGCCGTGCTCGGGGTGCCATAAATACATGGACCCGGTCGGCTTCACGTTCGAGCACTACGACGGCATCGGCCGCTACAGGACGCAGGAGAACGGCTCCAACGTCGATTCGACCGGCTCGCTCGCGAGCATGAAGGGGCAGGCCGACGCGCCGCTGGGAGGGCTTTCGGATCTCGCGGCGTACCTCGCATCGAGCGAAGACGTGAACGCGTGCATGGTCCGCTACTGGTCGTACTTCGCCTACGGCGTCGCCTCTTGGAAGGAAGACGGCTGCACCCAGGACGCGATCAAGAAAGAGGCATCTGCCAACGGCTTCACGATGGAGAGCGTCGTTCGCGCCATCGTCCACTCGCCCCACTTCCTCGCGCGCGGCGCAGATCTGTAAATGTACGCGGCCTCGGCGCGCGCTGCTGAAAAGGGAATCACCATGAGCTCCATCGGTCGTCGGGATTTTGCGTTGGGAGTCGGGGCGGCGGCTCTTTTGAGCCAGTTTTTCAAGGCGCGCGATGCGCGTGCAGATGCGACCAAGACCGCCCGTCGCGTGCTGCTCTTTTGCACGATGGGGACGAACCCCGCGCTCTGGACGCCGCCGTCGGCGACCGGGAACATTTTCAGCGCGATGACGCAGCCGCTGTCGGCGATTGCCGACGACGTCATTCTCGTCGACGGGCTCATGTCGTCGTCGCCGGGCGAGAACCACGCGAGCCCCCAGGCGCTCACGGGCAAGGGGTTCGCCGATCAGAACCACGTGTCGGTCGATCAGTTTCTCGCGAAGGCCGTCGGCGCGAACGACGCCATCCCCTCGCTGCTTCTCGGCGCGAACAGCACGACGAACGGCGGCCGGACGCAGTTCTACAAAGACGGGCGAAACCTCGCGGCGATCAACTCACCCATCGACGCGTTCACGACGATCTTCAGCGGCGTCATGGCGGGCGGCGCGGGCGCGGGGAACGCGCAGGCGGCGGCGCTTTTGGCGCGGAAGAAGAGCATCCTCGACGCCGTACGCGGCGACATCACCTCGATGAGCCAATCGCTCAGCGCCGCGGAGAAGACGAAGCTCGACTTGCATCTCACGTCGATTCGTCAGCTCGAAAACCGCCTCGGCGGCGGGGCGACCGGGTCGACCTCGGCCTGCACCAAGCCGGGCACGCCGACCATGAACGGAACGAACACGCTTCTCTCGGACGTTGCCCACGCCGACCTTCTCGTCGCGGCGTTCGCGTGCGGCCTCACGCGCGTGGGGGCGCTTCAGTTCGGCTCGGATCAAGCCGTGCCGGTCGACGTGCCCAACCTGCAGGGCGAGGCCCACGGCGGCTTCATCCACGGCGGATCGGGGAACGGCTACGCCCAGCTGATTCAGCTCGAAAAGTGGTACGCGCAGCTGTTCGTCGACATCGTGAAGAAGCTCAAGGCGACGCCCGAAGCCGACGGCAACGGCTCGCTCTACGACAACACGCTCATCGTCTGGAGCCGCGACATGGGCGACTCGGTGAATCACAATCAGAACTCGTTTCCGTACGTCGTCAGCGGGGGCGCCGGTGGGTATCTCAAGAAGGCGACCGGCGGCCGGTACGTTCATTACAAGAGCGCGTCGGTCGCGGACCGACACGAGCGGATCCTGCTCAACATCCTCGCCGGCATGGGGGTCGCCAACTTCACGGGCTTCGGCCTATTGAGCGGCGGCGACAAGACGCCGCTGCCCGAGCTCACCACGTAGTCGCGGGCCTCGCGTCGCCCGTGCCAGGTCTCAAGGCGCGGGTGCGGTCTTCGCGAGCGCCGGGTGATCGATGAGCTGACCCACGTCGGCGCTTTCGGATCGTAGCCAGTCGTTCAATCCGAAAAAGCGAAGGCCGACGCCGTCGTCGCCAATCTTGAGGCCCGCTGAAAAGGGCCCTTTTTCCACGATGAAAGCGCCCTTTTTGTGGTCACCCTGCACGGCGTAAAGGCCGCGAACTTCGATATCACCGCCCTGAGCGACGACGTTGCGGAGGGCGAGTGTATGGCCGCCAAGCGTAAGAAGAGCGTTGCCGCCGAGGCGCGGCATGTGCGTGAGGCCGGCGAAGATCTTGGGAAGGCTGTCTTTGAGAAGAATTGCCAAAATAGGGCTCGCGTCGCGCGCATCGAGCGTGACGTCGGCGTCGAGCTGGGGCGCGTCGTCGAGGCGGAGCGTCGCCTGCTGAAGCATGATGTCCCCGTGCCACCGCTCGGTGTCGGTCGACGAGCCGACGACGGCCACGTCGCGCATCGAGATGCGCGAGCCTGCGATGTCGATGAGCGACCGCGCCGGGTCGAAGCCGCGCACCTGCCCTGCGACGACGAAGTCGCCCGCGAAGTGCGTCTCGTTGAGGCGAATGCCGGCGTTGGTGAGCGTCACGTTGACGCGCCCGTTGCCGCTCTTCGCGGCGGACGAAAGGTGGACGTCGGCGTCGAGCCGCGCCGCGCCCGACTCGATGGCGAGGACGCCGTCCTTCGGCATCATCGCTTGAAGGGCGCGCGCGTCGGGGACGTTGCCATTGGCGACGACGACGTGCCCCTCGAAGGAGCGACCGAGAAGCGGCCCGCCGTTCGAGAGATCGAGATCTTCAGTGTGGCCCGAGGCCTCGACCCTCTCCGCGTGGTACGCCGACGTTTCGGTGTTCGCGATGCGCCCGTCGAGCGCCGTGACCACGAGGCGGCCGTCGAGCATCGCGACGCGACCGCTGCGCAGATTCCACCCCGACGTCACCGCCGCGAGATCGATGTTGCCCGTGACCGTCTGCACGCCGGAGGCGATTCCGACGGCTTCGGTCTTTAGCGCGACCTTCCCCGACGCAACATGGCCGACGACGTCGGCGTTGGCGATGGCCGAGAAGGCGCCCCCCTGCGACGCTACCTTCAGCTCGCCCCCCGCCTCCAGAATCGCGTTGAGCGCCGCGGCGTCGTGCACGCGTCCACCTTCGACGACGGCGTGGATGCCTACGTGCGCCAGGGGATCACCCGTCGTGAGCACCCCCGGGGCTCCTCGCAGGGCGATCTGATGAATCATCACCCCCTCGCGACCGCTGGTGGCGCTCGCGAGGGAGACGTCGTCGAGCGTCACGTTGGCCTCGTCGACGCCGACGACGCCTTTGCCCAGGTCCCAGCCGTGGGCCTTCGCGTGGACGACGACCGCTGCGCGCAAGGCTGCCGCGCCGTGGGTCGCGGAGAATGCCGGAGCGCGCACGTCGAGCGACCCGCTTTCGATTGTGCCGGCGACCCATCGGAGATTGCCTGCGGACGCGTCGACGTCAATGTCGCCGCGAACGCGCGCCGCGGGCGCTTCGGCGTCGAGCTCTTTGAACGTGAATGCGATGGTCCCGGAGGCGCGCGTCTCCGCGAGCCACGCCTCGGCGTGGGCCGTGGCACCAAGGCGCCCCGCGTGTACCGTCACGGGGCTAGGGGTCGAGCTCTTTGGCAACGAGCGCGCGACGGCCGCGAGGTCGTTTACGCCGCTCTCGAGCAGGTCGATGGCGAGGTGAAGGTCGCCCAGCGGCTTCGTGAGATCGAGCTCGCGCGCGTCGCCGGAGATGTCCGCGCGCGGAACGGAAACGAGGGTCGGCCCCACGGTCCCCGCGGCGACGTCGCGATGCGCAGCTTCGAACCCGCGAACTTCAGCGCGGAACGTCAGCTGGTCGCTCGCGCCGGCGGACGCAACATCGGCCCTCAAGGCCACGGCAGTCGTCGCGTGCTCGTCGGCGCGGTCGAAGACGAACCCCTTCGACGCGGCGCTCACGTGGGAATCGCCCTTTAAAATGCCCGATTCGACGCGAAGCGCGAGGCGGTCCACGTCGATACGGCCCGTGAGCTTCGCGTCGCTCGGCATGGGCAACGGCAGGTTCGCGATGTCGGGCAGCCCCAGGTGCATCGCCGTGGCGGCCGTCGTGTGGTGAAGCATTCCGGCGCCGTCCGTCGTTCGCGGATCGAACTCGGCGAGGGTGGCGTCGACGGTGCCCCCGAGGTTTTCGGCCATGACGACGTCGCCCATCGAGAATGCGCCGCGATGAAAATCGATATGCGCGGGGCCGACGTTCGCGCGTCGAATGGGCTTTAGGTAAAAGCGGCCTTTGATATCGGCGCTTCCGACGAAATGCCCACTATCGATCCAGATCTCGCGGACGTCGTCGGCCGTGATTCGTTCGAGGCGCACCGTCCAGAGCTTCCACGCCGCGTCGTTCCACGTCTCCGGCGCCGTCGGCGGCTTCGGCCGCACGGTGAAAGGCGGCAAGCCGTCGATGGGCGGGAGAGTCTTCGCGACCTCGGGGCTCGGCGCGGTCTCGAGCTTTTGGCGAATGCGAAACGAGATTCCGGTGCCGTGAACGCGCGAGATCTCGAAACGCTGGCGCGCCAGCACGAGGAGATTGATGTCGAAGTCGGCCTTATCGAGCTTGAGAACCCACTCGACGTTGCTGTCGGTCCCGCGAATGGAGAGGCCGGTCGCGTGCACGTTTCCGGGGAAGAGAGACCACCCTCGCCGGAAGTGGATGTCTACGACGAGCGGCTCGGCGTTAATCGCCTTGTCGAAAAGCGGCGTCGACAAGAACACGTTCATCCCGATGAGATAAATCGCAGCGAGGCACATAAGTGCCCCAGTCACGCCGCGAAGGATCCGGACAGGCCACGACCGCCGAGGCTTTTTCCTGGGCGGAACATGCTCGATTTTCTCGGTCGGCGTCGCGGAGGGGGTCACGACGTTTGAGCAATGCACGTCCTAGCCCAAGCTCATTCTTTCATGCGGAATGCCGCTTGCTGCGGGGGCGACCATGAAAATCATGGGGACGTCGCTCGATCCGTTTCTCTTCTGGAAGAAGGGGCAGAGCGTCGCGGGCGCTCTCCGCTTCGGCTCGTCGAACATGGCGACGCTGCTTCGCGGAGGGCTCGGCGCCTACGTCGGCAATCTCGGTCCGCGCCCCGAACGGCGCCTCGCGCTGTACGAAACCGAGGCCTGCCCCGCGTCTCGCAAAGTGCGCGAGGCGTTATCGATGCTCGACCTCGACGCCGACGTTCGCCCCTGCCCCGAGGGCGGCTCCGTGCACATGCGCGAGCTCGAGGCGCTTGACACGAAGACGCAAATCCCGACCCTCGTCGACGCCAATACGGCCGTGGTTCTTCAGGGGTCGGACGCCATCGTGGCCTATCTGTTCAAGACCTACGGCGACGGCCGCGTGCCGTTTCTCTTGCGCCTAGGCCCCGTCACGAACGCGGCGAGCGCCCTCGCGAGCGCCGCACGGGGCGGGCACGGCGGCGACTACACGCCGTCGCGGCGCCCGGCGCGCGAGCTCGAGCTATGGAGCTACGAGGCGTCGCCCTATTGCCGATTCGCGCGAGAGGCCCTCGACGAGCACGAGATCCCCTACGTGCTTCACAACATGGCTCGAAATAGCCCGCGTAGACCCGCTTTCGAGAAAATGAGCGGACGCATGCAATTTCCCTATTTGGTCGACCCCAACACCGGGACTTCGATGTTCGAGTCCGACGCGATTGCCAAGTACATCGCCGAAACCTACGGCAACGAAGGCGCGTCGACCGCGCGACCCCGGCCCGCGTCGCAGACGCAGTCGCAGTCTCAAGGCACTGCCCCCACCGTCGAAGCGTAGGCGACGTACCAGGGCGCGTTGCCTCCCCTTTTGATGCTGGAGAAACGCAACGGCGTCGTAGCGAACACGCTCCGTCGTGACGGTCGGCGTCACGTACAGGAGCGTCTCGCTCGGAGCGAGACCGTCGACGCCTCCAATTCCGTTGGTCGATGCGTCCTTATGTATGATGCGGTCATGCGCTTTCAATTTCGTAGTCGTGTGCCTTTGGGCGCCCTTTGCTTTTTCGGTATTGCGGCGTGCGCGCCTGCTGCGCCCGCGCCTGTCGTGCCCGCGTCGCCGACCGCACCCGCGAACGTCGCTCCCCCGTCAGCGAGCGCGCCCGTGGCCCAGAGCGGCCCTGTCGATTCGAGCGTCGCGCCGTGCGACGACTTCTACGGCTACGCGTGCGGCCCTTGGCTCGCGAGCCATCCGATTCCCGACGATCGAGGGTCTCTCGGGCCGATGGCGCTGCTCTACGAGGACATGCTTCTCAAGCTTCGCGCCATTCTCGAGCGCGACGCCGCGGGCAAGGGCGGGGACGATCCGTATGCGGCGAAGCTTGGCGCGCTCTGGTCTGTCTGCATGGACGAGGGGCGCGCGGAGGATCCGAAACCGCTTGCGCGGGAGCTCGCACGCATTGCCGCGGTCAAAGACGGGCCGACGTTCGCGACTGCCCTCGCGCGCTTGCACGCTCTTGGCGCGAGCCCGCTTCTCACGGTGAGTGTCGACACCGACTTCGTCGACCCAACGCTCCCGATCGTCACGGTCAACCAAGGCGGCATCGGCCTACCCGACAAGAGCTACTACGCGGCCGACACCACCGACCCGCGCAAGACGAAGGTTCGAGCGGACTACGTCGCCCACATCGCTGCGATGCTGGCGCTCGCCGGCGAGTCGCCGAACGATGCGTCGAAGGACGCCGCCGCGATCATGGCTTTCGAGACGAAGCTCGCGGCGCTCTCGATCGAGCGCGTGGCGATGCGCGATCCGAAGAATCAGTACCACGCGACGTCGCGCGCGTGGCTGACGCAGAAGGCGGGCGGCGTCGCGTGGGATGCATGGCTGCGTGCCCTCGGCCTCGAGAAGACGACCGCGTTCAACGTCGGCCAGCCGACATTCTTAACGGGCGCGGCGAGCCTCGCGCACGACACGCCGCCGGCTGTCTTAAGGGCGTATCTGCGATGGTCGACGATCGACACGATGGCGCGAACGCTCGGGCGAGCTTTCGTCGCGGAGGACTTTCGGCTCGAGCAGTCGCTCTACGGAGCGCGCGAGCTTTCGCCCAGATGGAAGCGATGCGTGCGCGCCGTGAACTACGCAATGCCGGAAGCCGTGACCGTGCCGTTCGTGAAGGACGTGCTCGGGGAGGACGGGAAAGCGCGCGCCTCCAAGCTCGTCGGGCAGCTGCTCACGGCGATGCGCGCGAATCTCACCACGCTCGCGTGGATGGACGACGCGACGAGGAAGAGCGCCTTCGAGAAGCTCGATGGCGTGGTCATCAAAGCCGGCTACCCCGATCGCTGGCGCAGCTACGACGCTCTCGACATCGCGGGCGACTCGTACTTCGACGACAGCGTCCGCGTCCGCCTCTTCGCGTTCCAATGGGAGGCTGCGAAGCTCGGCAAACCGTACGACCGCAATGAATGGTTCCTCTCGCCCGCGACGGTCGATGCGTTCAGCCGCTGGACGCAAAACGACCTCACGTTTCCCGCCGCCGTTCTCCGCCCGCCGTTCTTCGGCGGAACGATGACGCGCGCGATGGAGTACGGCGCAATCGGGATGATCGCGGGGCACGAGGTGGTTCACGGCTTCGACGACGAAGGGCGCAAGTTCGACGCACGTGGGCAGAACCGCGACTGGTGGACGCCGGCGAGCGCCGAGGCTTTCGAGAAGCGCACCGACTGCCTACGCACGCAGTTCGACGGCTACACCGTGCTCGAAGGCGTGCACGTGAACGGCAAGCTCACCGCCGGCGAGAACCTCGCCGATCTCGGCGGCCTCGAGACGGCGTACCGCGCGCTCATGGCGGCACGTCGCGAGAACCCCGACGCGGGCGGCCGCACCGAGACAGATGACGCGAAGGAGATGTTCCTCGCCTACGCCCAGAGCTGGTGCCGCAACATTCGCGACGAGACGCTCCACACGATGGTCTCGTCCGACCCTCACGCGCCGCCGAAATATCGCGTGAACGGTACGCTGTCGAACATGAGCGAGTTCGCGAGCGCCTTCGCCTGCAAGGCCGGCAACCCGATGGTCCACGCGCCGCGCTGCGAGGTCTGGTGAAGCGCGCGCTGGCCGACATTGCGAAGCGCGCGGGCGAGCTCGCGCTGAGCGACGCGCCGTTCGATCCGGAGAGCCTCGAGGGGCGCGATCCGGAGATCATCGACCGCGTGCTGCCGGTCTTCGAGAGCATCAACCGGAGCTGGCTGAAGCTTCGCGTCGAAGGGGTCGCGAACCTGCCGACGGCGCCGGCGCTCATTGTCGGGAACCACAGCGGCGGCATCATGGGGCCCGACTTGAGCTGCACCCTTGCGACGCTGTGGCGCAACCTTCCGATGCCACTTTATGCGCTGGCCCACGACTTCGCGATGCGTCGCGTGCGGCCGTTCGGGCGCGTCCTTCAAGCCGGCGGCGCGATTCGAGCCAATCCGAGGTGCGCAGCGAAGGCGCTCGCGAGCGGCGCCAGCGTGCTCGTCTATCCAGGCGGCGACCTCGATGCCTTTCGCCACTATCGGCATCGCCACCGCGTCGTCTTCGGCCCGCGGACGGGCTTCGTCCGTGTGGCGCAAGAAGCGCGCGTGCCGATCGTCCCGATCGTCGCGGCGGGCGCTCACGAGAGCGCGGTCATCATCCATGAGGGGGAAGCGATCGCGCGCATCCTGGGGCTCACCAAATGGGCGCGCATCGAGCGTTTCCCGATCGCGCTTTCGCTGCCGTGGATCATCGGGGTCGGCCCGTGGATTCCGTACTTCCCAATGCCCTTTCCGATTCGCCTTCGCATTCTCGAGCCCATCGCGGCGCCGCCCGACGAAGACCCCAAGGAGATTCGCGACGTGGTCGTCGCGCGGATGCAGAGCGCGCTCGACGACATGGTGCGCGCGAGATGACGCGCCCGTCGAGCAACGGGGGCGAACGCGAAAGCGGCTTCGTCGACATCGCCGCGGGCGTGTGGGTTCACTACGACGTGCGCGGGCCCAGTCACGATGGCGCGCCGTGCCTCGTGCTGCTGCCGCCGCTCGGCGGGTCGGGAGATCTCTTCGCGCCCTTTCGCGAAGACCTCGCGCGGGACCATCGTGTCGTCACCTGCGAGCCGCCTGGAAGCGGCGATGGGAGCTCGCCGACGGGGTTTCCGAGCACACGCGCCCTCGCCCTCGATGTCATCGGTCTGCTCGACGGGCTCGGCATCGCCCGCGCGCACCTGTTCGGGATTTCCCTCGGCGGAATGGTGGCGCAGTGGGTGGCGATCGAAGCGCCGGCGCGGGTCGATCGCCTGGTGCTCGCATCGACCGCCGCGCGCGGATTGTCGCCGCTCGAAAGCCTCACGGCCGAGACGCTCGGCCTCGCGCGATGCCTCGTGATGGCGCGCGAGCCGGGCGTCGCGTTGGTACGCGAGATCGTGTCCGACGACCTTCTCGCAGCCCCGGGTGAAGCGGCGCGCCTCGATGCGGCCGTGCGCGCCCACCCGCACGACCGCGCGGACCTCGTCTGGCTCACGGCCGCGGCCGCCGCGCACGACGCGCGCGACCGCCTGCCGAGCGTCGCGAGCCCCGCGCTGGTGATCACGGGGCGCGACGACGCGCTCATCGTCGATGCGCTTCAGCGTGAGCTCGCGAGCCTGCTCGCCCGCGACGGCGTCGGCGCCGAGCATGCGTACGTCGAAGGCGCCGGGCACGACGTGACGCTCGAGAAGCCGGCCGAGACCGCCGCCCTCGTGCGGGCGTTTCTTCGCGGCGACCGGGCGTAGCGAAAAGAAAAAACGCGGCCCTCGGACGCCCGAGAGCCGCGCTTTCACGCGTCAGCGGTCGCGTTGGCGACGCTTACTTGATGCCGCCGGAACAGACGTTCGGCGTCGTTCCGCCGCCGCACGTTTCGCCAGGGACGCAGGTGCCGCAGTCGGCGGTGAGCCCGCCGCAGCCGTCGGCCACGCGGCCGCAGTTCGCCCCCGCGTCGGCGCAGGTGCGCGGAACGCAGGTCGTCTGGCAGGCGCCGTTCGAGCAGGCCTGGTTCGAAGAGCAGGCGCCGCAGTCGGGCGTCAGCCCGCCGCAGCCGTCGGCAACCTGGCCACACATCGCGCCGAGGTTCGCGCAGTTGCGCGGCGTGCAGGCCGGCCCGCCGCACTGACCAGGTGTGCCGCCACCGCCGCACGACTGACCCGCCGCGCAGGAGCCGCACTGCAGGAGGCCGCCGCAGCCGTCGCCCAACGGGCCGCACGAGATGCCGGCGCCGGCGCAGGTGAGAGGCGTGCAGCCGTTGGGGACGCACGCGTTGTTCGTGCAGATTTGCCCGGCGGCGCAGGTGTTCGCGCAGGTGAGGATCAATCCGCAGCCGTCCGAGATGGGGCCGCAGGGCGTCCCCGTGCTCGCGCAGGTGGCGGCGGTGCAGGTCTGCACGCCGCAGACGTTGGGCGCTCCGCCGCCGCCGCAGGTTTGGCCGGTGACGCAGACGCCGCAGTTCACGACGCCGCCGCAGCCGTCGGGGTACTGACCGCAGTTCATGCCTGCGGGGCAGGTCGTTGCGGGCGTGCACGCAGGCGCGCCGCACGTTCCGGGGACGCCGCCACCGCCGCACGTCTGCCCGAGGGGGCAGGTGCCGCACTGGAGGCTGCCGCCGCAGCCGTCGCCGGCCGGGCCGCAGGTGACGCCCTGCTGCGCGCAGGTGATCGGGGTGCACGGAGGGTGACCGCACTGACCGGTGGTGCCGCCGCCGCCGCAGGTGTCGGGCGCGACGCAGGCCCCGCAGGCGAGCGTGCCGCCGCAGCCGTCGCCGGCCGGCCCGCACGCGACGTTCTGCTGCGCGCACGTCTGC
>JANXMC010000814.1 GCA_025354825.1 Myxococcales bacterium
GTCGATATTCGACAGCAGGTGCAGAACCGGGCGCGTCAGCTGATCGAGGAGCTGATGATCGCGACCAACGAGTTCACGGCGCGCTTTCTGGCCAGCGGCGGCAGCGCCTCGTTGCGTCGTGTCGTTCGATCTCCCGAGCGATGGTTGCGGATCGCCGAAGTGGCCAGGAAGTTGGGCGAGTCGCTGCCGAAGGAGCCGGATTCGCGGGCGCTCGCGGCGTTCCTTGCCAGGCGCCACAAGGCCGATCCGGTGCGTTTCCCCGACGCGTCGATGGTTCAGAAGATGTCGTACGATCGCTTTCTCACCGAGCGCATCGGCGTGATGGACGCGACGGCCGCGGCGCTCTGCCGCGACAACAAGATGCCCATCCGAGTGTTCAAGCTCGCGAGCGGCAACATTAAGCGCGTCGTCCTCGGCGAGACCATCGGCACCGTCGTCGAAGAGTGAGCGCCTAGCCGGAAGGTCACAGGCCGCGCGCTGCGCCTGAAAAGACGTGGCGCGCGGGGCCGCGCATGATGGCGTGGCCGTCGGCCTTGCGCATCGTGACCTGGAGCGGGCCGCCGGGGAGATGGACGGTCACGGCGCGGTCCCACGGGGCGAGCCCTTTTGCGCAGGCGACGGCAACCGTGGCGCAGGCGCCGGTGCCGCAGGCGAGCGTGAGGCCAACGCCGCGTTCCCAGACGACGAGATCGATGGCGCCGTCCGCGGTGAGCGCGGCGAACTCGACGTTCGTTCCACGTGAAAACGCGGGGTGCGTGGCAATCGCGAGGCCGACTTTTTCGATGAGCTCGCGGCTCGCGGGCTCGAAGGTCACGGCGTGCGGGTTGCCCGCATCGGCGAGGGCGAGGACGAAGCGCCGCGGTTTTCCGTCGACGGGCGCGTCGAGCGCGCGGTCCTCGAGGTAGCGGACGGCGCCCATGTCGACGGTGATCATCCCGCGACCCGCGTCGTCGTCGACGGCGCAGACGCGAACACCCGCGCCGGTCTCGATGCGCAGCTCGCCCGAGATCACGCCGCGCGCGCGGGCGATCTGAAGCGCGACACACCGAAGCCCGTTGCCGCACATCTCGGGCACCGAGCCGTCCGCGTTCACGACCTTCATCCGCGCGACGTTCGCCGCATCGTCCGCCGGCAACACGAGCAGCACGCCGTCGGCGCCAATGCCGAAGCGCCGGTCGCACATCGCGCGCACGTCTGCGTCGCTCACGGCGGCTTCGCTGTGGGCCGTGACGACGATGAAGTCGTTCCCCAGCCCTTCGTATTTCTCGAACGCCGTCGACTTCACGCTTCGCCTCCCGTTGCGCGCACCTCGAACCGCACGCTGCCGTTCGTTTCGAACATGGGCGAGTTGTCGAAGTGCGTCATGGAGCTGCCCCAGACTGTTGGCATCGGAGCCGAGCGCCTCTAGGGTCTCGTCTAGCATGGCGCGTCTTCGCTGGATGACTTCAGGTGAATCCCACGGTCCTCGGCTGACGGCGATCGTCGAGGGGGTGCCCGCGGGGTTGCCGCTCCTCGCCGAAGACGTCGACGTCGATCTCGCGCGCCGTCAGCGTGGCTACGGCCGCGGCGGCCGGATGAAGATCGAGACCGACCGCATCACGTTTACGGGTGGCGTGCGAAACGGCGAAACGTTGGGCTCCCCCATCGGCCTCGCCGTCGAGAACAAAGACCACGCGAACTGGCTCGATCGCATGGCCGCCGCGCCCTTGCCGAGTGAGCCCGAAGCGCTTACGCGGCCGCGCCCTGGCCACGCCGATCTGGCTGGCGGGCAGAAGTACGACCGCAAGGATCTCCGCGACATCTTGGAGCGCGCGAGCGCCCGCGAGACCGCGGCCCGAGTGGCGGTCGGTGCGGTTTGCAAGAAGCTCCTCGCCGCCATCGGCGTCGACGTCTTCGCCCACGTCGTGGCGGTGGGCGACGTCCCCGCGACGCTCCCGGAGATCACGATCGCAGAGCTCCGCGCCCGCGCCCGCGCGTCGGACATGGCCTGCGTCGACCCGGACGCCGAGCTCAAAATGAAGGAGGCGATCAAAACCGCGTCCCACGCCGGCGACACCCTGGGCGGCGTCTTCGAGGTCATCGCGACCGGATTGCTGCCCGGCCTCGGCAGCCATGTCCAGTGGGACCGAAAGCTCGACGGCCGCCTGGCGCAGGCGCTCATGGGCATTCAGGCGATCAAAGGCGTCGAGATCGGCGACGGCTTCCGCGCCGCCACGGGCCCCGGCTCGACCGTGCACGACCCCATCGGCTTCGACGCCGAGACGCGGGTCTTCACGCGCATGTCGAACCACGCCGGCGGCCTCGAGGGTGGCATCACCAACGGTCAGCCCGTGGTCGTGCGCGCGGCGATGAAGCCGATCGCGACGTTGCGAAAGGCGCTCTCGAGCGTCGACATCCGCACCAAGGAGGCGTTCGAAGCGGCCTTCGAGCGAAGCGACATTTGCGCCGTCGCGGCCGCGTCGGTGGTGGGCGAGGCGATGGTGGCGATCACGCTGGCCGATGCCGTGCTGGAGAAGTTCGGGGGCGACTCGCTGCTCGAGCTTCGACGGAATGTTGCCACGTACGAGGAGCAGCTCCGCGGGTTCGGCGAGCGATGAAGCCCGTCGTCCTCAGCGGCTTCATGGCCACGGGCAAGAGCACCGTGGGCCCGGCGCTCGCGGCGAGGCTCGGCGTGCCATTCGTCGACACCGATGCGCTCATCGAAGGCGAGTCCGGCCGCAGAGTCCCCGACCTGTGGCGCGCCGAGGGCGAGGCGCTCTTTCGTGCGCGCGAATCGGCTCTCGTCACGCGCCTGCTCGCCGACCCGACGCCCCGTGTGATCGCCTTCGGCGGCGGCACCGTCACCACGCGCGCGACGCGTCACCTCGCCCTCGACCGGGCCTTCGTGGTGACGCTAACCGCGGACCCTGCGACGATCGTCTCGCGCGTGAAGGACGTGAACGCGCGCCCGAACCTCGCCGTCGAGAACCCGCTCGGCCGCGTCGTCGAGCTCCTCGAGGCCCGGCGTGGCGCCTACGCCGAGGCGCATCTCTCCCTCTCCACAGACTCGGTCGACGTCGAGTCGCTCGTCGACGCCATCGTCGCCGCGGCGGCGCGCGATCCGCTCGTGATGCCGCTCGGGGAGCGGACGTACACCATCGAAATCGGCAACGACGCGCCAACTCTGCTCACCGATTCCCTCGCGGCGTTGAGCCCATCGACGCTCATCGTCGTGAGCGACTCGAACGTCCAGCGATGCCGCGGCGCCGCGCTCGACAGCGCCCTCGCCCATCTCGCCATCCAGGAAGGGGCGCGGGTCATTCTCGCGCCGGGCGAGGAGTTCAAAACGCTCGCGAGCGTCGCCACCATTTGGGATGCGGCCCTCGGCGCGGGCGTCGACCGCGACGCCGTGGTCGTGGCTTTCGGCGGCGGCGTCGTTGGCGATCTCGCCGGGTTCGCAGCGAGCGCGCTTCTGCGCGGGCTGCGGTTCGCGCAGGTGCCCACGACGCTCCTGTCAATGGTCGATTCTTCGGTCGGCGGGAAAACCGGCTTCGACCACGTCGCTGGCAAGAACCTCCTCGGCGCGTTCCATCAGCCGAGCACCGTCGTCGTCGACATCGCCCACCTCTCCACGCTGCCGCCTCGCGATCGGACGGCCGGCCTCGCCGAGATCGTCAAAATCGCCCTCGCCTGCGACGCCTCGCTTCTCGACCTCGTCGAGGCCCACGCCACCGACCTTGCGACGGGCGCGCCCGGCCCCGTCGAAGCCGTCGTGCGCGCCGCCATTAGCGCCAAAATCCGCGTCGTCCGGGACGATGAGCGCGAGCTCGGCGCGCGCGCGCTCCTCAACCTCGGCCACACCATCGGCCACGCCCTCGAGGCCCACGGCGGCTATTCGAAGTACCGCCACGGCGAGGCCGTCGCGGTCGGCATGATGTGCGAGCTCGAAGCCACGGAGGCGATGGGCCACACGCCGCGGGCGCTTGTCGAACGCACGCGTTCGCTCCTCGAGCGGCTCGGGCTCCCGGCGTCGGTGTCCCCCGCCGAGGTGGCATCCGCGTGGCCCTTCGTCAGCACCGACAAAAAGCGTGTCGGCGATCGCGTGAAACTTCCCATCGTGACTGCCGCGGGCTCGGCCCACGTCGAGCGTGTGCGCATCGCCGATCTTCGCGCCCGCGCACTTCGCTAAGCTGAGCGGCCGCCGTAGGCGTTGGCCTACGTTTCACGTGAAACACTCCGCCGTGTGGAGTCGCCACGTATTTGGCTCTTTCAACGGATGCGAATTACGCTTTTATTTGAAGCGCGCGGTGCCCTTTTTGGCAGCCTAAATGCACCAAAAGACGGAGAGCCGTACGACTCCAGCGCGCGTGGTGTGAGGAGGAGGAGTCTTTATGAAACGCTTCTTGGGCCATTGCATGGCCGGCGTCACGGTCCTCGTCGCTGCGGCAACCGCAGCGCCCGCTTGCGTGCACAACGACAAGTCTGTGTTCATCCACAGTGTCAAAGCCCCGCCGGTCCGATCGGGGTCGGCCGCGTGCCTGTACACGAACGACCCGACGAGCGCGGAGCTCTTCACAGGCGAGATGGACCTGGCATTTCGAACGACCTACGACGCCGTTCTCCTCGTCGGAAACCAGATGGTGTCCAAGTCCTCCGCCGAGCAGAACCGCTCGGAGACTTCACGCGTTCTCCTGCAGGGAGCGACGGTGCGCGTAACCGACTCCGGGGGCACCGAGATCTCCTCGTTCACGCGGTTGGGCTCGGGCGTCATCGAACCGTCGAGCGGCACTCTTCCGTCCTACGGCCTCATCACGACGACGCTGATCGACCCCACGGCCGCGAAGTACGTCGCAAGCACGATCCAAAACGGCGCGTACAAGCGCCTGGTGAGCTACGTCCGCGTCTTCGGCGAGACGCTGGGCGGCGAGAGCGTCGAGACGAACGAGTACCAGTTCGCGATCGACGTCTGCTACCGCTGCGAAGTCGCCTTCCCGGCCGACTCTGTCGATAAGGCGCTCGCCGCTCTCACCGGGCACACGAACTGTCTTGCATCGGATGCAACCGTCACGAACCCACCCTGCCTTCTGGGGCAAGACGGCGCATTCTCCTGCACTCTCTGCTCTGGACTACCCGTCTGCGACCCCACCTACGTAGGGACGGCGCAGTCGGCGGGGGGCGCGCAGAGTCAGGCCATTCCCGATGCAGGCGGCGGTGGCTGAGTCTCGCCGCGGGGCGCGCCGGCCGGCCGCCCCGCTCCTCTTTCGCGTCGCCCTCGCGACCGCGCTCTCACTCCTCGCTCTCCTGAGCCCCGTAGCCGCCTCCGCCGATCCGAACGTCAGCGTCGCCGCGACGGTGGGCGGAGGTCTGTCGAATGTGGGGCGAGCAGGCGGCCCCGCACCGCTGTTTCATCTCGGCATTCGGGGCGACCTTTTGCTGCTCCGTAACCGCGACGCCGACATGGCCGTCGGGCCCTACGTTGACTTCGCGACTGCTGGGTTCTCGACCGCCGAGGTCGGTGGCGGGCTCGAGTGGCTGGTCCCGGTCACCGAGCACGTGCCGCTGATCTTGTCCGCCGGAGCGTTCGGCCGGGCGGCGTCCGGATTTGGATTTCAGCCGGGCGCGGAGGCGACGCTGTTCTTCGGATCGCGCAGCCTCAACTTCAACTCGCTCTACGGCCTTGGCGCCGGCGTCTTTCTGCAAGGCCGCGCTGGATTCGGGAACTCGAAGCAGGCCGACGCCATCCTCGGCGCTCAGCTCGACCTCGCGATCCTCGCGCTTCCCTTCGAGCTCGCGTTCAACGCGCTTCGCCGCTGAAAAAGCCTCCCCGCTGAGGGGATCGGCCCGGCCTCGCGTGGTACCGTCGCGGGTCGATGGACCGCCGCACAGTGAGCCTTCACATCGCCGGGCAGAGCTATAAAGTCGTCAGCACGGCGGCCGACGCCGACCTGCAACGGCTCGCTGGGGTCGTGAGCTTGAAGCTCGCGGAGGTCTCCCCCCGACCTGGCACCATCCCCCCGCAGGCGATGCTCCTCGCTGCGATGGCCTTGGCGCACGAGCTTGAAGTCGAGCGAGCGAAGCGCCAGGCGCTCGAGGCGAAGGCGCGCGACATGATGCAGCGGGTGCTGGTTCGCCTCGACGAGGCGCTCGACGAGGGCCCGCCGGGCGACGTGCAGGCCAACCCTAGCGAGACCGACTCTCTCGACGCCGATGAATGAGGAGCAGACGTTTCACGTGAAACATTCGAAGCAGCCCGCGCAGCCTGCGCTCGCCCATCTTGCCGACGAGCTCGACGCACTCGCCCGCGCCGGCCTACGGCGCACGCGCAAGGAGCCTCCGGCGGACGGCAGTGTCTCCTTTTGCTCGAACGACTACCTCGGACTTGCCTCACGCCCGGTGCCCGGCCGCGCACCCGCGGGCTCGGGTGCATCACGGTTGGTCGACGGCGAGCGCGCCGAGCATCGGCAACTTGAACGGGCGATGGCGGCGTGGCTCGAGGTCGACGACGCTTTGCTGTTCACCAGCGGCTACGCCGCGAACGTGGGGGTGGTTTCCGCCCTCGCATCGGCCGACGATCTTATCGTCAGCGATGCTCTCAACCACGCCTCGCTGATCGACGGGGCCCGCCTCAGCAGAGCGTCCGTCGACGTTGTCGCCCACTGCGATGTCGATGCCGTTGAGCGTGCGCTCGCCGAACGAGGCCGGGCGCACCGTCGCCGTTGGGTCGTTACCGAATCGTATTTCAGCATGGACGCCGACGGGCCCGACCTGCGCGCGCTGCGCAACGCATGCAACCGATACGACGCGGGCCTCGTCGTGGACGAAGCGCACGCGCTCGGCGTGCTCGGCCCGGGCGGGCGCGGCCTCGCGATCGAGGCGGGCGTTCGGCCCGACGTGACCGTGGGCACCTTCGGCAAGTCGTTCGGAGCGGGGGGTGCATTCGTCGCGGGCGCGTCCACGCTTATCGACTGGTTGTGGAACCGCGCCCGTAGCTTCGTCTTTTCGACGGGGCTGAGCCCGGCTGTCGCCGCTGCTGCGTTGGCAAACCTCATCGAGGTGCAAGCGAACCCCGACCTGCAGGCGCGCGCGCTGGCGAACACAGCCCGCCTCCGCGAAGGCTTTGCCGCCGCCGGCTTCCCGGCGCTCGGCTTTGGCCCCATTTTGCCCGTCGTCCTAGGCGATCCCGTGCGCGCGGTCGCGATGGCCACGGCGCTCACCGCCGCCGGCATCCCGGTCCAGGCAATCCGGCCGCCGTCCGTCGCGCCCGGCACCTCGCGTCTCCGCTTCACGGCGTCCGCAGCCCAGTCACCCGCCGACGTCGAGCGCGCCATCGCCGCAGTCGCCGCGCTTGGACGGCTTCCTCGCGAGGCCTGACCTCGTTCGCCGTTTCACGTGAAACCCGTCCGGCGCAATGTGCGGAGCGTCAGAGAACGCGCCCGCGTTCGAGCTCGACGCGAGCGCCGGCGATGGCATCCGAGAACGCGCGGTCATGGGTGACCACCACCACGACCGAGCCGCCGCGCGCCTCTTCGCGGACCACCTCGGCGAGGGACGCCATCGATTTGGCATCCAGACCCGTCGTCGGTTCGTCGAGAAGCAGAAGCTGCGGCCCGTGTACGAGCGCGCGCGCCAGGGCGACCCGCTGCCGTTGGCCGCGCGAGTACGTGCGGAGCGGCCGCTCGGCGAACGCCGTGAGGTCGAACCGGGCCGACGCACGCCGGTACGCGTGGTCCGGGTCTTCGCCGTACAGCCGGGCCGCGAGCTCGATATTCTCGCGCCCGGAGAGGTCGGCGTAGCAAAGCGAGTCGTGGCCCAACCAACCCAGCGTCTTCCGCACGTCGGCGCGCGTGCGCCCGAGGTCGCCGTGAGAGACCTGACCCGACGTGGGCCGTGCAAGCGTTCCGATGATGCCGAGCAGCGTGGACTTTCCCGATCCGTTTGCACCCTCAATGCTCGTCACGCGCCCAGCCTCGAAGACGACGTTCACGCCGACCAGGGCGCGGATGGCGCCAAAGGTTTTGCTCACGCCCCGAAGCTCGACGGCCATCGCCAGAGTATGCCCGGGCGCACTCCGGACCGCGCGCTCAATCCCATTCACGAGCCCGCGTGGGTGCCCGCCGAAAAGGGCGGCCGACTTCCGAAGACGCACGGGCCTACGCCCGCTCACACTCTCCTCGTCAATACGCGCAAAGCCTCTGCGCGTCGCAAAAACGGCCTATCCTAGCCATTCGTTTCATGCGTAAACTTGAAGGACTGACGGGTGAGTTCCCCATCCCGGGGAATGCCCAATAACCCCCGTGTTAGCCCGAAAGACATGACCGCCGCGGCTGCGCTCCTTACAGAGGAGCTCCCCTCGCTCCAGCGGCTCCGATCCGCCGTCGAGGGGGCGCTCGAAGGCAAGCACGACGCAGTCGAGCTTGCGCTCATCGCACTGCTGGCGCGAGGCCACCTCCTTATCGAGGACGTGCCCGGCGTCGGGAAGACCACGCTCGCCCGCGCGCTCGCGCGAAGCGCTGGCGGCGAGCTTCGGCGGGTTCAGTTCACGAGCGACCTCCTGCCGAGCGACGTTCTCGGCGTCTCGGTTTACGACCAGCGCCGTGGCGAGTTTGTCCTCCGTCAGGGCCCGGTCTTCGCGAACGTGCTGCTGGCCGACGAGATCAACCGCGCCAGCCCGCGAACGCAGTCCGCGCTCCTCGAGGCGATGAACGAGGGCCAGGTCTCCCTCGACGGGCAAACGATCCCGCTGCCCGATCCGTTCTTCGTCATCGCCACGCAGAACCCGCAAGACTTCGCCGGTACGTTCCCGCTGCCCGAGTCGCAGCTCGATCGCTTCCTGGTGCGCGTCCGCATCGGCTACCCGCCGCCGCAGGTCGAGCTACGTCTGCTCCTCGACGGTCAGACGGACACGGCGAGCGACGTCCCCGTCGTTCTCGACCCCGCGCGGCTCGTCGCGCTGCAACGCGAGGTTCATCGGGTCACGCTCGACTCCTCCCTCGGCAGCTACTTGCAGGCGGTCATCTTGGCGACGCGTTCGTCGCCGATGCTCGCCCTCGGCGCCTCCACGCGTGGCGCCATCGCCCTCGGCAACGCAGCCCGCGCCCGTGCTCTCTTGCGCGGTCGTAACTTCTGCATCGCCGACGACATTCACGATCTCGCTGTCCCCGTGCTCGCGCACCGCGTTCGCCTGTCGACGCATGCCGACGGCTTCATGCCCACGCGCGACGAGTCCGAGGCGGCCATTCGCGAAATCGTCGCCCGCGTCCCCGTTCCGCTTTGAGCCGAGGGCCATCGTGGGCACCGGCAACGTGAGCACGACCGCGAAAGCGACCCCGAAGACGAACGCCGCACAGGCTCGCGCGCGAATCGTCGCGACGCCGGCTGCCCCGCCACGCCCAACGACGCCCGGCGGGCGGGCGCTCGCGGAAGTGCGACGACTCTGGCGCCGCATTCGCCCGCCGCGACGCCTCAAGTTCACCCGCGAGGGGAAGTTCTTCGTCGGCATCACGTTGGGCGTCGGGTTCGCGGCGATAAACACCGCCAACAACCTGCTCTACCTGCTTCTCGGAATGCTCCTCGCGCTCATCGTGGTGAGCGGTCTCATGAGCGAGCTGTCGTTACGGGATCTCACCGTCGTGCGAAGGCTGCCGCTGCGCGCGCAAGTCGGCCGCCCCCATCTCGTCGAGATCGAGGTGTTTAATCACAAGGGTCGCGTCCCTTCGTACGCCATCGAGGTCGAAGATTTGCGCGCCGGCCAGCCCGCCGACAAGCGCTGCTTTTTCCTCAAAATCAGCCCCAAATCGGCCCAAGTCGCCGCCTACCGTCGCACGCCAATGAAGCGCGGACGCGACGTTCACGTAGGCTTTCGAATCGCGACGCGTTTCCCGTTCGGCCTTTTCGAAAAGTCGCGCGAGGTCCCCGCCGAGGGCGAGCTCATTATCTACCCGGCCGTCGATCAGCTGCAGCTTCCGCCGAGCGTGCTCGGTCGCGCGACGGGCGCCGACGGCACGACGGGTCGTGGCCACGGCGAAGACTTCCTCGGCCTGAAACCGATGCGCGAGGGCGAAGACCCGCGCGACATCCACTGGCGTAAGAGCGCCGCGACCGGGCAGATGATCATGCGCGAGCGCGCTCGCGATGCGCGCCCCGACGTCGCTCTCACGCTCGACGTCGTGAAGCCCACGGCTGCGGGCGACGATTGGGACTCGCTCTTCGAACGGCGCATTCGCGACATCGCGTCGCGCGCGGTAGCCCACATCAAACGTGGCGACGGCGTCTCGGTGGTGACCAACGTATCGGGCCGCGTGCGTGCGGATCGCAGCGCGGGCGCGGATCCGATTCTCCGTTTTTTGGCCCTGGTCGAAACGGTCCCGCAGTCGGCGGTCAACGCGTCCTACGCGCCGCCGCCCATGACCACGGCTCCCAGGGTCGCAGCAGCCGCCGAGGTGGCACGCGCCGAGCGCATCGGTCCCGATGCCGAAACCAAACCCAAGCCCGCGGCATGAGGTTCGGCCTCGTCCACCGCGTGATGACAGATGCGCTCGCCGCCCTCGGCGTGCTCGCCGTTGTCAGCACCGCGTCGCTCAACCCGTGGACCAACGGCGTGCTGCTCATCGGCCTCGCGGGCGCGGTGGCGATCCCAGAGGGTTGGCAAAGTAAGCCGACGCTCCGTCACTTTGCCACCATCGCGCCCATCGCCCTCTTCGTGCTGCAAGCCTTACGGCTCGTCGCGGGGCGCCCCGCGCTCGACGTCGCCGTCGAGTTCGCAGCGCTTCTTCAGATCATCCGCCTGGCGACGCGACGAGGCGCCGCCCACGACCAACAGATCATCGTCCTCGCGCTTCTGCATTTGGTCGCGGGCACCGTGCTCGGCGGCGGGCTCACGTACGGCCTCTGCTTCCTCGGGTTCCTCGTCGTCGCGCCTGGCGCGCTCGTGCTCAGTCATTTGCGACGCGAGGTCGAAGGGAACTATCGGCAAGGCGCGCGCGATCGAACGGGCCTGCCCGTCGACGTGCCGCGCATTTTGCGAAGCCGTCGCGTCGTAGGCCGCGGCTTCCTCGCGGCGACGTGCCTGCTATCGGTGCCGATTCTCTTTTTCACCGCGACGCTCTTCGTTCTCTTTCCGCGCGTCGGGCTGTCGCTGCTGCTCCTCAATCATCCGCGGCAAGGGCGCATGGTCGGCTTCTCCGATCGCGTCGACCTCGGGCAGCACGGTGTTCTGCGAAGCGATCCGTCGATCGCGCTCCGCTTCGACGTGTCGAACCTCCCCGATCCGCCACCGCCGCGCATGACGCTGCGTCTTCGCGGAACCGCGTTCGACACCTACGACGGAGGCGCGTGGTCGCGCACGCTCGTCGAAAAGAACCGCGTCGAGCGCACGCCCGGCAGCGAGGTGTACGCGCTTTATCGAAGCGCCGACGTGCTCCGCGATCGCATCGTGACGTTCGATCTCGAGCCGATCGATCCACCGGTTATTTTTCTTCCGCCGCGCGCGGTCGCCATTCGCGTGCGCACGCCGAACCAGGCGCTCTTAAGCGAGCCGCTCACCGTTCAACGAGGTCCCGAAGGCGAGTTCCGTTACGCGGGCTCGGACGCGCGCGGCCTTCGCTACGAAGTGTTCCTCGCGCGCGAGGACGAAGCGTTCGTCGAGCAAATGTCCGGCTCCGATCGCGCGCGCTACGTGTCGCTTCCGCCGTCGCTTCCCTCACGCGTCGCGGCCCTCGCTCATACGTGGACGGACGGCTTGCCCACGGAGACCGCGAAGGCCCGCGCGATCGAAGACCACCTTCGCAAGGACTTCAATTACGACCTCGCGTCACCGTCCGGCGGGATGCCGCAGCCGCTCGATCACTTTCTCTTCGAGTCGAAGCGTGGCCACTGCGAGTTCTTCTCGACGGCCATGTCCGTCATGCTCCGCGCGGTGAGCATTCCGTCGCGCAACGTCACCGGCTTCGTTGGCGGCACGTACAACCGCTTCGGCCACTTCTACGCCGTCCGCGAAGGCGACGCGCACTCGTGGGTCGAGGCGTACATCGACGATCCGCAACGCCCGGGTTGGCAGACCTTCGATCCAACGCCGCCTGCCGGCGCGCAGCCGCTCGAACGAACCACCGGCGCGCTCGTCTACATGCGCGACTTCGTCGAGGCGCTCTCGCAGCGGTGGAATCGTTACGTGATTGGTTACGATCTCCGCGCGCAGGTTCGCCTCTTCGAGGAGATCGCCCACAGCTACGAGCGCTTCCGCGTCACGCGGGGCCTCGACAAAGGTCCGCTGGACCACGTCACGCGCGCGCCCGTGATCGCCGCGGCGATCCTCGCGGCGTCGGGGCTCGTCTACGTCGCGTGGAAGCGGAGGCGGCGCACGTCCGTGGGCCCTGGCGTCCCCCCGG
>JANXMC010000840.1 GCA_025354825.1 Myxococcales bacterium
CCCGAGGCGTCGACGCCATAGGTCACGGGGATGCGGTCCAACAGCAGGCCGTCTTCCCAAGGGAGCGCGTGAAAATCGATGTGCCGCAACGGGCCGTAGGACAGGACACGCAGGCGCGTCGCGCTGTCGATGGCGTGACGCAGCGGCGCGAGGAGCCGCTCGGACTGCACCGCGGGGGTGACGTCGAGCGCAGGCGACTCGATGCGCGCGGTCTCGACGCCGTGGGACGTCGCGGCGAACGCGACCCATCCCGTGCGAACCGGGTGGTACAGCAGCGCGAGCTCGCCGTCCTCGGGCGGCGCCATCGCGCGATCGCCGCTCGTCGTTGGGCCCGCGGCCGACGTATTCGCCGCGTTCGCCGCGATGACGGCGAAGGCTGCGTCGAGGGCGGCGCGGAGCTCGGCGTTCTTTCGCGACAGCACTTGTTGCTCGCGGGCGAGGCGCTCGCCGGACCACTTCCACGCATCGGCGGCGTTCCGTTCGAGGCCGTCGCGAATAACGCGATACGCCTCGATGGACTGCTCCCATCGCGCGCGCGGCTCCGCGCCGAGCCCTTCGAGGCGCGCGGTCCGTTCGAAGGCGCCGATGACGCGATTGCGCGAGGCGCGGGCGCGTGCGAACGCTTCGTCGTCGCGCCCCAAACGGAGCAGGAGATCGATGTGCAGACGTGCGCCGCGCTCGCGATCCGCGAGAAAGGTCGACCGCCCCTCTTCGAAGGGGATCCATAGGCTCTGGCTATCGATCAGCGTCTCGGCGCGCTCGTAGGCGGCGAGCGCGTCGAGGCTGCGCCCCGTTGCTTCGTAGGCCTCGCCGCGGCCGAGAGTCGTCGTGTACGCCCATTCGGCGAGCCCCACCGAGCCCGCCGTGCGATCGAGCGCTTCGTACGCCTCGAGCGCGCGCGCGGGAGCCCCTTCGTCGAGGGCGATGCGCGCATCGAGCGCGAGCGCCGTGAGCTCGACGGACGACGTTCGGCTCGGCACCGTGCGGCGTGCCTCGTCGAGGCGCGTGCGCGCTTCCCCGAGGCGCCCACGGCGTCGCGAGATATCGGCGAGGCCCAGGAGCACGTCCGCGTGACGGTTCACGTCGGCGCACGCCGAAGGGTAAAGCGCCGCGGCTGCGGCGAACGCCTGCTCGGCCTGCGTCAGGTCGACGGGGTGTGTTGGCGTCAGGGGCGCATTCGGCGCGCCGGACGCGCGTGCGTGGGCGAGGGGCGCCGCCTGCGATGCGTAGAGCGAGGCGTACTCGTCGCCGCGCTCGGCCCCTTCGAGGGCGCGGAGCGTCCACGCGCCGATGGCGTCGAGAACGTCGATTCGGTCGCAGGGATCTTCGTCGCCGCCGCTGGTCGCGAGGACCGAAAGCGCCGCGAGCGCGTCGCTGTGGCGCCCGAGATTCGCGAGCTGCTGCGCATAGGAGCTTCGCGCGTTGCGCGCGAGGCGGCTCATCCCGAGGCGCTCGGCCCGCGCTTCGGCCTCGGTGAACCGGAGGAGCGCGCCGCGCACGTCGTTCGTGTCGGCGGCGACGAGCCCTTCGTAATAGGGGAGGCGCGCGCGCCCTTCGGGGTAATCGCCCATGGTTCGCGCCACGCGCTCGAGGACGGCGCGCGCTTCGGTGAAGCGAAAAAGGCGCTGATCGAGAGCGAACGCGAGGGCGAGCGAGTCGTCGGCTTCGGCCGACGCGAGACCGTTCTGCGCGTCGAGACCGATGGCTTCGTAGAGCTTCGCGACGGCCGCTTCGAGCTCACCTCGCGACAGCTCGACGCGCGCCAACAGGCCCACCGCTCGCGCGCGCTCGGCCCCGGCCAGCTGCGGAATCTTCCCATCCAGGAGCGCCTTCGCTTCGGCAAGCTTTCCCGTCTCGCGAAGCGCGGCGGCCTCTTGCACCCACGCGTAGCCGTTCGTGGCCGCCACGTGCAACGACGCGAGCGTCCGCGTTCCGCGTTCGACACGAACGGCGGCGGCTCCTTTCGGAACGGAGAATTGCAGCAGCGTGCCGCCCTGAACGGCTGTCGCGCGAACGGGCGCGATAGGTCCGTCGGGCGTCGATGCCGTGAGCCGCGCCCCCTCCGTCCCCGCGAGCCAGATGCGCAGCGTGCTCTGCGCGTCGAGCTGACACACGGAGCCTCGAAGGACTGCGCTGCACCCTGCGAACTCCACGAGCGGCGCGTCGATCCCATTCGCCGCGGCGCCCGTGACGTCGCCGCCGGGCGCCGCCTCCCCCGCTGTCGCCAGCGCGACGCATGCAAGACCCAGAGCGAGATTGCGCGCCCGCGCCGACCGTGAGCGCGGAGGCGCGGGCGGCTGCGTGTCGTGAAGCGAAACTGCGTGATCGCTGTTCGCCGAGGGCACGCGTGCTCACGTACCACGTGGCGTCGCGCGTGCGGTGTCACCGTTGCGCGGTCTTGACGCGCTCGCGACTGCGCGAATCGCGGTGCGCCTCGAAACGTGGCATGTTTTGCCGGTGGTGCGCCTCGCCCAAACGAAGAACCGACAGCGCCTCGGCTACCGGCGCATCGTTCAGCTCGTCGTTTATCTGATCATCGTCCCCACCGTGCTGCTGCTGCTCATGGGCATCGTGCAGATGTTCGAGTGGGAGCACCGCTTCAATCTGATCCTCGGTATCCTCATCGTGAGCGTCGTCGCGGTCATGGTGACGGGCGTGATTCTCGTTCTCGTCTTCGTGCGTCGCGAGGCGAACCTCAGCGAGCTCCAGGCCGACTTCGTCTCGAAGGTGAGCCACGAGCTCCGAACACCGCTCACCGCCATCCGCCTCTTCGCCGAGACGATGGGCCGCGCGAAGGGCGATGCGGTCACGACCGAGCGCTGTCTCGGCGCCCTGCTGACCGAGACGGAGCGGCTGAGTGGCCGCATCGAGCGTCTCCTCGATTGGGGGCGCATGGAAGCGGGGCGGAAGCAGTACGAGCTTCACGCGATTCCGGTGAAGGACATCCTCGACGACTCGCTCGCGTCGTTCTCGCCGCTCCGAAGCGTGCACGGTCTCGAGGTCACGTGCGAGGTCGAGCCCGACTTGCCGCCCGTGCTCGGCGACCGCCACGCTCTCTCGGACGCGATCGTCAATCTCCTCTCGAATGCCCATAAATACGGCGGATCGCCCCCCAAGGTGACGCTTCGTGCCTTCACGTTGGCCGACGACGTAGCCATCGAAGTAAGCGACAACGGCGAGGGGATTCCGCGCCCCGAGCACCGCCGCATTTTCGATAAATTTTACCGTATCGACGACCGCCTCTCGCGAAGCCGCGAGGGGAGCGGCCTCGGCCTCGCCATCGTGAAGCACATCGTGCGCGCCCACCGCGGCAACATCGTGCTCGATAGCGAAAAAGGGCGTGGCTCCACGTTTCGAATTTTGCTTCCCGCACGGCCCCGCGGCGAAACGGCGACGATGCCGCCACCGGAGCTTCTCGCGCAGCAAAGCACGCCCGGCAGCACGTCCAACGGCGCGTCCGACCAAACGACCGCACCGCTCGCCACCAAGCCCTCATGAACGCCCTCTGGAGCCTCGCGACGTGAACGTTCGCCCCCGTAGTGCCGCCGAGACTCAAACGCCCCGCCGCGTTCTCGTGATCGAAGACGATCCGAGCATCGGCCTCGGGCTCCGCATCAACCTCGAGGCCGAGGGGTACACGGTGCTCTCGGCGGAGGACGGCGAGCGCGGACTCGAGCTCGCGCGCGGCGAGGCGCCCGATCTGATTCTGCTCGACGTGATGCTGCCGCAGTTGAACGGATTCGAAGTGTTGCAAAAGCTTCGGAGCGAAGGGTATCGAATGCCCATTATCGTTCTGAGCGCGCGATGCTGATCCGCAACGTCGGGCACCACATGTATACGGATGCGGTGCTGGATGCCGCCGGCGCGGAAACG
>JANXMC010000842.1 GCA_025354825.1 Myxococcales bacterium
CTTTACGGGGGTGCCATTCAGCTCGCCGGCGCCGTGAAGGCCAAGCGCGGACGCGCGTCGGCCGTGTCCGACTGGATGGACATGGAGCGCGAGCGGGGCATCTCGATCACGTCGAGCGTGCTGCAGTTCCCTTACCGCGGCTTGCAGATGAACCTGCTCGACACGCCGGGCCACGCCGACTTCAGCGAAGACACGTACCGCACGCTTCACGCAGCCGACGCAGCCGTCATGGTCTTGGACTGCGCGAAGGGCGTCGAAAACCAGACGAAGAAGCTCTTTCGCGTGTGCAAGCACCGCAAGATGCCAATCTTCACCTTCGTGAACAAAATGGACCGGCCCGGCCGCGAGCCGTTCGAGCTCATTGGCGAGGTGGAGAACGTCCTCGGCATCGGCGTCTACCCAATGACGTGGCCGATTTACCGAGGCGCCACGTTCCGCGGCGTCTACCACCGCGGCATCAAGAAGGTTTTCCTCTTCGACGCCGCCGCCGCCGGATCGAGCGCCGCCAGCGGCTCCGAAATGGCCCACGTGGACGTAACGGGCATCGAGGATCCGCGCCTCGAGGCCGAGCTCGACACCGAAGGGTACGCACGCCTCCGCGAAGAGGCCGAGCTCTTAGATGCCGCGGGCGACGCCTTCGACCGGACCAAATTCGAAGCGGGCGAGGTCTCGCCGATGTTCTTCGGCAGCGCCATGAACAACTTCGGTTTGGCGCCGTTCCTCGACTCGTTCTGCGAGCTGATGCCGCTGCCGCCCCCGCGGATCAGCAGCAAAGGGCCAATCGATCCGATGCGCGAGCCGTTCAGCGGCTTCGTCTTCAAGATTCAGGCAAATATGGATAAGGCGCACCGCGATCGCGTCGCGTTCGTCCGTATTTGCTCGGGCCGTTTCGATCGCGGCATGAAGGTCCACCACGTTCGGACCGACAAAGACATCCGCCTATCGAACCCGACGACCTTCGTCGCGCAAGAGCGCACAATCGTCGACGACGCCTACGCCGCAGACGTCATCGGCGTCTACGACCCGGGCATCTTCGAAATCGGCGACACGCTCACGGCCAGTGGCAACTTCACGTTCGAAGAGATTCCGAACTTCGCGCCGGAGCACTTCTCTCGCGTGGTGATGATCGACCCGCTTCGCCGAAAGCAGCTAAAAAAAGGTCTCGAGCAGCTCTCCCAAGAAGGGACGATTCAGCTTTATCGCCCCATCAAGGGGCGTGAAGGCGACACGATCCTGGGCGCCGTCGGGCAGCTCCAGCTCGAAGTTGTCAAGCACCGCCTCAAGAGCGAATACGACGCCGACGTCCGCCTCGAAGCGATCTCGTGCGAGTACGCACGCTGGCTCACCCGGGAAGACGGCAAAGACATCGACCTCGACGCCTTCCGACGCGCCAACGTCGGCGTCGCCGCCGAGGACATCCGCGGCCGCCCCGTGGCGCTCTTCGCCGGCGATTGGCAATTGAACAGCGCCAAACGCCAATTCCCCGAGCTCACCTTCGCCGAAACCGCCCGCGGCGTCATCGCCTCGAAGGCTTAACCCTTATTAGAGAGGCAAGCCAACGAGGAGGCGGGGAGGCAAGGAGGGCCCTTACGCGGGTTAGGAACCCCAAGTGCCCTTTCTGAGATTTGGGTTTTGCCCTCCATCAGCGGGCCCTGGACACTCTGACCTCCCTCTTCCTCCTTGCCTCCCCGCCTCCCCGTTCGATTCCTTCTCGAAAGTTCATACTCGTAGTTGGGTTATGCCGCGACCGGTGCGTCTGCCCAATAGCGCGTGCGGGCTTGGGCGCGCGTGTTGCGCAGGAGGGCGCCGAAGGCCGTCCAGGCGAGCCTTTGAGCACCTGTAAGGCGGACGAGGCCGTGGCTCAAGATGTGGCTCATGTTGAGCGCGCTTGTCTCGGTGAAGACGCTGGCTTCCGCGTTGCGGTAGCGCGCGAGGGTCGACGCGTGGGTGGCTTCGTCGGGGGCGTAGCGGCGTGCGATGGCGTGGCAGTATTTGAGGTGGCGCTCTTCGTCTTTTGCGACGGCGACGAAGGTGTCGGCGGTCTCCGGATCGACAGGGCGGAACGCCTTTTCGAACAGCGGAAAACGGGTAACAGCGCGCTCTTCGATAACCTGCAATAGCAAATAGGCATTCATGATATCGCGGTGAGTTTCGATTCCGCCCGAGAGGACGCCGTCGAGCGTTGCCGAGATGCGCGGCAGAATTTTCAGCGTGCCGGGCACCGTTGGCGGCGTCACTCCTTGAGCGTCGACGCGGGCGCGGAAGAGCGCCGCATGACGCGTTTCGTCGTCGGCGTGGCGTTTGACGAGACGACGCAGCTCGGCGTCGTCGACCTTCGCGAGGAGGTGGTCGAAGATTGCCCCTTCGTCGCTCCCTTCGGCGTCGGCGACTTGCGTGAGCAGATACGCGCGCCCCTCGGGCGTCGCGACGATGTGGCGGAGGAACCGAAGCGAGATGCGTTCGCTGACGTTGGCGTCCATCGTGAGGGCCTTTCGCGGGCGGAGTCGTGGGACAGGAGCGTGACCGGCGATTCTTTTAGGTCATCCACTGGCAACGTATTGGTGACGCGTGCGTACCTTTGCCGTAGTCCATCGTTCGCTCCTGAATGACCAAAACTTGAATCTAGTCAGTTCGATTGTCAAGGCGGGCGGCCACCCTATGGCTCTCGGCGTCGTGACATCATCGGGCGTCATGGCGCTTTTTCTTCCCAGTCAGGGGGTAACGATTTGAAGAACCGTGGTCTCACCCTTGCGGTCGTGGCGGCGTTTTTCCTCATGTGCCTGGCCGTCGTTTTCGTGGCCAAGTCGAAAAAGGGCGACAAGCCCATCGAGGGGTCGGACGACCCGACGGCCATGGTCAGCGCCCTCGGAGCGAGCGCTCCGGCGTCGCCCTCCTCCGGCGCGCAGAAGGAGGCGCCCATCGAGATCGTCGTCTCGTCCTCCGACGGCAAAAAGGAGTGGCTCGAAGACGTCGCGAAGGCCTTCCAGGCGCAGACCGGCAATGGCGCGGCGAAGCCGGTGCGCGTGAAGCTGATTCACATGAAGTCTGGCGAGTCGCTGCAAGCCATCCTCGACGGCAAAGAGAAGCCGACGCTGTGGAGCCCGGCGAGCGCGTCGTGGATCGATCTCTTGAACACGACGTGGAAGACCCGCACGGGTCACGCGTTCCTCGACGCGCCCAAGCGCACCGTGATGAGCGCCATCGTCATCGCCACGTGGGAGCCGATGGCGAAGGCGCTCGGCTGGCCGCAAAAGGCCATTGGCTGGGAAGAGATTTTCAAAGTCGCATCCGATCCGAAAGGGTGGGCGAGCGTCGGCCACCCCGAGTGGGGGCCGTTCCGTTTCGGCCACGGCCACCCGGACTATTCGACGTCGGCGATGCTGTCGGTGATCTCCTCGGCCTACGCCGCAGCAGGGAAAACCAAGGGTCTTACGCCCGATGACCTGAAGAGCCAAAAGGTCATCGACCGCGTCGGCGCCCTCGAACGCGGCATCGTTCATTACGGCGAAAGCTCGTCGTGGCTCACCGAAAAGCTGTGCACGAAAGGGCCGGCGTACCTCTCGGCCGTGCCGCTTTACGAGTCGAGCGTGGTGAGTGCGAATGACAAGTACAAGGCGCAAATGCCCTTTCGGCTCGTCGCCATTTATCCGAAGGAGGGCACGTTCTGGGAGGACCATCCGACCGGCGTCGTGCAGGCCGATTGGGTCACGCCCGAGCAGAAAGAGGCCGCCGAAAAGTTCCTCGCGTTCATGACGTCGAAGGAGCAGCAGGCGAAGGCGCTCACCTACGGCTACCGGCCGACGGACGCGAGCATTGCCATCACCTCGCCCATCGACGAAGCGCACGGCGCCGACACGAAGCAGAATGCGTCGAACAAGCTCGAATACGTGAGCGAAGACGTCTTCCGCCGCGCCAACGAGCTTTGGCACAAAGTGAAGAAGCACTCGACGGTGTACCTGCTTCTCGATACGTCCGGGTCGATGGCGGGTAAAGCCATTACGGCCGCCAAAAAGGGCGCGGCGTCGTTCATTCGAAGCATGGAGAAGGACGACGAGATCGGCGTCATCACGTTCTCGACGACAGCGCGCGCGCTCCGCCCCGTGGCGCCGGTGCGCGAGGTCGGTGAGGGGCTTGCCACCCAAGTCGAGGGGCTCTTCGCCGATGGGCAGACGGCGCTTTACGACGCGTCGATCGAGGCGATGGCCGCCATCGACAAGCGGAAGAAAGCGGGCGGTCCGCCACGGCTCTACGGCATCATCGTGCTGTCGGACGGGAAGGACACGTCGAGCAAAGGGACGCTGTCGGATCTCACGGACCTGATGCCCGCGACGGAAGCGGCCGATGGCACGCGCCTCTTCACGGTCGCCTATGGCGACGAGGCCGATAAAGACGTGCTGAAGCAGCTCGCGAACCGCTCGAATGCCCGGTACCTCGAAGGGAACGCGGACAACATCGAGAAGGTGTATCACCAGATCTCGGCGTACTTCTGAAGCCACGATGACCGACGAGAAGCGCGCAAAGCCCCCCGCATCCACCTTCGTTTCACCCGAGGGTCTCGCCGTGCTGGCGGCGGCGGGGGCGACGGCCGCATTGGCGTCGCTCCCCATCGTCATCGTGCCGGGCGTCCTCGCCTACGGGATTCTCACGTACCTGCGCGTCGAGCGGTGGCGCGACACCGCGTCCGAAGCCGAATTCGCGCCGGTGGTTCCGAGCGCGCAGGGTCTCTTGCCTCACCACGCGCAGCGCGTGGGGCGGTCGGTGGCGCTGCAAAAGCAGATTCTCCGCGAGATCCAAACGGGCGAAGCTTCTCACCGCGCGATGCTCACGCCAAACATCGCGCGCGTGCGCCGGCTCGTCGAGTCGACGGCGACGCTGACGCGGCGACTTCAAGATATCGAAGTTCATCTCAAGTCCGACGACTCGCGGCGCGCGCAGAACGTCGCGCAAGATCTCGAGCACCGCATGCGATCCACGCAGGACGCGTCGGCGCGAGACGGCTACGGGCGCGCTCTCGAGCAGCAGCGCGAAAAGCTCCGCGTCTACGGTGAGCTCAAAGCGCGGGGCGATAGGCTCGATGCACAATTGGCAACGATCGAGCTCACCCTCGAAACCGTGGTCGCGCAGATTCTACGCATCAAAAGCGCAGAGCCCACGGCCGCGGTCACGGAGACCGAGCGCGTGGCCGAAGCGCTCCAGAACATTTCAATCGATGTCGAGGCCCTCGCCGAGACCGTCGATGAGACGTCGCGAGACCCTTACATCTCAGGGACGAGAGGATCTTCCAAATGACCTTTTCGATCGTGGGTGGGGCGCGCTCGCCCATCGCTCTTTTCCTTCTGGCCGCGGCGTCGTGCGCGCCCGCGCAGCCCGCCGCGAATGCGACGAGCGCGGCGGATGCGTCGAACGCGAGCAAATCGAGCAACGCAAAGAAGACCGATGCTGCCGCCCCCAACGGCCCCGAGGTCGCGCCCTCTGCGCAGTGGGTGACGAACAACGGAAATACGGGCAGCGCAGGCGCCGGCGGCAGCGGACGCGCATCGAGCTTCTTCATCGCCAAGCGGCCGAAGCTCGTCGTCGTCGTCGTGCTCGATCAGTTTCGCGCCGACTACCTCACGCGGTTCGACCCGTACTTCGGCGCGACGGGCTTTCGCCGCCTTTTCAGCCGCGGCGCGTCGTTCACCGGGCACTATGGCCACTACGTGACGTACACGGGCCCGGGGCACGCGCTCCTGCTCTCGGGGAGCTACCCGTACGTGAACGGCATTGCCGCCAACAAGTTCATCAACCCCGAATCGGGCAAGTCCGAGGCGATGGTCTTCGACAGCGGCGCGCAGATCATCGGGGCGCCGAAAACCGATATCGACATGGATGTCTCGCCGAAGAACTTCATCGGCTCGACGGTCGGCGACGAGCTCTTTCTGGCGACGGGCGGCCAGTCGAAAACCGTGTCCCTCGCAACGAAAGGGCGCGGCGCCATTCTGCTCGGCGGCCGCCTCGGCAAGACCTATTTCATGAACGACGACACAGGGGACATGACCTCGTCGACCTATTACATGAAAGAGCTTCCGCCGTGGGTTTCGGCCTGGAATAAGAAGAAGCTCGCCGATTCGTACTTTGGTAAAAAGTGGGAGCGAGCGCTCGCCGAAAGTGCCTATTCGGTCTCGAGCGCCGACGACGCGCTCAACGAAGCGAATGCGCTCGGCCTGGGCAAAGTCTTCCCCCACACCGTCAACGGCAAGCTCGCGGCGCCGGGGCCCGATTACTACGAAGCGCTCACCCACACGCCGTTTGCCAACGACTACGAATTCGACTTTGCCAAAGCGGCCGTCGAAGGCGAAAAGCTCGGCGGGCGTGGCGTGACGGACATGCTTGCGATTTCGATCTCGGCGACCGATCTCGCAGGGCACGACTACGGCCCGACGAGCCAAGAGATCGAAGACATCGTCGTGCGCACCGACAAGCAGCTTGGCGATTTTCTCACCTGGCTCGATAGCAAAATACCGAGCGAGGACGTCGTTTACGTCCTCAGCGCGGATCACGGATCGACGCCCGTCCCCGAGCAAATGGCGTCGCTCGGTTTCGACGCCGCCCGCATCAAGAAGAAGGCGATCAAAGAGGCGGTCGACGCCGCGCTCACGAAGCGCTTCGGCGCGGCCGGCGGTGGAGGCGGGAAAGACGCGAAGGACGCGAAGGACGCGAGCTGGGTCGTGGGGCTCGAAGATCCGCACATCTTCTTGAATCGAAAGCTCATTGAAACGAAGAAGCTCGACGCGAAAGAGGTCGAGCGCGTCGCAGGCGAGGCGGCCCTCACGCTCAAAGGGTTCGGCGGCTATCTGACGCGGACGCAGCTGCTCGGCGGCGCGATTCCGCCGACGGAAATGGCCCGATCCATCGCGCGCTCGTACCACGCGCCCCGCGGAGGCGACGTCGTGATGTGGACGCAGCCGTTCTACTTTTGGGGCAAATACGGCGAAAAAGACGTGGGGTCGACCCACGGCACCTCGTACCGCTACGACTCCGAGGTGCCCGTCGTCATCGCCGGCAGTGCGATCAAACCGGGGCGCTACGGCGTGCGCGAGATGGTCGATGTCGCGCCGACGCTGAGCTACCTCCTCGGCATCACGACACCCGCCGGCAGCGAAGGCGAGGTCGCGCCTATCTTCCGCACGCCGTGAAAAACAGCGCATGACCCCACGGCGTCGTCACGGTCCGGCCGCACATGCGCCCATGGTTGCGCCGGGATCGTACGGCCATGTCGTCGCGGTGATTGACTCGCCGCGGCCGCTCCCGAAACCTGCGGCGTGCTCCAACGCATTCGTGACCGCAACATCTTCCTCATCTACGGCGCCACGGTTCTCCTGGGGGTGGCGTACGGAGTCTCGATTGCGCTGACCGCGCTGCATCTCGACGCGATCAAATTCACGAAGCAAGACATCGGCACCCTCGCCGCGTGGTTCGCCCTCGGCATCGTCCTCTTCTCGCTGCCGATGGGCGCGTTCATACGGCGCTTCTCCGCGAAGACGACGCTCGTCACGGCCGTCACGGGCTACGCAATTTGTGTGACGATCTTCCCGCTCCTCACGGCCTATCCGGCCATCGCGGCGGCGCGCTTCTGCGACGGCGCCTGCTCCGTCGGCATTTGGGTGAGCAGCGAGACGATTCTCTTGTCGCGCGCCGACAAGCACAACAAGGCCTTCGTCACGAGCCTCTACGCCATCGCGATGTCCATCGGCTACGTCGTCGGCCCCATCGCCGCGCGCTTCATCGTCTCGGTCGCGCCGACGCACGTGGCCTTCATGGCGTCGGGCATCCTGTCGCTCGCCGCCAGCGTGCTGATCGGAAGCCGCCTCGAACGCGACTCCCACGGCAGCGCGCTCCCCCACGACGCCGCGGGCGAGAACCGCGTCGACGCCGACGTGATGAGCGCGCCCGCACGCACGCAGGCGTCGAGCCTCTCGATCTTGAGCAAGATCAAAACGTCATGCTTCGCGACCTTCGCCTACGGCTATTTCCAGGCGAGCGTCGTGCTGTTCTTGCCCCTTTTCCTCATCGAGTCGAAGGGGGTTCCGCGCGACAAGACGATCCTCGTCCCCGCGTTCTTCGCCGCCGGCATGCTGCTCTTCTCCAACGTCGCCGGTCGCGCGGGCGACAAGCTCGGACACTTGCTCGTAATGCGCTTCCTCGGCGCCATCGGCATGGTCATGGTCGCGGCCTTCGTCTTCCTCGACAGCTACGTGCTCATGAGCGCGGCGGTGTTCGTCGCAGGCGCGACGCTCGCGTCGATCTCCCCCGTGAGCCTCGCGCTTCAAGGCGTGATTACGGATCCGGCCGATTACAGCCGCTCCAACGCGATTTACAACGTGTTCTACGCCGCGGGGATGCTCCTCGGACCGCCGATCTCGAGCTTCCTCTTCGCGCGCTACGGCGGCGCGGGGATGCTGTTCCACCTGGCGGCACTGTGGGGTGCGTTCGTACTTTTCACCGTCGCGTTTCATCGAGACGATCCGGCGGCGCGGCGGATCACGACCGAGGGTCGCGGGCTCGTCGCAGGGCCGTAGTCTAAGCTTGCCCTCGAGGCATGCCCCGCACGTCACGAAGCTTCTCGCACGCGCTCACCGTCGCCGCCGCAGTCGCGCTCGGCCTCCCCCTCGTCGTCGGCGCGTGCAGCAGCGAGGGCGCCGCGACCTCCGCGCCCGAGCCCCTCGCCCACGACGAAGCGGCGCTCCTCTTCGGCGACGACCGCATCGCCGACGTTCTCGCGAAAGACTTCACGCGCGTGCCTCGAAGCTACGAGGCGTTCGAAAAAACGTTCGGTGTCGGACGCGCATGCGCACGCACCGACTCGAAAGAAATCTACGTCATCGAGGAGCCGTCCACACGCTTCGGCGGCGTGCAGCGCGCGCTCCCCTCGCCCGTTCCGCGCGCGGCCGTCGCAGGCTGCTCCGCGCCGGCGGGGGACGAGCGTCCGTCGCTCGCGGCGCACCATTCGTTCGAGCTTTTCGTCGCCCTCGTGAGCGCCCCCGAAGCGCCGCACTTCGCGCAGGGCGACGGCATCGTCGTTGACCAAGTCGAGACGATCGCGCTCGATCGAACCACCGGCCTCTACAGCTTCTACGTAGTCTCGCCCGAGGGGATGCCCGGCGCCGTGCAGCGCATCGTCATGGCGCCCGACGGCGTCGTCGAGCAGCGGACGAAAGAGCTCGGCAAGCCGATGGTGACAACGCGCGCGGCGCCCGGCGACGTGAACGCGCGGCGCTGCTTCAACTGCCACGCGAACGGTGAGCCGATCATGAACGAGCTGACCGATCCATGGACCAACTGGGTGAGTGCCCGAAAGCCCAGGGTGCTTGCGACCGACCTCACGGGCGAGACGCTCGCCATCGTTTCGGAATCGAAGGCGCCCGCGCTTTCTCCGAATCAGACGAACCGCGGCTCCTTCGCGGGAGCGCTCGAAGTGACGCTGCGAAGCGCGTTGCGCGAGCTCGCCCTCGGACAAACGGGGAGCGCGGACTCGGGCCTCGGGCGCGCGATTGTCGACGGACGGCAGCCCGGTGGCGTGGCGCGCCTCTTGCGATCGACCTTCTGCGAGACCGCCTTGAACTACCTCTCGGCATCCCCCAACGTCGTACCCATCGAGCTGTTCGTCGACCCGGCGGCCTTCGATGGCGAGAGCATCGCGCGCCCCGTGACCGTGGCCGGCGCATCGTTCCCCGTCGCGCTTCCGATTCGCAGCGAGGTCGACAAAGCGCTCGAAGCGTTCCTCGTGCGCGAAGGGTATCTAACGGCCGATTTGGCGTTGGCCGTGCGACTCGTCGACGACGTGAATGACGTCTTCTCGACCGCGCGCTGCGGCCTTCTCGCGAGCGTCACGAGCGGTCTCGCGCCCGTGCCAACGCCGACCGATGTCGCGTCCCGCGTTCGCGCGGCGCTTGCGAGCTACGCGGCTTCCGGCGCTCTCACGAATGCGCCGCGGCGCGTTTTTCTCGAGGCGCTCATCGCCCCCACCACGACGGCCGACGCGCGCACGGCTGCACGCGCGAGCTACCTCGAGGACGCGCGCAAGGCCCTCGACGTCGCCACCGCGACGCTCGGTACCGACGCCGGCCGCACGACGCTCGCGGCCCGTCTATTCGCCCGGCACGACCAAGCCCGCGTGCTCTTTCCCGGCAACGCGAACCCCCTCCCCGTATTCGACGACACACCCCCATCGTCGCAGGCAAAAAACTAATGCGCTCCCTCGTAAAGCTCGCCCGCCCCCTCACCGCAGCCCTCGTCGCGATGCTCGCGGTCGCATGCTCGTCGTCGACGACGCCGTCCACCAGCGGCTCGCCGGACGACACCTCGGTGGGCGACGTCGGCGAAAAGGGGAAGAGCTCACCGCTGTGGCTTCTCCAGGATTTTCAGCCCAAGAGCGGCTCGCTCTTCAAGACGAAGTACGGCCCGGGGCAGCTTCGCGGCAAAGTGCTCGTCGTGATTCTCGTCGCTGGCTGGTGCCCCTACTGCCAGGCGCAGGTCGGCCGAATGGAGGCGCTAAAGCTCGATCTCGCTGCCGCCGGCAAAGAGGTGAACATCGTCGCCATCAACGACATCGACGCGGTTTCCACGCAGAACGAGCTGGTCTCGCGCACGGGGATTCCCCTGTTTCAAGACGCGTCGATGGCCAACGGGAAGACGATCGACAGCGCGTGGGATCTCCTCGGCGGCAAGAAGGACGACGTTCTCATCTACGATTCGAGCGGCACCTTCGCGGCGCACTTTCAGACCGGCGGCGGCGTGAACATCGACATGCAGACGACCGAGGGCTACGCCAACGTGAGGGACTCGGTCTTCAACGTGCGCTGACGCGCGGAGGGGCGAAGTGCGGCGGCCGACAGCCCACGATAGAGAGCATTCGTTGAGACTCGTTTTGCCGGCATTGCCGTGCGACAAGTCTCGTAGATGCATACCCCCCGCCGGGCTCTTCGGTTCGGATCGCTTCTCCGTTTGACCTCGTTTCCGCTGGGCGCAGCTGCGTTCGTCGTGGCGGCGTGCTCTGCGTCCTCCGACGCGCCGCCCGTCACGGCGCCGCCCGCGCCCGCGGCGCCGCTCCATTGCAACGCCGATCCGGCGCAAAATCCGCCCGGTAGCGGCGTATTTGGCTGTTGGTTCACAGACGACGCGGGGCTCGCGGC
>JANXMC010000843.1 GCA_025354825.1 Myxococcales bacterium
AGCAGGTGATCGGCGATCCGGTCACGCCGTCGACCGACGTCTATCTCGGCTGCCTTCTGCTCCGCGAGCTTCTTCTCGGCCGCCCCGCGTTCGTGCAGAGCAACATCCCCGAGCTCGAATACCTTGCGCTCATGGCGAGCCCGCGGCTCGCGCCGCTCGACGCGCTTCGTGCAGGCATTTCGACGGACCTCGCCGATGCCCTCCGCCGTGGTCTCACGCCCGAGGCGTCGAAGCGCAATCTCTCGGCCCTCGAGATGGTGCACGTTCTGCGCGCGCAGGCGGACATGGATGCGGCGCACGAGGCGCTGGTCGATGCCCTCGCGAGCGTGCGCCCGCGCGCCCGCGTCGGCAGCGTGACCGAGCCCAATGCGCGGGCGACGATCCCGCAGGGGCGCGTGAATGCAGCCATGGGCGCGAGGCCGCCCGCCCGCACGCCGACGCCGCCGACTGCGGCGCCGTCGCGACCGGGGGACGACGAGCCGTCGCCGCGCTCGTCGGAGCGCTGGCCGCCGCCGAGCGGGCGCACCTCGACCTCCGAGCTTCGCAGCACGATGACGCTCCCGTCGTCGCCACCGCCGCGCCTCGTCGTGAGCACGCCGCCCGGTGCGATGCCGGCGTCTGGCGAGGCGCGGCCCGGCGCGAGGGCGCGCGCGCCACGTAAATCGGGGCTCCCCGCCGTCGTGGCGACGCTTGCTCTTTCGGTCGCCGGCGTTGCCGTCGCGGCGGGCATCGTGGGTGCGGGCGCGGGCGGCATGCGCGGCGTTCGCATCGGCCTCAGCGAGCGCTTCGGCGGGCTGACGCAAGCGAGCGCGAGCGACGTGCTTCCCGAGGTCGCCGCCGCCCCGCCGCTCCCCGTGCCGTCGGCCCTTCCGCTGCGGCTCGACGCCGTTTCGCCCGGCGCGCCGGCTGCGTCCGCCGCTTCCACAAAGCCAACCTTGCCGACCGTGCCTGCGCTCGCACCCACGCAAATGGGCTCGCTCCACACGCCGCCGAACGCAAAGGACCACCGCGTCTTCGTCGACGGCGACGTCGTCACGCTGCATTCGGGGACGACGGTTCACGTCCCTTGCGGTCACCACGTCGTGCGCATCGGCAGCAACGGCATTGCGCAGACCGTCGACGTCCCCTGCGGCGGCGCCGTCACCGTTCGGCAGTAGCAACGTCGCCCATCACGCTTGCGCCGTGGGCGTACGACGATCTCACCGACGTCTACGTCCGACGGCTGCTAGAAGCCGACGGCTGCCACGTCGGCGTGAAGGAGGCTTACGTCGTCGCGCGCGTCGAGCGCGGCATATCGGACTGATTTCGCTGCAGCTTCAATCTCCCGGCGACGTATGCCGCGACGTGGCGCGTGGCGAGAGCTCTAACCGCGCCCCCCGCGCCACGCCACCCGTGCGGGGGACGTTCCGGCCGCGCGAGGACGTGATAGCGTCCCGGGTAACGCGCTATGTCAAAGCTCCATCCTTCTAGGCATCTCGTCAACGTTCGTTACGAGATTCGCGGACCCCTTGCCCGTCGCGCCGACGAGCTCGAACGCAAAGGGTACGACATCATCAAATTGAATATCGGCAACCCTGCCGCCTTTGGCTTTCGAACGCCCGAGTCGATGCGCCTCGCCGTGATCGAAAACCTTCGCGACGCCGAAGGGTACTGCCACCAAAAGGGCATTTTCCCCGCACGCGAAGCCGTTGCGGCGGACGCCCAGACCCGCGGCATTCGCGGCGTGACCCCGGACGACGTCTTCATTGGCAATGGCGTCTCCGAGCTTATTTTGATGACGATGGAGGCTCTCTTGGAGCCCGGCGACGAGGTTTTGGTCCCGTCGCCCGATTACCCATTATGGACGGCCGCGATCTCGCTCACGGGCGCGACGCCGGTGCACTATCCGTGTCGCGCCGAAAACGGCTTCGCGCCCGACCCCGAAGAGATTGCCAAGCTCGTCACGCCGCGCTGCAAGGCGCTCGTCGTCATCAATCCCAACAACCCGACGGGGGCGGTCTATTCGCGCAAGGTTTTGGAGGGGCTCGTTGACGTCGCGCGCGAGAACGATCTGGTCTGCTTTTCCGATGAAATCTACGACCGCATTTTATACGACGGCGCCGAGCACATTCCGCTCGCCACGCTGACCGGCGACGTGCCCTGCGCGACCTTCGGCGGCCTCTCCAAGGTGTACCGCGCCTGCGGCCTCCGCACCGGTTGGGTCTACCTCACGGGCACACGCGAAGGGGCGCCCGAGTACCTGCGCGCCCTCGAGCTACTCGCGTCGCTGCGCTTATGCGCGAACGTGCCGGGGCAGTGGGCCGTGCAGACGGCACTCGGCGGAAAACAGAGCATCTACGAGCTCACGGCGCCCAACGGCCGCCTCGGCAAGCAGCGTCGCGCGGTTCTCCGCGGCGTCGAAGCGTCGCCCCACCTCGAGGTCGTCGCGCCACGGGGCGCGCTCTACGCGTTCGTTCATGTGAAGAGCAAGCCGCCGGGCTTCTCGGATCGCGAGCTCGCGATGACGCTCCTCGAGCGCGAGCACCTGCTCATCGTCCCGGGCTCGAGCTTCAATGTAGACTACACTGATCACTTCCGCGTGACGCTGCTGCCCGAGGAAGAGACGATCGACGAGGTCTTCCGCCGCATCAACCGACTCATGGACGATTGGATGGACGGGCGCCTCGAGCCGAAGAGCGTTCGAGGCGCGACCGTGTAACCGATTACGGTTTGCAGTAGGCGTAGAGGCCGTCGCCCTCGCCTACGCACGTCCCCCCGCCAGCGCAATCCCACGTCTGGCCGCGGGACCAATCGGCGCAACTGGGGCGGCACGTTCCACCGCCCTTTGCCGCGCACTCGTCGCCGATGCCGAATGTTCCGGCGTCTAAGCCGCTGTCTTCACCGCCGCCGCCGCCGCCGCCGCCGCCGCCGCAGCCGCAGACGAGGCCCGGCGCGCAGTCGCTCGCGCCGGCACACGCCTCGTCGAGCGCCTTCGCGCCCGCTGCTTCGCATGACGGCTGGGCGGTCGCACCCGACACGCGGCACGACTTGCCGAATCCGCATTCGCTGGTGCTCGACGGGTTGCACCGTGCGCACGACCGAAGCGCGCGGACGCCGGATCCCCAACTCAAAGGTACGTTGCAGAAGGGGTGGTCACTCGGGCAGTCGCGGTCCGCCGAGCAGAGGGCCGCGCAGCGGTAGCCGATGCCTTTGAAGGGACCGCAGAAGAGCCCGTCTTGGCAGCCGCCGACGACGACGGGGTCGCAGGGCTGGTCGAGCGCGCCGCCAGCCGCGAGCGACTCGGTGCAGGTGTAAACCATCATGTTCGACGCGGCGTCGTAGGTCACGCCGCACGTGGGCGTTTGGGCCGGGCAGGTGACGCCGAGCTTCTCGCACGTGGGGAGCGTCGTGAAGGCGCCGGCATCCGTTGGCGTTGCCGCGTCCACAGACGCGTCGGCGGCGTCCGTCCCATTGGCACCGTCGCGAGCGTCTGCCGCGTCGCGCGTGGTCGCGTCGGCACCGGCGCCAGCGTCGGCGGGAGCGTCAGGCGGCGAGGTCGACGCATCGCGCGCCGGGGCAACGGACGGCGGCTGAATCGTCGTGCCGTTTTCAGAGCTGCACGCGGCCACGAGAAGGGAGGCGACGACGGAGAGCGCGAGACTGCGATTCATGAAAAGGAACCTCGAGGGGACGTCGGCCGTCCTGGCCGTTAAGACGTGTGCGGTGGCGTAGCAGACCCCCGCCGGCGAACAATCCGTTCGCATCTGCGAAAGGTGCGCGCGCGGCCTCGCGATCCGCCTTGCGGGGTGCAAACGCCGAGTGCTCAACGGGGAGACCAGCGGTTTCCACGGCTTTCGTGCATTTCGACTCTCAGCCCGAGCGAGGCCTGCGAGCTGCATAGGCCTCCCCCCGGAGGCTTCGCGATGTCGTTGGGAACCCCCGCTCTGTTTTTCGCTCGGGCACGCCGTACAAAGAGACCGCGTACAAAGCATGGAAATACGGCGGAAAGACGGCGCTTACGGTGGTTGGCCACGCGGTGCCGGGCGCCGCGGCCATCACGGCCCCCGTCGCCGCGGGCGTCGACGCGACGGCGGCGGCGGCGCGCTATGCCCACGCCTACGGCAAGCTTCAAACGAAGATCGATAGCCTCCACGACATACGAAATACGATTCCGCCGGGAGCCGAGTACGACCGCGCGCGTGCTGCAACCAACTACGCAATCTCCCAAACGACGCGGCAGCTCAATGGCTATTACGAAGCTACGATGAACACCGTGGGCGGCGCGGCGGTGGGGCAAAGCGGATGGATTCGAATCTGAGCGCGAATGGCACGCCCCTTACGGATTCGAAACAGTGGAAGAAGCAGAACGACTTCGTCGGCAAATGGGGCCAGGTGAAACCGCACCGAACGACGCCCGCGCAGCCGTCGCTTCGTCGAATCGGCGGCGCCGTAACTTCACGTATCACACCGCCCGAGAAGGTGACGTGGACGGGAGACGCTGCAGTGCTCAACCGCCCCGCCGCGCCCGCCGGCCAGGTCGCTCCGCGCATCCACAGTCGGCCCGCGAAAGAGTATCCCAACGAGCAGGTCGTCGCCGAGCTCGGCCCGCGATTCCAAAACCCCACGGGGAAGATGGGAAAGACGAAGAACGCACTCCACAATACGATGTCGGGATTCGTGCCAAGCATGGGGCACAACCGCTCGCCCGATAAGCCGATTGTCGACGCGACGAAGGGGCGTTTGAGCGCGGTGCCAAAGCCGCTGAAGAAGCCCAAAGTGCGGCCTGAGCCGATTGCGCGCCCTACACCGCTGCCAGCCTCGGCTACCGCCCCGACACCGGTGGAGTTGCCGCCGGGGATTCGACCGAGGCCCCTGGCCCAAGTGCCGTAGCCGCCGTAGCCTGTGGATTTTGCTCTCGGCGAACGAGAGCGTGTTCACACGGGAGTCGGCAATGTCAAATACGCTTGGGCGGGCGGCGTTGGGCGCGTGGGCGGTGGCTCTCGCGTGTGCATGCAGCGGGAGTGAGGGAGCGCAGGGGCCTGCGGGGCCGCAAGGACCTGCGGGCGCGCAAGGCTCGGCGGGCGCGCAGGGGGAGGCAGGTGCCACCGGGGCGACGGGGCCGGCGGGTGCCACGGGCGCGACGGGGCCGGCGGGTGGCACCGGAGCCACCGGCGCGACGGGGCCGGCGGGTGGCACCGGAGCCACCGGCGCGACGGGGCCTCAG
>JANXMC010000037.1 GCA_025354825.1 Myxococcales bacterium
GCCTGCGTGCTCGGCGCCATCGCCCGCGTCGTGGCTCACACCCGCATCGGCCGCGGGGATACTGGGAACCTTGGTTCCGCCCGTCGCGGTGCCGCCTGCGCCGGTCGAGCACGAGCAGCCGTGCTTTGATCCGCCGTTGCCTTGGCCGTTACCGTTGCCGCCGGCATTGCCGTTCTCATTCCCAATCCCATTCCCATTCCCATTTCCACCGCCGGCGTTGCCGTTCCCGTTCCCCCTCGTATCGCCTGTCGACGGCGATGCGCTCCCGGTGTCGCCCCCCTCGCTCACGTCGGTATCATCGCCGTCGTCCATGCACCCGCCGCCCTCCGATCCGCTCGGTTCCCCCACGGGCGGAGGCGTCGGCGCAGGCGCCGGCTCGGCGTCCGAGGGCGGGCACCCATCGAGCTTACTCGTCTTGTCGACAGGGCAGTCGTAGGCGCTCACGACCATCGCCGCCGTGGTCTCGCGCGTACATTCCGTCGTGCCTCCGTTCGGAACCTCCACGCTTTGACAGGCCCACGCGGACGCCGTCGAGGCGGATGTGGGCTCCTGCCCACTCGAGCAAGCTGCCGCAGCTGCGGCGCCAATAATGAGAACGATCGTCGTGAGAGGTTTGCGGCTCATAGTGATTCTCCGCATACCTTCTTTGCATTCCCAATGCCGCACCTAGCGGGTTGCTCGGTTGCCACCTTGTGCCCGTCGTCGGCAGCCCAAATAGGCGCTCTCTTTCCACCGTTGGCCAGGCCCCTTGCCACCCCCTGGCCAGTGGGACGTTCTGGTCGCATTCCCGAAAGAATGAGCACCACCGAGTCCATCCCGGCGACGAACAAGGAGCATCGCCTCGGCTCTGCACCACCGGAGGCGACGGGACGGGCACTATCGACTACGGCGACGTCCTCATCCCAGACCTGTGCGCGAGCGTGACCTGTGCCGTCGGTCAGTACTGCTCGAATGGAGTTTGCGACATCTTGCGATAGGAAGTCGCCCCCCCCGACGAAACCGCGCGATTGATCGCGACGCCCGGTTCTTCTCGTTGCATTTAATTTAGACGCCCCGAAGCTTGGGTGGACGTCCGCGAAAACGGTGCGGCGTCCTCCTCCGCTCGAACTCGGCGGAAACAGATTGAACCTACGTCTGCGGTCTCGACTCGTCCATCCGAACGAGGCCTCTACGATCCAGCTCTCAACGCGCGGCCGCGCTGCCGCGCTACGGCGCCGCGGCGGCGACGGTGGGCGAGACGCGCGGTGAGATCTCGAGGCGGCCTTTCGCGGTATCGAGATTCACCAGAAACCGACCCAAAAAGCTTAACCCCAAGAGGCCGTCGATGGGGCCGACCTCTTCCTCGCAGACGACGACCTCAATGCGGCTCGCACGCACGCCTTCGATCTCGACCTCGTCGAGAATGCCGCTGCGCGCCTTCCGTTTTCCGGCCGCCGTGTGCATCTCGACGGACGGCCACGTCTCGTAGGAGAGACCGAGCTTTTTGGCAAACTTGGGCCCCAGCGCCACGAACGTCGCCCCCGTGTCGACGACGAATCGCCCCGAGAGCTTGCCGTTGATCTTCGCGGTGCCGATCACGGCGCCTGCGCCGGGCGCGAAGCGGACGACGCCATGCCCGGTACCCACGAGGCTCGCGCACGTTGGATTCGAATAGAGCGCGTTCAATTGCATCCGCGCCACGGCCTGATCGTCGTGGTGATAGACCAGCTGCTCGAGGGGCGCGACCGCGTCGCAGGGGCGATTGAGCTTTTGGTAGACCGCCGCGAGATTCGTCGGAATCGTGATCGACCCTGGGCCGAGGGCGAGACCGATTCGGTAGTCTTGCTCGGCGTTCTCGAGCTGCCCGAGCTGCTCGTAAAGGGAGCCACGCCACGACCGATAATCCTTATTAGAGCCGTCGGCTTCTACCAATTTGTTCGCGTCTGAAAGGGCCGCCTCCCATTCGCCGAGGCGCTTATGGGCGCCGAGGGACATCCACCGAAGGCGCTCGTGCTCGCCGCATTTGGCAAAGAACTGCGCCGACCGCTCGAAGCCGCGGCGCGTCTCGTCGGCGGCGTAAAGCGTCTTCGCGAGATCGACGATGGTGTCGCGATCGCACGGCTCTTTGGCAAGAATCGCCTCGAACGCCTCGTACTTTGCCTCGCGCTCTTTCTCGGCTTTGATCTGTGCGAACGCTTTGTCGTGGGCGGGGGCGCGTACGAGCCCCCATACCGCCACCCCCACCACACCGGCCAACGCGAGGAGCGCCCCCGTACGGATCCGCGCCCCGCGCGTTCTCCCCGTTTGCACGCAGGCGGCGCAATGCCCTCTGCTCTGAAAAAGGAGACACGTGCGGCAGACCATGGATCCGCAGCGCGTGCAGCTCGTATCTGCGATTTGGGAAGGGTGAGAAAGACAAGCCGACGCAGTCGCCATGGCGCTCTGTGCGCGGCTACTTATGCGCAGTCAAGGTCCCTCGTGCTCACTGTCCGACCGGCGCCCATTTCCGAGACGCTCGCAATGAACATTACCAATGCGTAAATACCCTTCGGGCCCTTCGAAATTACCGGTCGCGGCGATGGGAGCGCGTCGGTTCACGACAACTCGCCAACTTGCCACAGCCGCTCGCACCCCCGGCGAGCGTGAGAGCGGGCGAATTCTCCGCTCGCCCGGTGGCCCAACCGTTGCCCATGCACTGCGTCGATGACCACCGGACGATGGCCCGATCTGCTCTCCGACCTCGCCCGCCGCCGCTCGACCGCGGGGAACGCGCGCCTCGACGAGCTCTGCGAGTACGCGCCCGACGGCGCCCGGCAAGAGGACCTGGTGTTCTGGTTCACGCAACTCGTGGCGTGGCTGCGTCCGAAAAGCCACGAAGGTTCCCGGGCACGCGTTCGCTTTTTGCGCGCACGTCTCGAGAACCACCCGGCCTGGAAACGGAAAGTTTCCACGGCGCTCAGCAAGCTGATGGGCGGGTCGAAGCTCGAGTCTTTTCTGGCCTATGGCGGGATACCTCGCGACTTCCACTTCCTGGGCGCTCTTGGCCAGTGGTTTTCCGCGCGGCTGTTGCCCTCGCCGTGCCGTACGACGGATATCGAGCGAATCGTTCAATTGGCATTTCGCGAAGCGGATCTCGACTGGCTCGCGCCGAGCGGCGCGGCGGCGCTCCTCGCCGAGTTCGTCGACGCGAACCTCCACGCGGGCATCGCCGCGGGGCTGCGCGAAGCGACCCTCGATCTCGCGCAGCAGCTCGCGGCCCAAGCCCACGCGCCCAGCGTACGGAGCCTCGCGCCCCAGGATCGGTCGTCGTTTCGGGGCCTCTACGAAGCGGTCACCAAGCTCCACGACGCCGAGCCCGACGGGCCGACGCTGGGCGCGGTTCGTGACCGAATCAAGCAGTGTCTCCTCGCGGTGGAGAGCCTTCGCGCGCAGCTCGCAGAGCGAGGCGCGGATCTCAATACGACGTTTCAGCTTTCGCGAATGCGTCTGCAGCTCGAACGCCTAATGCTCCTCGTCTCGCTGCGCAGCGCAGACGCATCGGCCCTTCCCCGTGCTCGCACGGAGCTTGCGCGCGTGTCATCGGAATCGTGAACGTCGTCGTCTCGTTCGCCCTCGCGCTCTGGCTCTCTCTTCGCGCGGGCACCAGCGCCAGCGCCGCCGTCAGCGCATCGCCGCAAACGCTCCTCGCGCGCGCCGGCCTCCGCCGCTGGCGCCGCGAGCTCTTTCGAACGGGCGCCGTGAGCCGTACCTCGCGCGTGCCTGCCGTCGCCGTGGATGCCGCTCCACAGCCTTCTGTCCCGCAAAGCTAGTAAGGTCCCGCAGCGATGGGCCTCCGAGAAGTATTTTCCAAGCCCGCGCTCGTGACCGGCGTCGCCATGGCCGCGTGTGCGCTCGCCGCGCCGGCCTGCACGCCGCGCCGCGGCGACGTCGTGAGCGCGACACGCGCGAAAACCGAGGCGCTCGGCGCCGAAGCGGGCGCCGCCGTCACGTGTCGAGGCAAACGCCGCGACCACGGCAACCAGAGCATTACGGTCGACTCCGGAGGTCGCTCGCGCTTCTCGCTGCTTCACGTTCCGCGAGGGTACGATCCGCACCACGGCACGATGCTCGTGTTGAACTTCCACGGCTTCCTCTCCGACCCGTGGCAAGAGCGCATTTTGACGGGAATGGACGCCGCCAGCGAAGCTCGCGGATTCATCGTGGCCTATCCGGAAGGGATTGGCCCCTTCATCGCGCGAAGCTGGAACGGCGGCGATTGCTGCGCGTTTGCCAAAGAGAAGCACGTCGACGACGTCGGATTCGTTCGCGACGTGATTGCCGAAATCGAAAACGAGTATTGCATCGACCCGCGGCGCATCTACGCAACGGGCTTTTCGAACGGCGCCTTTCTCACCCACAGGCTCGCCTGCGATATGGCCGATACGTTCGCCGCCGTCGCGCCCGTCTCGGGCTTCCTTGCCCGCACCGCAGAGCAGTGCCAGCCAAGCCGCCCCATTCCCGTGCTCGACTTCCACGGCTCGTCGGACGGCGTCGTCCCCATGAACGGCGGAATCGGTCTTTTTGGCGGCGATCCGTTCGAGCCGCTGTCGACGACGCTCGCGACTTGGCGGCGCTCGAACGGCTGCAGCGAAGCCTCGCAGACGACCTTCGCGCGCGGCGACACGCAGTGCCGCGCCTGGTCCGACTGCGCACCGGGCGGCGAGGTCGTCTCGTGCGTCGTCGACAAGGGCGGCCACACCTGGCCCGGCGGCTTTCCGTTTCCAATCGTCGGCAAAACGACATTTGCCATTGCGGCGACCGAAACGATGATTCGCTTCTTCGAAGACCACCCGATGCCGATTGGCAACGAGCTTTCGGGCAAAGCTCCCGCTTCTGCGAACTCGCCGCCCTGACCGCCCGACTCCCAACGCACCCTCACGCCACCATTCGCGCCGTCTTGCGCAACGTCACGCGCATTCTCGCCCCTTCGGCCGTTCGTAGCGTGGCGCTCGGGGCTGCGGGCTCGGCGCTTCCCACCTCGGCGAAACGCGCATGGCGGAGGAGCGTCGCCAGGACCAATTGCGATTCCATGAGGGCGAAGTAGTTGCCAATGCAGACACGAGGGCCCGCGCCAAAGGGCAGCCACGCGAGCTTGTGACGAGCCTCTTCGCGGGCGGGCAAAAAGCGGTCGGGGTCGAAGCGCGAGGGTTCGGGCCAGACGTCTTCGCGGTAGTGCGTGGCGAACGGGGCGAGCATCACCGGCGTGTCGGCGGGAATCTCGTAGCCGCCGAGCGTCGTCGCCTCGCGCGCGCGCCGCCCCACCATGTAGACCGGCGCATAGAGCCGAAGCGCCTCTTTAAAAACACGAAGCGTGAGGCCTAGCCGCGGCAGATCGGCCGCGGTCGGTCGGTGGCCGAGCGCGTCGACCTCGCGCTCGACGGCAGCGTAAATCTCAGGGTGCTTGCACAAGAGATGAAGCGACCACGCGAGGCCGGTCGCCGTCGTCTCGTGCCCCGCGATGAACAGCGTGAGGATCTCGTCGCGAACCTGTTTGTCGCCAGCTGCGCGCGACGCGCGATCCTGCCCGCGGTTCTCATCGCGCTTCGCGTCTTCGTCTTGGGCGACCAAGAGCCGCGTCAGAAGATCGGCGCGCGTGAGCCCTTCGCGGCGCCGCTCGTCGATCATCCGCGCGACCCGCTCGTCCAAAAGGTGAATCGCCCACACGAGCTTTTTCCCATGCTCGCCGGGGAAAATCGTTGGCCGCTTCAACCGCTCGCTTGCCCACGAGAGCGCCCCCTTCGCGCCATTGGGCGCGCGCGCAGCGATCTTCCGCAGCGCTCGCGACGCGAGCAAATGCGAGAGCGCATAGGGGCTCGCCGTCTCTTCGCTCGTCCACGCGAGAGCATCGGTGAGCGCGTCGCCGATGACCTCGGCCTCGGCGAACGTATCGGTGTCGAACAGCGTCTTGCCCGCGACGGCCATCGTGATGCGCGTGGTCTCTTCGAGCAAATCGACGACCTGCCCATCGCGCCATGGCAGCACGTCGCGCTCGGCGCACGCGACCATGTCGTCTGCATAGCCCTCGAGCTTTTGCGGATGAAACAGCGGCGCGATGAGCTTGCGTTGGCGGCGCCAGAGCTCGCCGCCGCTCGTGAAGAGCCCTTCGCCTGCGAGTGGGTAAAGCGTGAAGCGGACCATCGCCGACTTCTCGAACGACCGCGCCTTCTCGATGAGAAGCTCCTGCAACAGATCGGGCGTCGTCACTGTGACGAGTTGCGCGATGGGCAGTCGAAGGCGCACGAGGCCGCTCGGATGCGCGGCGACGCGACGCAGCAAGTTGAGCCTGTCGCTCCGCATGGCGCGGTTGTGACCGACGAAGGGCTGACCGCCGGCGAGCTCGGGAATTTGGTCGAACCGCATGAGCGAGATCCTATCCACGAGGGATGATCTTTTGCCACGCTGAGGCTTCTTTGTTGCGACGGCGGTGATGTGCGAAGTCCGCAGCCGGGCGCTTACGAATCGTGAAACAGGTGCGAAATAGCGTGATCGCCGCCGTGGACCCTCAGTTGCAAAGCCGTTTTGCGATATGCCCGACGACAGCTCCTTCCTCTCGCAGCAGAGGACCATCGACATGCTCATGGGCGCGCTCGAAACCGAGCGGTTCCTCGCAACCGTACTGCTCCATCAGTTGAGCGACGAGCTCACCTCGCACATCGCGAAGTGTCCCACGCCCGAAGCCGACTACGAACGCTCGATGCGGTCCACGCTTGCCGAGGTCGCAACGCTCGACCCGCGCCGCTCCGACTTCCGCGCCCGCATGCACTCCCTCGGGTCTGCCTTCCGCGAGAAGGCCCATCTCATTCACGCCGACGCCGCCGCAGCCGAGTAGGCCGCGTCGAGGCGAGGCGACAGCCCGCACACTTCGAAACGCCCGCGGCCTCAGGCTCGCGGGCGATGTCGTTTAAGCGGTCAGTCGTCGAGGGTGCCGGCCAAGAGAAAGCCGACGATCTGGCTCTTTCGAACGCCGACCGTGACGTGCTCGTGGGCGCCGGGAAGCGGGTGGCGCGTGAGAGCGATCTCGACACGCGTGTCGGCAATGTCGGAGTTGTCGACGATCGTGTCGAGCCGCGCATCGATGACGCCGAAGCGGGTGATGGCATCCCGGAACAGCTTGGTCGCGCGCCCGCCGCCCGTGACGACGATGCGCGGCGCACTGCGGAGACCGCCGCGGGTCATGCAGTCGCCGATGGAGCGAATGGCGTCGATCGCGACGTCGTCGTCGGAGCCGGGGCGTGACGCGTATTTCTTAATCGTCGGACACTTGAGGACGACGTCGTCGTGGACGATGAGCGACCCCGCGTGCTCGTCCTCGTCCTCCTCGGCCGGCGCGGCCACGGCTGGGACGAGCGCCGCCACGACGCCCGTCGCCGGCACGTCGGCCGACTGCGCGCGCGCGCACGACACTGTCGAGAGCGCGACTGCCGCGAATGCCGCGAAAAGCGATGCGGCAGCCACGGGGGCGGAGGTGGAGGGGTATGACGCCATAGTCATGGTTGCAGCGAACGGCGTGCCACAGTGATCCAGGGGCGGCAAGGGTTGCTGTGGTAAGTGAGGCCGACAAGAGACAGTCGCCGCCCTTCGAGGGCGGATCTTTTCACGCGGACGACGCCCCAAGCCTGGATCTCGCGATCCACCGCACGCGCGCTGAACCCGCGGCCGAGAGTCCTCAGCTCGCGCGGCCCGGCGACTTGGTGCTACCGAACAAGCGATGCACGTCGAATCCTTCATGGTCGGCCCCCTCGGCTGCAACTGCTCGATCCTCGCGGACCTCGACGCCAAGAAGGCAATCGTCGTCGACCCGGGTGGCCACCTCGACGTCATTCAGGCGCGGCTCACGGCGCTCGGCGTGACGGTCGAAGCGATCGTCCACACGCATACGCATATCGATCACGTGGGGGCGACTGCGGGGTTGCAGATCGCGACGGGCGCGGCCGCGAAGATTCACGAAGGCGACCGCGGGCTCTACGAGATGCTGCCGATGCAATCGATGATGCTCGGCTGCGCACTCCCGGCGTTCGCAGAGATCGACGGCTCGCTGAAAGACGGCACGACGCTTCATGCGGGGAGCCTCGAGGTCGCGGTGCTCCACACGCCCGGTCACACGCCGGGGAGCGTCTCGTTTGTCTGCAGCGGCAGCGGCGGCACGCGCGTCTTCACGGGCGACACGCTGTTCCGCGGCGGCATCGGGCGGACAGATTTATGGGGCGGCGACCACGCGTTGATCATGAAGTCGCTGAACGAGAAGCTCCTCACGCTGCCCGACGATGCCGTGGTCGTCGCGGGGCACGGCCCCAACACGACCATCGGCGACGAGCGCCGGTGGAATCCGTTCCTCGCGCCGCGCTGAGGTTGGGGCTGAGAATGACCGTGCCCCCGCGCGATTCGCGCCCGCCGCTGACGTCGATACTTTCCGGTTCGCTCCTTCGCGAGCCGCTTCGCGCAGCCCTCGCCGCACGTACGCCGACGCGCGCACCGGCAGGCTCGGGAGCGGCGAGCGCCGTGCTCGTGCCTCTCTTCGAAGCCGACGACGGCGTGCGCGTCTGGCTCGTGCGGCGCGCGACGGGGATGCGAAGCCACAGCGGCCAAGTCGCCTTCCCCGGCGGCAAGCGCGATCCGGAAGACGCGTCGCTCCTCGACACCGCGCTTCGAGAGACCGCGGAGGAAATCGGCGTCGCGCCTTCGCTCGTCGACGTGCTCGGGCCCCTCGACGATCTCGTCACGGGGACGGGCTACGTGATCTCGCCGTACGTCGGGTGGGTTGCACGAGACGCGGCACCCGTTGCCAATCCGAGCGAGGTCGCGCGAATCTTCTCGGCGCCGTTCGCGCGCTTTTTGAGCGAGCCCGGAACCGCGAGCGAGCTCGTCGGTCGCATGGGATATGCGATCGACGGCGAGCTCGTGTGGGGCGCAACGTCCGCGGTCGCGCGGCGCCTCGCGGCCATCGTCCGCGAGATCACCCGCACGTAGCCGCGACGGGCGCGACCGACGCGGCCGGCGTCAGTACGGGTTGTCCGAATCGTCCGCCGGCGCCTTCGGCTTCGGCGCGGGCTTCTCGGACGCGGGCTTGGGCGCGATGGGCGGCGTCGGCTTGACGATCGGCGGCGCGGGGGGCGTCGGCTTCTCCACGGCGACGGGCGCCGGCGGCTTGGGAGCGGGCTTCTCGACGACCACGGGCGCCGGCTTCTCGACGGTTGGCGCGACGACCGGGACGGCCTTCCCAGCCGCCGCAGCTGCTGCGGCTGACGCCGACGCTGCGGCCTTTGCCGACGCCGCAGCGGCCGCAGCGGTCACCGAGGCCGCGGGAGCGGCCGATGCCGTCGCACTCGGTGCGGCCGTCACGACCGGCGGCGGCGTCACCGCGGGCGGCGCAACCACAGCGCTCGCGACCGGCGGCGGCGGCGTGGGCGACGTCATCGCGGCCTGCTGGTCCATGTGTTTTTTGTAAAGCCCACCGCCCACCGCTCCGAGGACGATGACCGCCGCGAAGAGGATCGCGCCGGTGTTCGACTTCTTCGGCGCGGCCGGCGCGAGCTTGGTGCGTGTCGTCGAATCGCCGCGTGGCGGGGATCGACGAACGGTGTCCTCGCTCGCATCGACGGCCTTGGCCGGACGCGTGCTCGGCGCGGCCTTCGCCGGAGACGGCCTCTCGACCGCCGGCTTCGTCGGCGACGCGAACGGATCGCCGCCGGTTGGCACCGACTTGGCCATCGCAGAGGCCGACGACGGCTCGCGGATCTGAACGTTGGCCGAGGGGCGAGCCTCTTCCATCGGGATCGGCGTCTTCGCCTGGGCGGCTCCCCTCGTGGCCGCGGCCGCGGCCGCGGGCGTCGGTGCAGGCGCGACCGGCGCGCGGTTCGCGCCCGAGCCCTCCGGAGCCTTGCTCGGTTTCTCTGCGGCGGACCCCGAGAAGAGCGGGTTGTGCCCGATCTCGTCCATCGAGCCGCCCGCCTCTTTGAGCGCCTCTTCGAGGAGCTCGGCGGCCTGCTTCATCACGGTCTGCTCTTTCGCAGGCCCGGCAGGCGCGGTGTTCGGGCCGGCGCCCGGGAACATCCCCGCGCCCGACCCCGACGTCGACTGCGGCGATCGCGGCGACGACGCGCTCTCACCGGCCGGCGGGAACGCGCCGCCAATGTCCGGCGGCGGCAGACCGACGAGCGTCGACTTCATGTTCCGCTTCGCAGGGTCGAGGCGCGCCGCAGACGCGGTGGGCGCCGGGCCGAACTTCTGCGCCGCCGTTTTCGGAACGGCCGCGGGCAAATCTTGATCGTCCGTCCCCGTTTGAAAGCCGGCCGCGGCTGCGGTCGCGGCGTCGAAGCCGGGCAGGTGACCCATGCCCATCATCGTCTGCTTGCGATCGCCGCCGGGCGCCGTCGAGACCGGCTTCGCGGCGCCGATTCCGCGCGCGGTCGCGTGACCGATTTCGGGGAGACCTTCTTGGGGCTGCTCGATCTCGAACGCGCGCCCGGCCTCCGGCTTGGCCGCGACGAGCCTGTCGATCAGCGAGCGCGACGAGTCGTCGATCTTGATGAACTTGACGCCCA
>JANXMC010000107.1 GCA_025354825.1 Myxococcales bacterium
CGCGGCCATTGCGCTCGGCTGCTCGATCCGCGAGCAGAGTCGGTTCGCGCGGAAGAACTACTTCTACCCCGACTCGCCGAAGGGGTACCAAATCAGCCAGTTCGACGAGCCGTACAGCGACGACGGCCACATCGATCTCGCCGCCGCCGGCGAGGCCGATGCGGACGCAGATCCTGCCGAAAGGGCCGCGCCGAAGCGCATTCGTATTCTCCGGATTCACATGGAAGAGGATGCGGGCAAGAGCACGCACGATCGTGGCGACGATTCGCTGGTCGATCTCAACCGCTCCGGCGTGCCGCTCATCGAGATCGTCAGTGAGCCCGACCTGCGCAGCGCCGCCGAGGCGGTCGAGTACCTGCGGGTGCTTCGCGACGTGTTGGTCTTCATCGGCGTCAACGACGGCAACCTCGAGGAAGGGTCGTTTCGCTGCGACGCGAACGTCTCCATCCGCCGCGTCGGCGACGCAAAGCTCGGGACGCGCGTCGAGCTGAAGAACATCAACTCGTTCCGCTTCGTCGAGAAAGCGATTCTCACGGAGGTCGACCGCCAGGCCGCAGTGCTCGAGGGCGGCGGCCGCATCGTGCAAGAGACGCGCGGCTGGAACGAGACGACGGGGACGACCTTCTCACTACGAAGCAAGGAGACGGCGCAAGATTATCGGTACTTCCCCGAGCCCGATCTGCCGCCGCTGCGGCTCGACGAGCACTACGTCGCGCGCGTTCGCAACGAGATGCCCGAGCTGCCGCGCGAGAAGCGTGACCGCTTCGTGAAGGCGTTCGGCCTCACGCGTTACGCCGCCGGTGTGCTCACGCAGCATCCGCGCGTCGCGGCGTTTTTCGAAGAGGCGGCGACGCTCCACGGCGACCCAGTTAAGGTCTCGAACTTCGTGCAGAGCGAGGTGCTCCGCGACGTGACCACGCGCGGCCTCGCGGCGGACATTCCCGTGTCGGCGCGGCAAATCGCGCAGCTCTTGAAGATGGTCGATGCCGGCTCTATCAGCGGCAAGCAGGCGAAAGAGGTCTACGCGAAAATGCGAGGGACCGAGAGCGCGCCCGACGCGCTGGTGAAAGAGCTCGGCATGGCGCAGGTGTCCGATGCGAGCGTGCTCGAGGCGGTGGTGGCGAAGGTGCTCGAAGCGAATGCCAAGCAGGCCGAGGCCGTGCGCGGCGGGAAGGTGAGCATCTTGGGCTATCTGGTCGGCGCCGTGATGAAAGAGACGAAGGGGAGCGCGAACCCCGCCGTCGTGAACGCGCTGCTTCGAAAGCACCTTGGCGTCGCCTGACATGAAGGGCGTGCCCAGCGCGACCGACGCGGCTCACCCGGCCGTTCCGCCGTACACGCGCGCGCCCCGCCCGTCGGGTCGGGTGCTCATCATCGACGACAACGCCGATCTCGTCGGCGCGCTGCGTGCGGTTCTCGTCACCGGGCCCGCGAGCCGCTTGCACCTCGAGGTCGTCACGGCCTCGCGCGGCGACGAAGCGCTCGCCATCGCGCGCACCTCGGGCTTCGACGTCGCCATCGTCGACGTGAAGCTCCCCGACACGAGCGGCGTCGATCTCATCGAGCCGCTGCGCATCGCCTCGCCCTTCAGCGAGGTGGTCCTCATCACCGGCTTCGCGACGATGGACGCGGCCATGGGCGCGCTGCGCTCGGGGGCCTTCGCGTTCGTCCCCAAGTCGTTCCACCCCGAGGAGCTCCTCGCGACGGTCGAGCAGGCGCTTTTGAAAGTCCGCTTGAAGCGCGAGCGCGAAGAGCTCGAACGCCGCTACCGCGCCCTCGTCGAATTGACCGACGTCTTGGTCGTCGGCCTCAGCGCCGACGGGCGCGTCGCACTCTTCAACCGAAAGGCCTCGGCGCTCACGGGCGTCTCGTCGGAGAGCGCCCTCGGCCGCGATTTCCTGGAGAGCTGGGTCGCCCCGGAAGATCGCCACCGCATGCGCGAGTCGGTTGCGCACGTGGGCGAAGGCGGGCGATCCCGCGACATCGAAGTTGGGTTTATCGACGGGCCGAAATGCGCGCCGCTCGAAGCGGGAATGCCGCGGCGGATCCGGTTTCATCTTTCGAGCGCCCGCGCGGAGGGCGAGTCGCTCCAACTCGTTTACGGGATTGGGATCGACGTTACCGAGCGGCGCGCCCTCGAGAAACGCGCGGCAGACGCCGAAGCGCTGAGCGCGATGGGGGCCTTGGCTCTCAACTTGGCCCACGAGATCCGTAATCCACTCAACGCGGCCGTATTGCAACTTCACATGCTGGGGCGCGACGTCGACAAGCTCGATGTCGAGCCCGAGGTGCGCGGCAAGTTGCATAAACGCGCGCACATCGTCGAAGGCGAAATCGGCCGATTAAGCCGCCTATTAACGGAGTTTCTCGAGCTCGCGCGGCCGCGCGGAATCGCCCGCGAGCCGGTTCACATTGGCGGACTGGTCGACGCCGTAGTCGACCTCGAACGGGACGCCGCGAGCGCACGCGGCGTGCGGATCGTGCGGCAAATCGGGACAGACGGCTGCGTGGCCGTGGGCGACCTCTCGAAGCTCAAACAGGTTGTGCTCAACCTGGTGGTCAATTCGATCGAGGCGATGAAAGAGGGGGGCACGCTCACGGCGACCGTCGTTCCCGACGCGGAGTGGGTGCGTATCACCATCGGCGACACGGGTCCGGGCATCGAGCCCGAGGTGCTCGCGAACGTGTTCGACCCGTTCTTCACGACGAAGGAAGCGGGCACGGGCCTCGGCCTTTCCATCGTTCGTAAGATCGTCGACCAGCACGGCGGCGACATTCGTATCGAGACCGAGCGCGGCGCGGGCACACGTGTTCACGTGCTGATTCCCGCAGGGCGCGGCCACACGGGGTGAACCCCGTCGTGGGCAGTCGCCCGTATCGTCCCGCAACACGCGCGCAAACGCGTGCAGGGGAACGCGGGGGCGGGCATCGAATGCCGTCACCCCCGCGCGACTACGACCGAACCCTCAGCGACCCGGCGGCTTCATCGGAAGCGACGGCGACGACATCGGCGGCGGCGGAACCTTGGGCGCGTCCGACTTGCTGCCACTGCCGCTCTGCCCTTCGGCGACCGTCTCGAGCGCGATGAGGGCGTTCATCACGCGCTCCATTCCGTGCTCTTGCGCGGCCTCCTTGAGGAAGGTCGAGACGACCTTCACGAGGCGGAGCGCGGTCGTTTTGCCGAAGTCGATCTCGCGCTCGAGGAAGGCCTCGAACGTGCCGTAGCCCTTGGCCACGTAGAGCTTTCGCGCCTGCACTTCACGGAGAATGTCTCCAACTTCGTAAAAGTTCTTCGTGAGGTTCTTGCGGAAGCCTTTGATCTGCGTGAGCGCGTTGTGGAGCTCACCAATCTTCTGCTTGATGTCCTCGGCCCCTTGGGGGACGCGGATGGTCGCGCGCGCGCTGCCTGGAAGCGGCGGCTCGGCCGCCCTCGCCCGCGCTTCGGCGGCGTGTTTTGCGGCGTGGCGAGCGGCCCACGGAGCGGCGCCGCGCAGACCGAGCTTGCGCTTGCCGTCGGCCCCCTTTGCGTCCGCCTTCGCGCCCTTTTCCGCTTTCGCAGAACCGGCCGCCTTTGAGTCCTTCTTCGTCGCAGTCTTCTTTGTGGTTGCCATTTCCCCGTCGCGATCGTGGCAAAAGACGCAGTTTCAACGGCGGACTTAGCAGAACCCCACGTTAGTGTCGATAATTCGACAACGCCGAGACGGCGCGTCGCCACGCTGCCAAGCCGCGGCGATGCGCTTAGGATGCGATCGCTGTGGGCGTCTTCACTTCGTTCGACGAGCGCGAGCTTCGCTCGCTTTTGCAAACCTACGACCTCGGCGATCTCGCCTTTTTCAAGGGGATTCCAGCGGGGAGCGTGAACTCGAACTTCGCTCTCGAGC
>JANXMC010000354.1 GCA_025354825.1 Myxococcales bacterium
CACCACGCGACGGTGATGCTCGATCGCATGATGGTGTCCGACGCCGGCTCGACGAGCGGTACGTACATCGGCGGCCAGCGCATTCCGCCGAACCAGCCCGTCCCGCTCGACCCCAACGGCGTCGTCGCCTTCGGGCCGATCCCCGTCCCCGTCAGTCTGCTCATGCAGCTCGCGCAAGCGAGCGGCGGCGCCCCCTCGCCTTCACCGGCAGCTCATGGCGGGGCCGCCGCAGCCGGCGCGAACGCCCCCGCGAAGCCGCAAGAAAGCGGCGCCCGCGCACCAAAGCACCGCACGGTCATCGGTGAGCTCTCCCTCGAGAAGCTCGCCTCGACGGCCATCTCGATCGGCCGAACGCCCGACAACCAGATCGTCGTCAACCACGCGCAGGTCTCGAGCAAGCACGCGCAGATCCTACGAGAGGGCGGGCAGCTGTTCCTCGTCGACAACGGGTCGGCCAACGGAACGTTCGTTCGCGGCGCCCGCATCGCGCCCAACCAAAAGGTGCCGATCGAGAACGGCGAAAAGGTCTTCATCGGCCCGATGCCGCTGCTGATTCACGTGACCGGCAGCCAGGTCAACGTGGTGGTCGAAGACCAGGCCGACTGGGCCGGTCGCCCGACCTACGAGGTCGAAGCGTGGGATCTCTTCCTCGAGGTTCCCGATCGCGAGAACAAGTCGTCGATGAAGGTCCTCTTGGACCACGTCTCGTTCAAGGCGCTCCCCGGCGACATGATCGCCCTCATGGGGCCGTCCGGCGCGGGAAAGACGACGCTGCTCATGACCCTCAACGGCTATATGCCGCCGACGAGTGGGCAAGTTCGTATTAACGGCGAAGACTTGTATGCCATTTACGACGCCCTTCGCGGGTCGATTGGATACGTCCCGCAAGACGACCTCGTTCACCCCGAGCTCACGGTCTTCGAAGCCGTGAAGTACTCGGCCAAGTTCCGCCTCCCGCCGGACTATTCCGAGGCCGAAATCGACGCCCGCGTCGAGCAGACGCTGAGCGAGCTAGGCCTCGAAGCCGTACGCAATCTGCAAATCGGCAAGCCTGAAAAGAAGGTCCTTTCCGGCGGCCAGCGCAAACGCGTCAACATCGCCCTCGAGCTCGTAACCGATCCGGTCATTGTCTTCCTCGACGAGCCGACAAGCGGTCTCGCCGCCGACGACACGACGGCGCTCATCAATCTCCTCGCCGACCTCACGAAGAAGACCGGCAAGACGATCGTCATGACGATCCACCAGCCCGCGAAAGACGAATACGAGAAGTTCAATCTCGCATTCATCATGGGTTATGGCGGTATCCCTACGTACTTCGGCCCCACCGGAGAGCCGTCGTATCAGTTCTTCGGCTCGCTCCTCTCACGCCAGGGGCGCCCGCGCCACATCGACAATCCCCGCGACATGTTCGACATGCTGAACCTGCGCGAGCGGGCGATGCTCGACGAGATGCGCCAGCGCGATCAAAGCGCAACTCGCAATACGGCGCGCCTCGAAGCCGCCCGCGGATGGCGCGCCGAGTTCTTCAACGATCAGAACCCGACGTTTCAAAAAATGTTCTCCGGCCGGCGCGCCGTCGGCACCGAGCCCGCCGCACGCGGCGTCCCCCACCGGGCCGACGTCGCCCAGGTGCGACAGCTGTTTTTGCTGATGTCGCGCTATTGGAAAGTGAAAGTCCGCGACCGCGCTGGCGCCGCCATCATGTTCCTACAGGCGCCGATCATCGGCCTGATGCTCGCGTTCGTTTTCGCAGGGCAAAAGAAGGCGATTCCCTTCTGGTGCCTCGGCGCGCTCCAAGAGCTCTCCAAGCGAAACGCGGCAACCACCGCAGGCAATACCGACTTGCTCAAGAGCATGATCGAGACGCCCGACAACACGGCGGCGCTCTTCTTCGTCGTCGTCAGCTGCGTCTGGTTCGGCACCAGCAACTCGGCCCGCGAGATCGTCACCGAGCGGGCGATCTACATGCGCGAGCGCATGGTGAACCTCTCGCTCGTCAACTACGTCCTCTCGAAATATCTGATGCTCAGCGCCATCTGCGTTTTGCAGTGTTTCATGCTGCTCGGCATCGTCTTCGTCACGCTCGGCTTCAACGGCGGCCCCGTCGCGTTCCTCATGGAGCTCATTGCGATGGTCGCGGTCTCGATGAACGCCTGCGCCCTCGGCCTGTTGCTCTCGACGGTGGTCTCGTCCGCCGAAGCCGCCATGGCGCTCACCCCCATCGCGCTAATTCCGCAGGTCGTCCTTGGAGGCCTCATGGTGCCAATGACGACGAACCCGATGCTCAAGCCGCTCATGTACTTCATGCCGGCGCGCTGGGGTTTCCAGGGCTCGGTCGCCTACGAGCGCCAGGCCGTGGAGATGCAGCCGGCATGGCTCATCGATTTGAAACAGCCCGGGCTCACGAGCGCGCCCGACTTCGTCGACAATGGCAAGTTCCACTGCGCGACGGCGCAAATGGCGAGCGACTCGATCCCCGGCGCGTGGGGGTTCACCGACTGGAGCCAAACGTGGATTCCGACGGCCGTCCTCATGGGGATGACCTTCGTCATCATGGGCGCGCTCCTCGTGCTTCTACGCCGCCGCGACCCGGTCTAATCGCGCGCTTCGAGGTGCATGCCTAAAGCGTGCATTCGCTGCCGAGAGGCGGGGTGTGGCAGTAAATGAAGCCACCCCCCGTCGTCGCCGTGACGAGCACAATCGTGTCAACCTTGTCGGCATCGGCGATCGTCGGCCAGACGCGCTTCACGCCTTCGACCCCCGCCTGGCCAATGACGAAGACGTGGAGAATCTGCTTCACCCAACGATCGCGCGCGTCGACACGCGCCGTGCTCGACTGAATGCCGCGAAGCTTCGTCTCGAGAAGCTCTTTCACCTGGTCGTCCGTCATCCCGGGCGACGGCTTGTAGGCGCGCGTGACGCTCACGCCGTACCGCTCGCCGCCGATGCTCACGAGAATGTCGGTAATCGAGCCGCTGCCCGCGTCCGCGCTGTACCGAACTTGTGTCTCCGTCGCCAAGAGCGACGCATCCTCGCAGTAGTGGAGCACCTCGAGGCTCATCACCTCTGATTCGACCGACGTGCCGCCGGCGTTCGGCTGCGCGTACATCTTCTGCCCGTCCGCAGAGAGCGTGTCGGCCGCGTAGTGCTCGCCCGCCACGAACGTGAGGCCGTTGTCGACCAACGACGGCGCCGTCGCATGAAGCATCGGTCCGAGCACGCCGCACGAGCCCGAGAGCGTCCCCAGAATGTCCTGCGGGTCCTCAGCGGCGTCGACGCCGCCGTCGTCGGCAACGTCCGCATCCGCGGTCGGACCGGGCGCCGCATCGGCGACCACGCCAGCATCGGGCACGCCGGACGCAGGCGTCGTCGACGGGGTGCTCGAGCACGCGGAAGCGAGGCCCGCCGCCGCGAGCGCGAGGCCCAACGGAAGGACGAGCGCGGTGAAGAAGGACGCGATGCGAACCGAGAAAATCGAGGTGAAGCGCATAGGCGCGCGAAGGATATCAGCCCAAGCGCCGACGTGCCCGTCCACGCCGCTCGCCGCTGGCGAGTCGCCTGCCGCAGCCCTAGGATGCCCGCCCGTGAGCAACATCCCTTCGCGCGACCTGTTGAACCACCTCAAAGCCACGCAAATCGCCTTCTTCGAAGCGCGCCTTATCACGCCGAGAGCGCGCGAGGAGTGGCGCGCGAATCTCGAAAAAGGGCACGACGCGCTCTTGGGGCAGAAACTCTCGACGCTCGCCTCGCCCACCGCGATCTTCGCCGTCGTCGAAGCCGCGCTCACCCGGGAGACGTTTGCCACCGCCGTAGAGCCGATCGCGAAAGAGCTTCACGCCGAGATTGTGAAAGAGATCCGCGCCGACAGGACGCTGCTCGGCGATTACGTCCCCGCGAGCGCCCGGGCCAACATCGACCGCCTTTTAGAACGCAAAGGGCTCATTCCCGAGCGGTTGATTCGCGAAGTCCTCGAGCAGGACGTGATGGAAGAGGTCATGCGCGACGTCCTCTTCGACGCGCTCAAGACGTTCAACGACAGCGTGAATCCGTTCTTCGCCGAATGGGGGCTACCCGGCCTCATCAAACGCTTTTTGCCAATCGGCTCGGGCGCCGTTCTCAAGTCGATGGACGCCGTGCGCGGTGAATTCGACAAACGCCTCGAGCCCGAGATGCGCAAGTTCCTCCAGGGTTTCTCGCGAAAAGCACTCAAGAAGATGGCCGACTTCACCGTCGCCTCGAGCGACGAGCCCAAGTCCGTAGGCGTGCGCAAAGCCGTCGCCGTGTGGCTGTACGAGCAGGAGCTTCAGAGCCTCGTAGGGAACGTCGACGACGGAGGCCTCGAGCTCGGAAACGCCATCGGCCTCGACATCACGAGCCACGTCCTCTCTCTCGACTCCTCGAAAAAACGCCGCCACGACGCAATTACCAAGTTCTTCGAAACGCATAACGAAAATACGCTCGCCGAGATACTCAGCAAATATCAAATTACGGCAAAGCTCGATTTCGACGCGCTGACCGAGCTCTCGTGGCCCATCGTCGTCGCGATGCTTCAAACCGAGCCCGTGAAGGCTTGGTTCGCGTCGCTCATCGGCGAGTTTTTCGACGGCATCGAAGCGGCATGAGAGCCGCCTCGCAAATAGGCATTGCGGCGCTCGCCGTTGCCGCCGCATTCGGAGGGGTCGCCTGCGCGCCATCGTCAGCCCCGCCCGCCACCGCGCAGAGCGCGCCCCTCGCCCACCCGGCATTCATCGAGGACGACTACGCTCGTGCCTTGGCCGAAGCGCGTGCCACGAAGCGCCCGCTCTTCATCGATGCGTGGGCCGCGTGGTGCCACACCTGCCTGAGCATGCGGTCGTACGTCTTCACCGACGCCGCGATAAGCCCGTACGCCGACAAGATGGTCTGGTTGGCGATCGACACCGAGAAGCCGGAGAATGCTGCGTTTCTCGAGAAATACCCAATGAGCTTTTGGCCAACGCTCTGGGTGGTCGAGGCCGAGCATGAGACGAAGACGCTCAAGTGGGTAGGCTCGGCGACGGGGCCCGAGCTCGCGCAGCTCCTGGAGGACGCAACCGGAAGCTCGATGTCAGATTCGAGTGCTGGTGAGGCGTCGGCGGCGCTTCTGCGCGCGAAGCAGGCGTCGGCATCGGCCAAGCGCGCCGATGCGATTGCCGAATACCGTGCCGCGCTCGCCGCAGCGCCGGCGGGGTGGAAACGCCGGCCGCAGGCGAGCGAAGCTCTCGCCGGAGCGCTGGAGGAGTCGAAAGACGCGCCTGCCTGCGTGACTTTCGCGCGCGCCGAGGCGCCGAAGCTCCCGCCGGGCACGTCGAAGACGAACGTCGCAGCATCGGGGCTTCACTGCGCGCTGAGCGATGCGACGACGGACCCTGCCGCGCTCGCCGAGCTTGCCGCGATGGTGACGCAAATCGCGCAAGACATGACGGTTCCAATTCTCGCCGACGACCGCTCGAGTCTCTTCGAATCGCTCGTCGAGATGCACAGCGAAGCGAAAAACGCAGCCGCGAAAAAAGCAACGGCGTCGGCGTGGGCGACATTTCTCGAAGGCGAAGCCGCGCGGGCGAAATCGCCCGACGCGCGCGCGGTCTTCGATGCTCACCGCGTCGAGGCCTACTTCGCATTGGGTCAGCCCGAACGCGCCGTCCCAATGTTGAAAGCGAGCGAGCACGACTTCCCCAACGACTACAACCCGCGCGTGCGCCTCGCCCGGGCGTTCCTCGAGATGAAACGGTTCGACGAAGCGCTCGTCGCGGTCGATGGGGCGATCGCTCGAGTCTACGGCGGCCGTGAGCTCCGCGTGCGAGGCGTCAAAGTCGACATCCTCGTGGCCAAAGGTGACGCGAGCGGCGCCGCGACAGCTCTCCGCGAAGCGATCGCACGAGCTTCGAAGCAGAATTTACCGCCCAATTACGTTCGCCTCCGCGACGCGATGGCGAAGCGCCTCACAAACCTCGAAGGGACGGCAGAGCACTGATGGCAGCGAAGAAGCTCGCGATGTTTCTCATGAAGAGCGAGCCGTCGACCTACCCCTGGTCGAAGCTCGTCGCCGAAGGACGCGCATCGTGGGACGGCGTGCGAAATTACGAGGCTAGGAACAACCTCCGCGCGATGAAGGAGGGCGACCTATGCCTCTTCTATCATTCGAACGACGGGAAAGAGATCGTCGGCGTCGCTCGCGTGGTGAAGACGGCCTACGCCGATCCAACGGCCGACGGCGCCGATTGGAGCGCGGTCGATATCGCACCGGCGTTCCCCCTCGTCGCCGCGGTATCCCTCGACGTACTCCGAACCGCCAAGGGGCTCGAGGAGGTTCATGTCGTGAAGAAGCCGCGCATCTCGGTCGTCTCGATCACGCCCGCCGAGTTCAAAGTAATTCTCAAGCTAGCGAAAACCGTGATGCCCAAAGTGTGAAGGCGCGGAGAGCGCGCAAAACGGAAAGACCCACGGGGCGACTCCCCTGAGCGCCCCAGCTGGTCGTGCGGCGGCCGCGCGAATGCCAGCGGGCGCTGCCCATTTGCCGCCCGTCGTGCGCCGGGTGGGCTAACGGTCGCGCGTCGCGGGGAACCTCGACGCGAGGTCGGTCCCGGGAGCCTGGTGAAGACAAAACGACGAAGCCCACGTGAGGTGAGTCACGTGGGCTTCTGCTAAAAAAATCCCGGCGGCGTCCTACTCTCCCACACGGCTTCCCGTGCAGTACCATTGGCTCCGAAGAGCTTAACTTCCGAGTTCGGGATGGGATCGGGTGTGGCCTC
>JANXMC010000162.1 GCA_025354825.1 Myxococcales bacterium
GAATCCCGAAATGGGTCCCCTTCGCATGCATGTCGAGAATCTCGATCATCGTGGGGAGAATCTGCCGCAGCGTCGCGCGATCGCCCGTATGGGCCAAATACCGATCGACGGCGTGGAAGAACCACAAAGTGGCGTCGGCCGTGTGGTAAAGACCGCCGTTTTTCCCCTCGGGGAACATATTGGGGATAAGCCCGTCGCGCACGTAGTGGGCGAACGTTCGTAGGATATACCCCGCCTCGATCCCCCGCCCCGTCGTGAGCGTGAGCCCCTCGAGGCTAATCATCGTGTCGCGACCCCAGTCGGTGAACCAGTGGTAGCCGGCAATCACAGTGCGGACTTCGTCCCCCGTGGCGGCTGCGCGTGCCGAATCTTCGATGCGTCCCGCGGGGGTCATCAAGAACTGGTCGGCGGCGAGGACGAGCTCGGCTGCGAAGCCTCCGCGCGCCTTCGGATCGGCCGCCGCAAGGAGCCTTCCGCGGCGCGTTCGCTCGCAACCATCGGCCTCGGGCGCGTTGAGCGCGAGGGCCGTCGTCCACTCTTCGGCCGACGCCAAGAAGCCTACGGTGCTCCCGAGCTTGAGCGGCACGCGGAAATGCCCCGGGCTGTAGAGATCGCCCGACGCGTCGTAGCCGCGGCTCTTCTCGATTTGGAACTTCACGTTTCGAATGCGGCGCCCTTCGATCGCGAACGCACCTTCGGCTCCAAAGACCCGAAGGCGAAGCGGCGGCACGCCCGCGCGACCGCCCGAGACTTCGAAGCGGTCGTCGACCGTCATGAGCGCGTAGCCGCCCTCGAGGGGGAGCTCGAGAGCCCCTTCGTGCGGGCGGAAGTGGATCCACGGCTCGAGCTCCAACACCGCCTCGGGCCCAGCGAGAAGCGTGTAGGTTACATATACCGTATTTTGCCCGTGAGGCATGACGAGGCGCTTCTCGACGACCATTTGGCCGTGCTCGTAGCGCCAGACAGGAAGGCCTTCCTCGAGGCGAAACTCTGTGAGGCGCGCGAGGCTCGCGTCTTGATGGCGGTCGGGGCGCGCCTGAGCGCCGAGCTGCACCGCCGCGACGTGCTGCGCCTTCGAGCGGTCGTCTTCGAAGTGCACCAGCTCGGCGACGTGATTGAGCATCATCGTTCGGCCGTGAGGCGCAGGGAGCGCCGCGATGAGCATGCCGTGAAAGCGACGCGTGATGACGCCCGAGACCGTGCCCGACGCGTAGCCGCCGAGGCCGTTGGTGACGAGCCATTCGCTCGCGACGAGCGGGCGCGACGGCGCTTCGGGGTCGATCGAATCGGCCGTGGGGCGGTGGCCGTCGCGCGGCGCTTCGAAAGGCAGCGTGCGGAGGATGCGCGTCACGACGCCACCTCGGCGGCGACGGCCGCGAGCACGAAGGCGCACTGCCCGGCGATATGCCAACGCCCAAGGTCGTCTTCCGGTTTCGTCACGCCGTGACCTCCGTATTTCGAATCTTCTGAGCACATCAAAACGCTCCATCGCATCCCCTCGGGCGCGCCAAGCAGCGGCTCGGGGCACGGCGTGAAGAGAAGCTCGCGACCGAGATTGACGACGAGCAGACGGTCGTCTCCGGCCGTCGTGCCGAACGTGCGCAGGCAGAACGCCTCCTCCGAGAGGACCGCCCCGTCGACCGTCCCCGCATCGGGCGCGCGCAGAACGGCGTCGCGCTGACGGAGCGCGAGGAGGTCCTTGTAAAATGCATAGGTCTCCGCGTGGACGCTCCGTTCGCCGAAATCGAGCTTGCACGCGTCGAAGGTCGCGCGCGACGAAGGGTCACGAAGCAGCGCTTGCGCTTCGGGCGATTGCATCGAAGGAAACTGCATCAGAAACTCCCCTCGTCCTTTTCGAACCATCTTCGCGAGCTCGGGCGCGTGCGCGTGATCCGCGAAAAAGAGAAACGGCGACGACGCCGCGAACTCTTCGCCTTGAAAAAGCATCGGCGTCCCCGGTCCAAGCAACGTGAAGGCCGTGAGCGCTCGAACGAGGGCGCCGCTCGCGAGCAGCGAGATGCGGTCGCCCCGAAGCGAATTGGCGATTTGATCGTGATTCTGAAGAAACGTGATGAACGAAGACGGATGCGCATGAAGCACCGCGGTTCCGCGCCGCTTCTTTTGCCAACTGTAGTTTTGCCCTTGGTAGAGGTATCCGCGTTTCATTGCGGAGACGAGCTCCTGAGGCGATCCGCGGTAGTCGGTAAAGTACGCCTCGCTGTTCTTCGTCAACGCCACCATCGCACTGTGGTGAAAGTCGTCGTTCCAGACGCCGTCGAGGCCGAAGCCGTCGTCGGCGAGGGGCTTCAAGAGTCGCGCCTCTTGCGGCTCGTTCTCGGCGACGATCATCGTCTCGCGTCCGCGCGCAGCCTCGCGCACGCGGCGCGAAACGGCCGCGAGAATGTGCTCGCGGTCGCCGTTGTCGTAGATGTTCTGCGTCGCATCGAGGCGCAGGCCGTCGAAGTGAAATTCGTCGATCCAGTAGCCCGCATTGCCGACGAAGAAGTCGCGCACGGGGCCCGACCCGTCGCCGTCGAAGTTGATCGCGGAGCCCCAGTCGGTGACGTAGCGGTCTGTGAAGTAGCTGTCGGAGAACGCGCCGAGGTAATTCCCGTCGGGGCCTAAGTGGTTGTACACGACGTCGAGGATCACGCCGATTCCCAGGGAGTGCGCGCGGTCGACGAAGGCGCGCAAGTCGTCGGGTTTTCCGTAAATGCGCGTAGGCGCGTAGAGGGCGACGCCGTCATACCCCCAGCCAAAGGCGCCGGAGAAGTCGGCAATGGGCATCATTTCGATGACGGTCACGCCGAGGTCCTTCAGCTCGGGGAGCTCGTTTGCGGCGGCTTCCCACGTGCCAGCCTTCGTAAACGTGCCGATGTGCATCTCGTAGATGATTTGGCCACGCGCCGAGACGCCCTGCCACGCGCCGTCGGTCCAGCGGAAGGCGTTCGTATCGACCACCGCCGAGAGGCCGTGGGGCCCGTCGGGTTGGAAGCGCGATGCGGGGTCGGGGTAGATCTCGTCGTCGTCGTCGAGACGAAAGCCGTAGCGATCACCGACGCGCACCGACGCGACGACGGCCGAAAAGTACCCGTCGCCCTCGCTCCTCAGCGCCACACCTGCGGGGCGGCGCGGTGCGCCTTGATCCTCGAGAGCGAGCTCGACGCGCGAGCGCTTCGGCGCCCAAACACGAAAGCTCACTCCGTCACCCGCCGGCAACATCTCTGCACCGACGGGCAATCTGCGCGACCTCGACATTCATCACCTCTTGCGGACCACTCCTGCGGCCGACGCCCGCCTCGAAGCACCGGGTGTGCCCCGCTCGATTCAGAGCGCATGCGGCGTATCGCGGCGAACGCTCGCCCGCACCCCTGTCACATGTGGCGGGGCTGCGTTCGCTCAGATGCGCGTGCGGATGGCCTGAATGCGACCGCGCCCGCGGGGCTCGAGCTCGTAGATGCGGCCCCCCCAGGCGATGCGTCGATGGCCAATGGACGCGAGCATCGCTGCGGTGAGAAGCGCGTCGCCGAGGACGATGCCGAGGAGGATACGTGCGGTCTGCAACACGACATTTCGCGGCTCACCGCGCTGCGCGTAGAGCCCTGCGAGCGCCCACGCGAGCGCCGTGCGCGTCGTTACGAGGAGGGCGACGGCGACCGCTCCGCTCGTACCGTGCCCCGCGACCACGCAGGCGACGGCGAGGAGCAGCGTGACAATCGCGGGCGCGACGAGAAGCGGGTACGCGAAGAGCAGCCCCGGACGGTGGGCCGACGCGACGGCGAGCCAGCGCGCCATCTGCGCGCGAACATCGGCAAGCGTGCGGGTCGGCGCGCACGTCTCGGCGGCGAAGGGCGCGAGGGCGATTGGGCATCCGCAGGCGTGGAGCGCATCGACGAGAGCGACGTCGTCGGCGATGAACGGCGAGACGCGCTCGTAGCCGCCGATGGCCGCGAGAGTCTCGGCGCGGAGCGCCACGAGCTTGCCAGCCATCGCGGGGGGCGCACCGGTGAGGCGTGCAAGGGACCAGAGAGCGGCGAACGCTTGCGGCGACGCGCAGACGATGGCGCGCACGGCGAGCTGGGCGACGGGGCTTCCTCCAGAGGGCGACGGCGCGGCGAAAGCGGCGCCCCGTGGTGCATAGGCGACGAGCGTGGCGACGAGGCGATCGAGATCACGGGGCAAGAGGACGACGTCGGCGTCGGCGTGAACGACCACCGTGTCGGGCGCGACGAGGCCCAAGCGTGAGGCTTCGGCGACCCCGGCGGCGAGGTGGCGGGCCTTGCGGTTGCAGACGGTGTCGGTCGCGAGATCGCTGACGGCGACGCGGAGCCCAGGGAAGGCATCGGCGGTGACCGGCGCCCCGGCTTCGCGCGACGGAAGACAGAGGATGCGAACGAGCGGCCCTTCGTACGCGTCGGCATCCCGCGCGAGGCGCGCCGCGAGCGCGTCGTCGACAGCTTCGGCGGCGCGGAGGAGCAGCACGGGCGCGCGGACTGCGTTCGCCCTCGCGCCCTGCGGTCGCGCAAGGAAGGCCGTGGTCGCAACGGCGACGAAGGCCGCACCGAGGGCGGCATGGGCGAGCGTCGCGACCTCGAGGGGGCTCACGGCAAGACGCCGCGATCGGACCTATCGGGGCGTGCGATGCGGAGCGCGATCATGCGGCGAACGACCGGCTCCGAGAAGCGCGTGAAGTCGACGTGCTCGCCGAGGCCGAGCGTGGGCGCGAGCCCTTGGGGATGGGGAAATTCCGCATGAAAACGCGTATAAAACGGCGCGCGCTCGATGAGCGTCGGCGCGCCCAACACGATGCGCTCGCCCGCATCGGTGTCGCCTGCCTCGAAGGCTGTGGGCATGGGGAGAAGCCAGCTTTTCGTGCACGCGCGAACCTCGCGAGGCGGCGGCCACGCGACGCGCGAGCCCGAAACGCTGTCGAAGACGACGAGCTTTCGATGGCCCGACTTCGACAGCGTGTCGAAGAAGATCCGCGTGCGGTCTTGGTGGTGCACGCGCCCCCACGACCAGCTCGCCATCGCGCGTGCCGGCGGCTCCGAGCCCCAGTTTTCGTCGTGGTAGCCCGCGCCGTCGAACGCGAGATCGGGCGCATCGAAGCGCGCCGAGACGCGCGCGTGGGGCGCGATGGGCCGCCACTCGTGGCGATCGCTCGCGAGCTTCACCGACGAGACGGCGATGCGTGCGTGCTGCGGGGTGACGACGACTGTGCCGCGGAGGGGCTTCCGTGTGAGGGTCCGCTGCTCGTCGATGTTCACGACGATCGCGCCGTCGGCGCGGCGCTCGAACGACGACCGCGCGATGGCGATTCGCCGTGCGCCGGGCTTGCTCGCGAGATCGAGCCGATCGCTTCCGTATTCGCTGAAGGCCCACGCGAAAGGCTTTCCGCGGCGGTAGATCGCGACGTTGACGGCGACGTGGTCGCGCGGCGACGGCATCTCGCCGCGAGCGAGGCGCGCCGCATAATAAGGCGAGAAGACCGACCCGATGAAGAAGATGACGACGAGGCTCGTCTCGCCGTCGTCGCTCATCGCATCGAAGTACCACCAGCGGTACGCGCCGGGGCGGTCGTCGAGGGCGAGGGGCGCCTCGTGCGAATCGTACGCATCGTGCGCGCGCGCCTTGAGGAGCGCGTGGTCGCGAATCGCCGCCGTCATGCCGAGCCTCCCGCCGTCGCGGC
>JANXMC010000167.1 GCA_025354825.1 Myxococcales bacterium
GCGCGACGCCGAGGCGCCGCCGCATTCGTCGCAGGGGCCCGACACGCACGAAAGGCTCGCGGCCTCCCACGCGGCGAAACCGCCCTCGAGCGTAAGCACGCGTTTGGTGCTCGGCAGGCGCGTGCGAAGCGACGCCGCGACCGGCTCCGCGTCGCCGTCGTGCTCGCCGTAGACGATGACCATCGACGCCTTTTCGAACCCCGCGAGCGCGGTGTGGACGACCACGCCGGCGGCGTCGCACGGCAGGTGAATCGCGCCTGCGACGTGCCCTTCGGCGTAGCGGCGCTCGGGGCGCGTATCGAGCACGACCACGTCGTCGCGGCTGCAGAGCGACGACGCTTTTCGCGGCGCGATCGACCGCTCGACATAGGCGGGCACGGCGGCGACGGCGCTCGCGCCGCCGTGGTCCTCGCCACCCGTGCAGGCGACCGGCGGCGAGAACGTGGCGATACGAAGTCCCCCCGGGCGTGCGGCGTTGGCGCCAAATCCGACCGCCGCGCTCACCGCTACCAGCACGGCGGCGCGCCCGGCGATGGCCAGTAGAGGCTTCTTGAAGGAATCGGGCGGCGCGGTCGTCACGGGCTCACAGTAGAACAACTCTGAGGGCTGTCGATTCCCGCGTCTTCCGCGCTGGCGTGGCCAAGTGACACGTGCCACTTTACGCGCCGTGTCAACCACCCTCGAGACCGCATTCACGCGTCACGCCCGCATCGAAGTCCCCCTTCTTTGCGGCGCGATGTACCCCTGCTCGAACCCCGAGCTCGTCGCCGCCGTCTCCGAGGCCGGCGGCCTCGGCGTCGTTCAGCCCGTGTCGATGATCTTCGCCCACCGGCATGATCTCCGCGAAGGCCTGAAGCTGATTCGCTCGCTCACGAAGAAGCCGATCGGCTTCAACGCCATCGTCGAGAAGTCGTCGAAGACCCTCGAAGACCAGATGAAGCGCTGGGTCGACGTCGCCCTCGACGAAGGGGTGCGCTTCTTCATCACGGCCCTGGGCTCCCCCGATTGGGTCGTCCGCGCGGTGCACAGTGTAGGCGGCATCGTCTACCACGACGTGACCGAGCTCAAATGGGCCCAGCGCGCGCTCGATGCGGGCGTCGACGGCCTCATTTGCGTCAACGCGCGCGCGGGCGGCCACGCGGGAACGAAGACCGCCGAGGTGCTCTTCGAAGAGCTCAAAGCGCTCGGCGTTCCGCTCGTTTGCGCGGGCGGCGTGGGCGACGAGACGGCCTTCGCAAGCGCACTCGACATTGGCTACGCGGGCGTTCAAGTCGGCACGCGGTTCATCGCGACGAACGAGTGCAAAGCCCACGACGACTACAAGAACGCCATCGTGAAGGCGAAGGCCGACGACATCGTTCTCACCGACAAGATCTCCGGCGTGCCCGTGGCGGTCATCAAGACCGACTACATCACCAAGGTGGGTACGAAAGCCGGATGGCTCGCCAAGCGCCTTCTGCAGAACGCGAAGACGAAGCACTACGTGCGGTCGTACTACTCGCTCAAATCGATCTGGCAGCTGAAGCGCGCTTCGCTTCAGGGCATGAGCTACAAAGACTACTTCCAGGCCGGCAAGAGCGTCGCGGGGATCGATCGCGTGATCCCCGCCGGCGAGGTCGTGAGCCGATTCGCGCAGGCGGCGCTCGCGAATCGCAAGGCGGCATAAGCCGCTAGCAACTACGAATTAGTTGCACCCCCCACACCCCTTGAAGCCGGACGGTCCGCCGCCGGTTTCGAGGGTTTTGTTGCAGCATTTGCCGATGGCGCTCGCGCAGTCGCTGTCGTTGTAACACATCTGAATGCAGGCCGAATTGTCGCACGCGAGCTTCGGTGCGCACGGGTTCGTCGTCGTCGTCTTGAGGCAGTACTCGCCTTCGTGGCTAATCCACATTCCGATGCATCGTCCGGTATTGGCGGTATCCGCAATATCGCATCGTGTGAGCGACGAGCAGCCGGTGTTGCAAACCGGGTCGCACACCGCCGGCGCGGCACCCGGCGGGACGCAGGGGCCGGGGTCGATGACGCCGGCGTCGGGCGGATCGTGGGTGCCCGTGTCGCCGAGGGTCGCGTCGGCGCCTGCGTCGCCGCTCACGCCGCCGGTGGTGCTGCTCGTCCCCGTCGTGCTGCCGGAGCTGCTGGAGCCGGTGTCGCTGCCGCCGGTCGTGCCGTCGCTATCGCCACCGGTGGTGCTCCCGGAGCTGCTTCCACCGTCGGGCGTGGGGCCGACTGCCGAGTTGATCGTGAGCTCGTCTGCGGGGCCGCCGAGGCGGCACGCCGTGATGCCCGTGATGAGCACCGCGCCGAAGGCGACTGCCGAATACGACCCGCCCGATCCGAACGTTGCTCGCATGCGTGTGCTCATCGTGGCGTCTCCCCTCACTTCAGCTCACTTGACGACGATCGCGAGGCTCAAGCCGCCACCCAATACCCAGCCTTCACTCGAATAGCCTGGGTAGCCAGGATTGTTCGTTTGGAGACCCTGTTTTGCCGAGTCGGGCATATTGGAAAGAACGGCGTTGTCGGGCACTTCGTCGCGAACGAGCTCGGGCGACGTAGGCGTACCGTTCGGTGAGTCGGGCACGGGGAGCTTCGTCGTCGTGCGGGGCAGAAGCCGGTGGGCCTGCGCGTGAATGCCAATACGCAGAATGCTGCCGAAGACTTCGAACCCGTGGTCGAGGCCGAGGTTCGCGCCGATGCGCGTGTTGTCGACGTAGTTGGTGCGCCCCGACTGCGTGGGGACCGGGCTCGGCTGCACGGCGAGGTCGAGCAGCGCACGCGTCTGATCGACGTTGTACCGCGCGCCCACGCTCCCCGAGATCGTGTCGTACCAGGCGTAGGCGCCGCTCGGATTTTCGCTGTGGCGATCGATGTAGTCGCTCCAGCGCGCGTAGAGGATGGTAGCCGCGAGCTCGATCTTTTTGTTCTCGTGCTTCCACGCGTCCCACGAGCCGCCGGTGCCGATCGTCCACGGCAGGTAGGCGTGGGTGAAGTGAAGGTCGGCCCCTTGCTCGATGCCGTTCGACAGGAAGAACGAGAAGTTCGTCCCGACTTCGAACTTTTGCGGCGTGTGGACGGTGAGTGAGAGGCGAAGCCCCTCGAACGGCTTGTAGAGCACGGCGAAGTGCGGCGCGACGGAGGCTGCGACCGAGACGTCGGTGTCGATGAGAATGTCTTTGATGCGGCCGACGTCGACGAGGTATGTCGGCGACTTGGCCACGGTCTTTAGGCTTAGTGTGAACGCCACACCGAAGTTGAGCTGGTCTGTGATTTTGAGCCCGCTGCCGAACGCGAGCGACGTCGCCGTGAGGCGGTCGGAGTAGAGCTCGGGGTGGAGGCTGTTCGAGAAGTACTGCTCGCGCTCGTCGGAGAAGAAGGCCGAGGCGCCCGTGAACTTGCTGTAGGGAACCATCGCGTAGAGTCCGATCCCCACGCGCCCGTTGAACAGCTTTTGAACGAGGCCGATGGCCTGGTACGCGCGTACGTTCTGCCCGCTGCCCGCGCCCTGCCGCGGGCGTGACTTCAGCGGATCGTCGGGCGCTGACGCGGGCTTGCCGTTTTGGAGCCAATCGGTCGGGATGCTGACGCTCGGGTAGCCGCCGCCGCCGGGCATCTGCGCCGATTGCGTGCCATCGAGGATATCGTTCGACGCGCTCGGGCGGCCATTCAGGTGAATGCCGATCTGGTCGCTAATCGTATAAACGGCGAGCGAGAGTCCAGACTCGGTGTCTGGCAAGAATGCCGGATTGAAATAGGCACAAGCCGCGCCCGAATCGACGACGCGGGCGTTGAAGCCGCCTTGGCCAATCGTGTCCCCCGACAGCTCGAAGAGCGGCGAGGCGTGGGCGGTCTTCGCGAGCGCGAGCGCGCCCACCATGGCCAGTCCGCCGACGATCGCGCGCGAGGCGCGTGGAGTCTGCGTTCGAGCGTGGCGGCGTCGGTTTGGGGCAGAGGCCGTAGCGATCGGAAAAGCTGTCACTGGCCTGCTTCGGGGACGAGCGTGTCTTTGAGCGTGCGAACGGCTTTGCAGATCTCGGCGTCGGCGCCCGTCGCCTGCCCATCGGCGAGCTTCGCGAACCACGCGTAGTGCTGCGTCGCATCCGCGGATGGCGCCGATGCCGTCTCGATGGCTTGGGGCGCGCCGGCGGCGCGGCCGAGGGCGACCTGCTCGCCGTTGTAGGTAATCGATACTTTGAATTTGGTCGCCGTCCCGCTCGTGGCGCCGGAGTACTGCGTCCAGTCGCGCTGCTCGACGTAGAGCGTGCCGCTCGCGAGGGCCGACGACGCCTTCAGGCTGATGCCGGGGTTGCCGTCGCCGTCCCAGTCTTCCCAACCGGGCTGGCCGTTGAGGGCCGGCTTGTCTTTCGCGGGGAGGGGATTGCCCGGCGTGAGGTAGTACGGCACCGTTGCGCCGCGGACGACGTACTCCTTGGCGAGCGTGAGGTTGCACCCCGCGCCGGCCTTTACGTACGTCCCCTTGCGGCCGTTGCTGTTGCTCCGCTCCATGAGCGCCGTCCACGCTCCCGAGCTGTCCACCGCGGCGCTGAGGGCCGACTTCTTGATGACTTCGAAGCCGCAGTGCAGCCCCTTGGTCACGATGGTGTTCGCCCCTTCGTGGCGTATCTCGTAGTAAAACCAGTTGTGCGCGGCCTGGTCTTGGCCAATCGCGGTGGCGAGAACGCGCTGGGCCACGAGCCAGCGACCGTTCATGTCGCACGAGGGGTCTTGCACCGGCGTGCCCGTCGCATCGGGGATGTCCACGCCCGCATCGGCGGGGGGAGGCGGAGGGGGCGGAGGAACGGTGCCGGTGCCGCCCGTGGTGCTGCTGCTGCCGCCCGTGGAGCCGCCCGGATCGGTTGTCGTCGACGTGGGCTTCGTGGAGGTTTGCGACGGGTCGACGGTGTCGACGGCGCAGGCTGCGATGATTGCCGGAATGCCAACCATCGCGGCGACGGCTGCCACGAGGGGCGCGCTTCGACGGGACCCGGACACACCCGTGCGCGACGCGCACGGCTCGCTTGAGCCTTTAAGCATGGGACGCCTCCGCTTGCCGGGGATGGGTGAGTTGAAACACGTTCTACTCCCAGGCGAGCGGAACCCTATGCGTCGGCAAGAAGTGGAACAAGTTCTATTCTTCGTCTCATACCCACGTGAAATGTTGGCGCTTTGCGTCAAAACGCACGCTCGTGTCGACTACCGACTACGCCTCTCGCGCGGTCGTCGTGGGACTCTCATTTCAGTGCGCCCAACGGCGGCGTCGACGTCGCGGCAGCGGTTGGCGATGCGGTCGCCAGCGGGGGCGCGCTCGCGGCGGCGACGGCGGCTGCGGCGGTGGCGTGGGGCGGCAAGCGGCGCGGCGGAATCAG
>JANXMC010000239.1 GCA_025354825.1 Myxococcales bacterium
CTCCCGGGGGCGCGTAGCCCGCCGCCGATGTCGTTCGATCGCCGGCGGTCGCGTCCCCGAGGTCAGCGCGCGGGCCGCTCCTTCGTGCGTTTGCGCGCACCCGTTGGCGCTCTTCGGCCTCGTGGAGGCGGTAGCTCTCGCCATCAATGACGACAACATCGGCGCGGTTGATCAAGCGGTCGACGAGCGCGACGACACACGCCGCGTTCGGAAACGTCGTGGGCCACTCGGCGAAGGCCTTGTTCGTCGTGCGCACGATGGAGCGCTTCTTCTCGTGACGTCGTGTGACGACCTCGAAGAGCAAATCGGCATGACGGACGTCGTAGGAGAGATATCCAACTTCGGATCAGGGACGCGCCTCTCGCGCGCGATCTCGGCGCACCAAGCCGGCGTGCTCCTGGATCATACGACGATTTTCCGCTGAGTGGTGCGTTTCACGCCCCTGCTTTTGGAGGCTTTCAAGAAGAAGAAAGCGCACGGCGTAGGTCCATTCCTGACGTGAACTATCGGGAATTAAAGCCTGAGGTCCCGTGTCGCGGGCGTCATGAGCAAGGCGCGCACGCTTCACGTTGTTCCGGTTGTCTCGTCGTGCCCCTCGACGCCGAGCGCGGTTGATCGTTTGGTGTCGTTCGTGACCGAACGCCGCCGCCAGCCGTTGTCGAAGGATTTTGAGGAATTCGAGCGCGATCTGCACGCGCGGGTGATGGAGGTCGAGCGTGAGACGCTCGCGGAGGAGCTCGCGAAGGCGGACATCGATGAGGACGTGGTCGTCATCGAGGGCCTGACGTGCCGGCGCGTGCTTCGGTGCGCGCAGACCTACCAAACGGCGGCGGGCCCGGTGAAGGTCGAGCGCACGCTCTACAAGGATCGTACCGATCCCCAGGCCATCTCGATGGTGCCGCTCGACGCGCGCGTCGGCGTCATCGCCGGGCGCTGGACGCCGCTCGCGGCGAAGCAAGCGACGTGGGTGGTCTCGCAGATGACGCCGCAGTCGGCAGAGGAGCTCTTCGCGCGCGTGGGAAACATGACCCCGTCCAAGAGCAGCTTGGACAGGCTTCCGAAGGCCGTTGGCGACCGCTGGGAGTCCGACCGGGAGGCGTTCGAGGAGACCCTGCGGGAGGCTCTCGAGGTGCCCGAGGGCACCGTGACGGTGGCCGTCAGTCTCGACGGCGTTCTGGCTCCGATGAAAGACACGGACCCGGTGGCTACGCGCTCCCGCGCCGCCGAACAAGGGAAGTTGAGCAAGGGCCCCGCGGGGTACCGAGAGGTCGGGTGCGCGACGCTGTCGTTCTGTGATGCCAAGGGCGAGATGCTCTCGGCCATCCGTATGGCGCGCATGCCCGAGGCGCATAAGGCGACCTTGAAGCGGTCACTCCTCGCGGAGCTGATGGTCGTCTTGAAGCACCGGCCGGACCTGCGCATCGCCAAGGTCGCCGACGGTGCGAAAGACAATTGGACCTACCTGCACGATGAGGTGCCCGAGGGACCCGAGGTCGTCGACTTTTACCACGCCGCGGAGCACTTGAACGGCGCGCTCGCAGTGGCCTACGGTGACGGGACCACCCAGACGCAAAGGCGGTTCAACGACCTGCGGCATGTCCTTCGACACGAAGTGCGCGGGGTCGAAAGGGTGATCGGCGCGCTCGTGCGCTTGCGAGGCAAGCACCCATCGAGCAAGCGCATCGCGACTGAACTTGGATACTTTCGGAACAACCGTGCTCGCATGCGTTACGCCGAGCTGGTGAAACAGGGCATTCCCATCGGGAGCGGCGTCGTCGAGGCCGCGTGCAAGACCCTCGTCACCCAGCGGCTCAAGTGCAGCGGCATGCGATGGGGCCTCGAGGGCGGACAGGCGATACTCACCGTACGCGGGTGGACACAGAGTGATCGCTTCGACGCGGCGTGGGCAATGCTCGCGGCAACCTACAAGATGCACGTAACGGCATTCGACAACGTCATCGACATCCAACGTCCGCCGCACCGCAAGACGTCAGGATGAGAGCTACACCCTGTACGCATGCGTATTCCGTGCTCATTGACTAACCGATCCTTCTTGCGAGCTCATCGAGCTATTCGCACTGCAATTAAGTTCCGTGAAGCGTGTCCGTGCTCTCTTAACGCTCACGCTGCCCGTTGCTTTACTCCATCGTCTGATTAGTCGTCCATAGGCTCCGCAGGCTTCGTCGTGCTTTGACTCGCGCTCCAGCGTATCGCCGAGTGCGAAAGTAGCCTGACCCCGCTCGAGCGCGTCCGCCAGGTGGCAGCTTCGTTCGGCACGCCGGAAATACGGGATGGCCTCCGCCGCGCGGCCCGCTCGCGCGTAGACCCGCCCT
>JANXMC010000274.1 GCA_025354825.1 Myxococcales bacterium
GCGCAGGCGGTCTCGACCTCGGAGAGATTGTGCGTCGAAAGGAGGACCGTGCGGTCCTGGCCAATCTGCTTCAAATAGTCGAGAAATTCGGCCTTTTCATTGGGGTCGAGATCGCTCGTGGGCTCGTCGAGAATGAGGATGGGCGGGTCGTGAATGAGCGCCTGGGCGAGGCCGACGCGCTGACGGTAGCCGTGGGAGAGAAACTGGATTTGCTTGCCGAGAACCTGGGCGAGGCCGCAGACCTCGACGACGCTGCGTGCGCGCTTCTTGAAGGTCGACTCGTCGAGCTGCCGCAGGTCGGCGGCGAACTTGAGGTATTCGTACACCGTCATCTCGAGGTAAAGCGGCGCGCGCTGGGGCAGGTAGCCGAGGCTCTTTCGCACGCTCAGCGGGTCTTCGAAGACGTCGTGCCCCTTGATGCGGACGGTGCCGGCGGACGGCGCGAGGAAGCACGTGAGGATGCGCATCGTCGTGGATTTGCCGGCGCCGTTGGGGCCGAGAAAACCGACGACTTCGCCCTTGCGGACTTCGAAGTTGATCTTGTCGACCGCGCGGAATGAGCCGAAATTCTTCGAGAGCTCATTCGCGTAAATCATCACGTCGGTGGACATTGAGGCTCCGAGGGGAACTTGAGTTTCCGTGAGCACGCCGCGGTTTTCGCCGCGACGCCGAAGCACCCGCAGGCCGAAAACCGCTCGCGGGGGCGGCGCATCCTAGCGATCGAGGTAGTGCTGTCAACTTTCAGCAAAACTGCGATTGACAGCGTGATCGTCAGGTGCGCGGGCCGAAAAACACCGCAAAGCGCCGGTTATTCCCGCTCTCGAGCCACCTCGATGGAATCGCTGGGAGGCGGTGACGCGCGGCGTCTCGCGGCTTTCTCGCATGCGCCCAAGCGCGCTACGCTCCGCGCCGCGCCCGATGCTCGTCGACTCTGATTCGCCCATGGCCGACGGCGCCGCCGAGCCGCCTCCCATCGCGCGCGAGATTGTCACGCTCGTGGACGGAACGCGCGTGAAGCTGCGCGCGATTCGCCCGAGCGACGCGGGCGAGCTGCGGGCGGTGGGTCCGCTTGAAAGAGGAACACGACGTCGCCGAGTGCGCGGTGACGGTGCTCGACGAGCTGCAGAACCGCGGGCTCGGCAAAGTGATTTCCGAGCGGCTGCGATCGGCCGCGCGGGCGCGGGGCGTTCGAAAGTTTCGCGCCGAGGTTCTCGTGTCGAACGCGCCGATGCGTCACATCCTCGAAGAGGTCAGCGCCCACGTGAAAGAAGAGACGGACGACACGATCGTCTTCGACGTCGACCTCGACGACCCGGCCGCCGAAGGGGACAAAGGGTCGATGAACCGGCTGCTCTCGGCGGCGGCGAGCTCGGTCCTCGTGTTCACGCGTCGCTAGCGCGCGCTCTTGGTGGCGCTGCCGCCTTCGACGATTCCGACGGTGCGGCCGAGAACGTGGTTGCCGGCGGTCATGCCTGCTTTTTCGGTCGTCCAGAGTCGCGTGCTCGCCGTTTCGAGACCCGCCCGGGCGACCTCGCGGCGGCGCATGACTTCGGCTTCGACGGTGGTTTCGTCGGTGGGCAAGCTCGCGAGCGCGATGCGCGCGAGGACGCCCGCGTCGCGGCCGAGGGCCGTCCACCAGTCGGGCTCGCGACCGACGCTGGCCGTGAGCTCGGCGACGTCCTCGTTGGCGGTGGCGGCTGGCCCGCCGCTCGCTTTTCCGACGCGCGGGATGACGCCGGCCGACGCCGCGAGGATCTTGAGGCCGTCGGGAAACGGCGAGGTGTCGGCGCGCACAACCGCGGGCGCGGCTTCGAGCGTGAGGGCGACCGTGCCGCCGCGAAGGGCGGTGGTGCCGAAGCGAACGAGCTTTCGCGCGCAGTCGACGGGCGCCGAGACGACCCAGGCCTTCACGTTTTCCCTTTGCCACGCCTCGGTGGGGAACGGCGACGCGGCGGCGTTGGCGGTGTCGCCCTCGCACACGCCGAGCGTTGCAAACGGAAGCTGCCCCATGGCGAACGGCACCGACGCCGCGTCCGGGCGGAGCTCTTCGACGACAGGCGCGACGCGCGTGATTTTACGGGCCACGAGCGCGTTCGCGAGGGCCGCGAGCTGCGAATCGAGCGACTCGCCGAGGACGAAGCCGAACGGACCGGGGAGCCGGGTAGGCGGCGACGAAAGCGTGAGAACGGCGATGTGCCGCGCGTCGGCCCACGCGAGCGCGCGCGCTGCACCGGCCGGGCGAAGGCCCGTGACGATGACGGAAACACCCTCGCTCGCAAGCTCGTCGAGGCGTGTTTCGATGGGGTCGCCCTCGCTCGATGCGTCGCGCGTGACCAGGCGAATGTCGTTCTGCCCGCTGCGATCGCGGCGGGGCAGATCGAGCGCCCACGCCATGCCGCGAATGATCTCGGCGGCCTCGTCCTGCGCCTGCACATCGCGAATCGGCAGGAGCAGCCCGATGGTCCGCCCCGCGACGCGCCGCACGCCTCGCCTCGTGGTGGCGAGCTCGCCCAGCGATTCGCCCGCCGTGCCTTCGACGACGACGGCGTAGCCCGTTGCATCGGGCGTCGTGAGCCACCGCGCAAGCTCCGAGTCGTTCCGCGCGACCGCCACCGCCGCGAGGCGCTCGGTCACGAGGCGCTGCATCTCGGCGCTGTAGCCGCCGCGCGCTTCTTGCGAGCGCATCGTGCGGAGCGCGCCGATCAGCACCGACGGGTCCATCCCCTCCAGCGCCTTCTTCACCTTCGCGCGCACCACGTCGCGCTCGTCTTCCGTGGTCGCGCGGAGCCACGCGTCCATGTACGCGACCGCTTCGTAATCGCGGTGGCTCGCGGCGGCGGCCAGCGTGAGCTCTTCGCCGAACACCGCGCGCGCCTGGGCGTCGACGAGCTTTCCGACCAGCGGCCGCAGAAGCTCGAACGCTGCGTCGGAATCGCCACGGCGGCGCAAAATGCGCGCGCGCGCGACCGTCGCGAGATCGCGCGTGGCGCCGTCGGGGAGCTTGGCGAGGGGCGAAAGCGTCTGCTCGGCGCGCGCGTCGTCCCCCTCCTCGAGCCACAAGAAAACGAGGTAGACGCGCGCGAGCGGCACGAGGCCGTCTTTCGGGTACTTCGCGAGAAACGCATCGAGCCCCGCGCGCAGCTCGTTTCGTGGGAGTAGCCGCGGATCGGCCCACGCCTCGCGAAGGGGCGCGAAGGCGACCTGCGCATCGACCGTCGACGCGAGATCGGCCACCGGGCGGTTCGATGGGCCTCGCCGCGCGCAGCCGACGGCGGTCGACGCGCACATCGCCGCTGCCAGCGTCACCGCCGCCGCCATCGTCACCGTCTTCGCTGCTGCCGTGAGCGCCCGCACTCCCGAGTTATACCCGCCGCGCGAGATTCGCCCTCCCGCGTGTGCTGCTGATAGGCTCGCCCGGCACGGATGACGGCCCAATCCCACGAGCTCGCAGCGAGCGCTCCGCCCGGCGGACGCCGCAATTTCCTCCTCCATAAGCTCCACTCGCTCTCGGGCGTGGT
>JANXMC010000279.1 GCA_025354825.1 Myxococcales bacterium
ACATGTCGCCGGAGCAGGTTTCTACGCCGTCGGAAGTCGACACGCGTGCCGACATTTGGGGACTAGGAGCGGTGCTCTTCACGCTACTCACCGGGCGACTTCCCTTCGAGGGTGAGGCCGCGAGCGCCGTGCTCGTGGCGATTGCGACCGTCAATCCTGCGCCGCCTTCCCGCTACCGCGCCGGCCTTCCGAGCGCCCTCGAGCAGGTCGTTCTCGACTGCTTGAAAAAGTCGCCCGCCGATCGCCCATCCACCGTGACGGCCCTCGCGCGGCGCCTCGCCCCGTTCGCCTCGGACCACGGGCGCGCCCTTGTCGACGCGCTCGAGGGCGTCTCTCTCGGGAAGATCGCGACGCTCCTGACCGACGCGCAACCGCGCACGGGCGACAGCGATGCGCGCGCCCTCGGCTACGCCGCGACCGCGCCTCTCGAAGGGCTTCACGCCGCCGAGACACGGACGCGCGACGGCTCCGAGGTGAACGTCCAGCGCGCGCCCGCCGTCTCGGCGACGCAGCGCCTCCCCGGCCCGCGCGAGGTTCTCCCGTTCGTTCTCGGCGCCACGGCCATCATCACGATCACGGCCCTCGGCGTGTTCGCGTTCCGGCGCGCAGGGGACGGCGCCGTCGGCGACCCCGACGCCGCGGGTCCCGAACGCGCGAGCGCATCGTCGGTCGCGAGCGTGATGCACGTCGTGCCTTCGAACAGCGCCGATGCCTCCACCCCGAGCGACACGTCGCCTCTCGCGCCGACTCCGCTGCCCGTTACTTCAAGCTCGCTCGCGCCCGCGCCCCCCGACGCGGCCCACGCCACCCGTTCCCGCCCGTCGCCACCGACGCGTCATGAGCCGAGCCCGCCCGCGGGCAAAGGGGTACAACCACGAGGCGCTCCGTCTTCCAATCCAATCGACCGGCCCGAGCTCGATGATCGCAAATAGCCCCTCCTACCGTGCGCGTCGCGCGCTCTCGTCGACCCTCGCGGTGGTCTTCGCGTCGGCCTCGGCGTTCGCATCGTCGCCCTGTCGTGCAGACGGAACGTCGTCGAACGCGGCCGTCGCCGAGACGCTCTTTCGCGAGGGGAAAGAGCTGATTCGCGCGGGAAAAGTCGCCGAAGGCTGTGCGCGCCTCGCCGAGAGCCAGCGGCTCGATCCGGGGGGCGGAACGCTCCTCGCGCTCGCCACGTGCCATGAGCAAGACGGCCGTACGGCGACGGCGTATCTCGAGTTTAAAGAGGCGGCCGCCGTCGCGCGCCAGGCCGGGCGGAGCGATCGCGCCGACCTCGCGCAGCAGCGGGTGCGCGCCCTCGAGCCGAAGCTCTCCACGCTCACCGTCGCGGTGCCCGCGGCTGCGCAGCTCGCCGATCTCGGCATCGACGTCGACGGCGCGCCGCTCGTGCGCGCGGCGTGGGGGTCGGCGGTGCCGACCGACCCGGGCAAGCACGTGGTCGAGGCCCACGCCACGGGCTACTCGCCTTGGCGCGCCGACGTCGACGTTGGCGCGAACGCCGATCGACGCACCGTCACGCTCGTCCCGTTGGCGCGGGGAACGGCCACAGCCGCAAGCGTGGGTGCGCCTTCGAGCTCGACTTCGCCTCCGACCGTCGACGCCGCGCCGCCGCAGCCTGTCGCGTCGACGAGCGCCGTCGCCACGGGCAGCGGCGCATCGCCTTCCTCCGCGCGTCGAACGGTCGCCTACGTCACGGGCGGCGCGGGCATCGTCGCGTTGGGCGTAGCGACGTTCTTCGGCGTGAAGGCGCTGTCGGCGTCGAGCGACGCGAAGGCCGATGGCCACTGCGACGCAACCGGGTGCGACGCGGCAGGCGTCGCGTACGTGAACGACGCGCACTCCGCGGCGCGCATCTCCAACATCACGGGCGCGGTCGGCCTCGTCGCCGTGGGGACGTCGCTCGTTCTGTTGCTCACCAACGTCGGGCGCAGCGCGCCGCCTTCGCAAGCTGCGGTGCCGCGCGTGCAGTTCGATGTGAGCGGCATCACCGGCATCCGCGGCCGTGGCTTCATGAGCGTCGCCGGGACCTTCTAAGGTATGACGACTCCGTGCGTTGAAAACGCCGGGTCGAGAGGGTAACGTCCACGCTTCGTCGATCCGTTCGACGGAGCACAAATTGCGGGCGCGGGCGAACCGCGTCCATGGAGCGAAGCAGCCATGGGACTAGGATCGGCACGCCGTACCGTTCTCGTGACCGGAGCCGCAGGCTTTCTCGGGTCGCACCTCGTCGACCGTCTTCTTGCCGACGGGTTCGAGGTCGTCGGTCTCGACAACCTCATGACGGGCGATCTCACGAACCTCGCGGCTGCCGCGCGCGATCCGCACTTCCACCTCGAGATCGGCGACGTCCGCGAAACGCTGCACGTCTACGCCGAGATCATCTTCAATATGGCGTGTCCGGCCTCGCCCGTGCACTACCAGGCCGACCCGTACGCGACCCTCACGTCGAGCATGTTGGGCGCCCTTCGTCTCGCCGAGCACGCGCGCCAGCGCCGTTGCCGCATCGTCCACGCAAGCACGTCCGAGGTCTACGGCGACCCGCTCGTGCACCCGCAGACGGAAGACTACTGGGGCCACGTGAACCCCATTGGCGAGCGCTCTTGCTACGACGAAGGCAAGCGCGTCGCCGAGACGATTCTCATGGATGCGCGCCGCCACGATAAGGCCGATACGCGTATCATCCGTATCTTCAATACCTACGGCCCGCGCATGGCGTTCCACGACGGCCGCGTCGTCTCGAACTTCATCATTCAATCGATTCAAAACGAGCCCATTACGATTTACGGCGACGGCAGCCAGTCTCGCTCGTTCTGCTACGTCGATGATCTCATCGAGGGGTTCATCCGCACGGCGCGCGCCGATACGTTCGACTCGCCCGTCAACCTTGGCAACCCGGACGAGTTCACGATGCTCGAGCTCGCCGAGATGGTGATGGAGGTCGCGGGCAGACGCGTCGAGTTGGTGAAGAAGCCGCTCCCGCCCGACGATCCGAAGCGCCGTCGCCCCGACATCACGAAGGCGAAGAAGCTCCTCGGTTTCGAGCTCACCGTGCCTCTGAAGGTCGGCGTCGCGCGCACGTACGAAGACTTCAAGCAGCGCATCGCGGCCTCGACCCCCTGAGCGTTCACGACGAATCGCGAGGGGCAAGTGGTGTCTGATTCGCGAAAAGGGCCGCTTCGCGTCCTCGTGGCGATTCACTCGGGCGGGTTCAACGGAATCGAGACCTACGCCGAGCAAGTTGCCATTGCGGGCGCGGCCGTGGGCCTCGATGTCACGCTGCTCGCGAGCTCCGCCCATGGGGCGGGGGAGCTGCGGTCGCGCCTCGAGGGGAGTCGCGTCACGGTGCTCGACGCGGGGCTCGAAGAGCCGTCGAAGAACGTGGTGCTCGCCGAGCGCCTCTGGCCATCGCTCATGACACGCAGGCTCGCGTCGGCCATTCGGCGTGCGCTCGGGCACAGCGCCTCGCGATACGACGTGGTCCACGTCAACCGCGCGGCGCTCGCGCCGTCCCTGCGCCCCTTCGGCGCGCGCCTCTGCGTCGCCGGCTGGTTCTACCCCCACGCCCCCGCGCAACGCGCGATCGAGACGCTGCGCCACACGCGCGGGAACGTGCCGCGCCGCGCGGTTCTCGCCGCAAAGTCGGTGGGCTTCTACCTTGGCGACGAAGAGGGGTACCGCGCCAGCGACTGCGTCGTCGCCTGCACCGAGGTGCTCGCCGCGCAGCTTCGCGGGCAAGGGATTAACGCCGTCGAATGTCCGCCCCCGGTGCGCGTGCTGGGCGACGGCAGCCACGAGGGCCGTGCGTCGACGCGGTCGCCGAACCTTGTCGAGCTCCTGGTTTGCAGCGGCGATTTGAGCCATCCGCGGAAGAACCTGCGCAGCGCCGTGTTGGCGCTCCCGCACCTTCTCGAGCTGAAGCCGGGGCGCGAGATCGTCCTGTACGCCATCGGCCGCACCCCCGAGGCGCTCGTCGACGCCGCGAAGTCCCTTCCGCCGGGCGCGCGCCTCGAGCTCCTCGGCCCCAAGGCGCCGCGCGAGGTTCACAAGAAGATGCGCGAGGTCGACGCGTTTCTCTTCCCTAGCCTCTACGAAGAGTGGGGGTACGTCGCCGTCGAGTCGCTCCTCTCCGGCACGCCCGTCGTCGCCTACCCCGTTTACCCTTTTGCCGACATGCTCGGCGGGGGCTTCGGCATCGTCGCCGAAGGGTCGCCAAACGACCCCGCCGCGTTCGCACGGGCGATCGAGCGTGCCCTCGCGGGCGAAACACGGAGCGACCTCGCGAGCGCCGCGGCCGCGCGCTTCGGCTCGGCAGCCGTAGGCGAGCGCCTCGCCTCCATCTGGCGGAATGGCGACGCTTCGGATGCGGCGCCGCCGAACGGAGCCTCTCGAGGATGACCGCGCGCCGTCGCCCATGGGGGTGGAAACGCCGCATCCTCTCGGCGTCCATGGCGCTCGCCGTCTCCGGCGTCGCCGTTGCCGGCGCGGCGTACCTCGTGGCGCCGGGCAAGGTTCACAAGGTATGGGACAAGGTTCACGGGAAGCTCGCGAAGGCAACCCACGTGCGCAAGCCCGCGGCTCCCGGAACGCGCCCGGCGCAAGACCTGGCAATCGTGGAGGCGATTTACGACTCGGGATTAAAGACGCAATTTTGGGAGGACTACGGCTGGACCCCTCGCCAGATCGACGGAATGGGGGCCGCGCTCCTTCAGTTTTCGAAGTACGGCGGTTGGATTCTCGCGCGCCACGCGGCGACGCCCGACATCTTCGGCGGCCTCGTTTTCCGAATGCGCGCGCCCGTGCGCTACGGCGATTTTCTCGAAGTGCTTCTCATGGCCGACGGTCAGGAGAACTTCACGGCCGTGAACATCGGCCCCGAGCACCGGCGGGATCTCGAAGCCGGCTGGACCGAAGTCTTCGTACCGATGCGCGAGCTCAACCCCTTTGGGCTCGAATTTCAGAAAGTGCGCCTTCGCGCCCACGAAGAGGTCGAAGAAGACTGGATTGAAATTCAGGGTCTCGGCTTCACGAAGGGCGATAAGAACGCGAAGCCGCCGGCAACGTTGCCGAGCCGCGACGTCACGGTCACCGTGCAGTGCGGCGCCCCGACAAAGCGCATCAGTCCTATGATTTACGGCGTCGCGAACGCCGACGCGCCGGACGATCTCGGCGAGACGGCCCACCGCTGGGGCGGCAATCCCGCGTCGCGTTACAATTGGCAACTAGGGAATGCCTACAACACGGCCTCGGATTGGTATTACCAAAACGTCAAAGTAGGTTCCGATACCGAGTTTCGCGAGCGGAGCGCGGCGCGAAAGGTATTCGTCGCCTTGACGGTGCCGACCCTCGGCTGGGTCGCGAAGGACACGTCGTCGGCGTCGTTCCCGGTCTCCGTCTTCGGTCCCCAGAAGAGCGTCGACCCGCAGCGGCCCGATTTTGGAAATGGCGAACGGGCCGACGGCGCGAAGATCCCCCCGGGGCCGCCCACGCGAACGAGCATCGCGGCGTCGCCCGAGTTCATCGCGGCATGGGTGAAGAAAATCCGCGAGGCCGATGCGAAGCGGGGCGTGCGAACCGTGCACGAATACATTCTCGACAACGAGCCGTCGCTCTGGAATTCGACCCACCGCGACGTGCACCCCGAGCCACTGTCCTACGACGAGCTGCTCGATTTCACGATTCGTTACGCGACAGCGATTCGCGGCGCCGACCCTGACGCGATCATCGCAGGGCCCGCCGAGTGGGGGTGGACGAGCTATTTTTACTCGGCAAAAGACGGCGTCGCCGGCTATGCGCAAAAGCCCGATCGCCGCGCCCACGGCGACGTGCCGATTCTCGCGTGGTACCTGCAACAGCTTCGCGCCCACGAAGCAAAAACAGGCGTGCGCCTCCTCGACGTGCTCGACGTTCACTACTACCCGCAGGGGCAGGGCCTCTACGGTGGCGGGGGGAGCGGTGCGACCGATTCCGACGCCGCCGCCCGGCGCATTCGCGCGACGCGATCGCTTTGGGACCCCACGTACGAGGACGAATCGTGGATTGCCGAAAAGGTGCGCCTGATTCCGCGGCTTCGTGAGCTCATCGCCGAGAATTACCCGGGCCGCGGCATCTCTCTCGGCGAATGGAACTTCGGCGCAGAAACGCACATGAGCGGGGGAATTTCCCTGGCCGAAG
>JANXMC010000287.1 GCA_025354825.1 Myxococcales bacterium
GTGGACCGCGGACGCCGGCGTTCGCGCGCGCGGTCGCATCGGAAAGCTGCGGCTCGAAGCAGAGGCCGTCGCCTTCGCGAGCGACGCGACGGACCTCATCGTCTACGTCTACGCGGGCGCCTACGGCCGTGCGCGCGCCACCAACATCGGTCGCGCGTCGACCCTCGGCGCCGAGCTCGATGGGGCCGCGCGCTTCGAGGCCGCGGAGCTACATGTATCGTACACGGGTCTCGACGCGCGCAACGGGACGCTCTGCGAAGGCGGCGGCGTGGTTGCGTGCGTGCGGCCTCTCTTGCCCGGCCGACCGCGTCACGATCTCGTCGTCGACGCGAGCTACGCCATCGGCCCGCTGCGCGTGCGCTACGGCATCGATGTCGTGTCGGGAATGACAGCCGACCTCGTCGGCAACGTCGTGGTTCCCGCGCGCGTGCTCACGTCGGCGGGCGCTCGCTTCGACGTGCCGTTCATGCCCGGGCTGCGCCTCGCCGTCGACGCGCGCAATTTGTTCGACGTTCGCACGGCGACCTACGCAGGAGCGCTCGGCACGGTGCGCGAACCGATTGGCGATGCGCTCGAGTACCCGCTGCCGGGACGTAGCGTGCTCGTGAGCGCTCGTTTCACGCGGTGAGCGCGCGCGGCGCTCGCGAAGGTCACAAGCCCGAGTTCGTGATTCCGTGATGTGGATCGGGCGCGACAGCCGTCGGCGTCGGAGCTTGTGGCGTCGACGGGCGTGTCGTAGGGCGCGCCGGTGGCGAGGCGCCTGGGCGTGACGTCGCGTGCGTGATGGGCGGCGCTGCAACGGCTGGAGCGTTGACCGTCGCGACCGGCGGCGTGAGCGGCGCGCTTGCATCAAGCGCGGTCGTCGTCCCGTTCGTGCTCGCGGCGACTGGCACGACGCTCGTCGTCGCCGCGCTACCCGCGCCTGACGCGAGAGGCCCGATGGCGCCGTCGTGGGGTGCGCCTCCGCGCGAGGCGAGCGCCACCACCGCGACGATCCCTACGACCGCGATTCCGCCGCCCGCCACGAGCCATCCGCGCGTTCGCGAGGGCCGCGCGATCGACGGCATTTGCGACGGCCCGGCGGTCATGGCTCGCGCGCTCGCGTTGCTGTCGTGCATCGCCACCGACGGGACGCCGTTGGCATTTCCGGCCATGCCGCCCATCGACCCCGCGCTCACGCGGTTCGCGCTGAGCCCGCTGCCGGTGGTCCGCTGCCGGGACTCTTCGTCGGCAATCTCGGTCTGCGCATAGGGGAGCGTATGCGTCGGCCCGGTCGCCACGGTGTACGCGGCGGGCGATCGCGCGTGCTCGTCGGCGGCCTGCGTCTGTCGCGCCCGCGAGACCGACACGGCGCCCGTCGTCGACGTGTTCGGCACCGGAGTATCCGTCGCGGGCGACTGTTCCACCCGCTGCGAAATCGCGGCGGCAAGAAGCTCGGCGCCGAGCTCCTTCGAATCGAGCGAACGCCCGGGACCGAGCTTCTCGAGCTCGCTCTCGAGCGCCGCCGCAAGCTCGAGGGCCGTCGCGAACCGGTCTTCCGGGCGCCGCGCGAAGCAGCGCGATGCGATGTCCGAAAGCTCGTTCGAGACGCCCGACAGCGTCGCGCTGAGGCGCGGCCGGTCGCCCGTCATGATCTCGACGACGAGGTTGTTGTACGTCTCGGCCTTGAACGGCGTCTTCGCCGTGAGGCACTCCCACAGCACGACGCCGAGCGCGTGGATGTCGCTTCGTGAATCGAGGTCGCGATCGCCCGCGGCCTGCTCGGGGCTCATGTAGAGCGGCGAACCGAGGACGGCGCCCGTCTGCGTGAGCCCCACCGTCGCATCGGGCATTCCGGTCGACGCAATTTTGCTAATGCCGAAATCGAGAAGCTTGGGGACGACGCCGCCGGCGATACTTCGATGAAGGAAAATGTTCCCCGGCTTGATGTCGCGGTGAATGATCCCCTTTTCGTGGGCGAGCGACAGTGCGTTGCAGATGGCGATGAGCACCTGCAGCGTCACGCGCAGCGGCAGCGGCCCGCGCTGCGCCAAGAGAATGTCGATCGACGCGCCTTCGAGCAGCTCCATCACCAGGAACGGCGCGCCGCCGAGCTCCGGCGCGGTGCCGACGTCGAAGATCTCGAGGATGCTTGGGTGGCGAAGCCGCCCCGAGACTTTGGCCTCCTGGAAAAAGCGCATGAGAATGCGCGGATTGGCGGCGGCCGCAGGGTGCAGCACCTTGATGGCGAACTCGCGCTCGGTAAGCTCGTTGCGCCCCAGCCAGACCGTTCCCATGCCGCCGGCACCCAAGGGCCGCAAGATCATGTACTTGCCTGCGATCAGAAGCCCTTCGCGCATAAAGCCTGGTCAGTATTGCACGCGAGGCCGCACCTCTGCACGTCGCCCGAGCGAGCGGCATGGGGATCCTTTAGTCTCGCGACCATGCGCGTCTCGGCGTCTCCGCTCCGCAGTCTGGCCCCCGTTTTTGCTGCGACTTGGCTCCGAGCCGCGTCGATCGGCGCCGTTGCAGCCTGCACGCTCACCGTGGGCGCGCCGGACGCCTGCGCCCAATCGGCGTCGGACTTGGCCGCGGCGAAGCAGCTCTTTTCCGAGGGGCTGAAGCTCGAAGAGGCCGGCAAGTGGTCCGACGCGAAAGACCGGTTCCAAAAGGTCGAAGCGATCAAGCCGACACCGCAGGTGACGTTCCACATGGGGCTCTGCTCTGCGCGGAGCGGCGAGCTGGTCGAGGCGGTGGTGTGGCTCGAACGGGCGAAGGAGCGCGCGCAGCAGGCGCGCCTGCCCGACGTCGAGGCGGCGGCGGACGCCGAGCTGAAAAGCGTGCGGCCGCGCGTGCCGACGATCGAGCTGGTGTTTCCGAAGGACGCGGCGGTCGTGCGGGTCGCGGTGGACGGCGAGCAGAGTCGCAGCGCTGCGTCGGGCGCGCCAATGCTGGTGAACCCCGGCGAGCACGAAGTGGCCGTCGAGTTCGCGACCGGCACCGTGAAAAAGAAGTTCAAAGTCGCCGAAAAGGACGCGGCGAAGCTCGCCTTCGAGGCCCCCAAAGGGTCGGCGACCGCGTCGGTCGCGTCGGTCGCTCCGGTCGCTCCGGTCGCGCCCGCGACGTCGGCCTCGGTTGCGCTGGGCACGACCCCCGAGCCGGCCCGCGACGAAGGCGCATCGAGCGGCGGCAAGAGTAAAGTGCTCCCCTGGATTCTCGTGGGCGGCGGCGTTGCAGCGGCGGCCGGGGGCGTCGTCCTGATGCTCACGTCGGTCGCCAAGTTCCGCGACGTATGCCCGGACGTGTGCCCGCGCTCGAAGGAACAAGAGGCCAAAGACGCGCGCGACAGCGCTGTCGTCCCCTACTACGCCGGCGTCTCGCTCGTCGGTGTGGGCGCGGCGGCCGCGGTCGTCGGCGTCGTGCTCTTCGCCACATCGGGCGGCTCGGGGTCGGTCAAGTCGGCCGCGACCTCTCCCGCTGCGCCCCGGGCGCTCGCGATGCCGCTCGTGTTTCCGGGCGGTGGCGGAATGGGGTTCTCCGGCGCGTTCTGACTCCTGCGCCTCGCCGCCGACGTGGTAGCTTCCCGCGTCTTCCAGCGAGGAAAAGAGTCATGACGCAACCGATGAATCCCGAACAAAACGGCCAGCCGGGCGCCGGCATTACTCTCACGGGCGGGGCCGCGATCGTCGCCCCCATCCAGGCATTCCCCAACGGGGTGCCCGGCAACGCGCTCGTTCTCATCCCTCTCGGACCCAACGGCCAGCCTGTCGAGAAGCAGATCGCGGAAGGGCCTGTCGCGCTGAAGATGGAAGACGTCTGGAAGCTCCTCGGCTTCAACGGCCCCGCCGTGCAGGTGCAAGACGACCAGGGTCGCCCCATCGCCATCGGCCTCGAAGACCTGCTCTCGGGCCTCGAGAAGCACTGGGTCGAAGCGAACGACGACCTTATGCGCGGCCGCATCTACGCGCAGGAGCTCATGAAGTACGGCCGCTTCCCGAAGGCGGAGACCGTGCTCTCGAAGATCGTCGCGCGCGGCGGCGACGGCGAAGACTGGCTCGCATTGGGCGTCACGCAGCTCAATCAGCAGAAGTTCGAGAAGGCCGAAGCGACGCTTCGCGGCGCGCAGAATCTCCTCAAGGAGAGCCCGCTCCCCTCGCTGCACTTGGCGAAGCTCGCCCACGAGAAGAAGGACGCCAAGGCCGAGCGTGAGCACGTTGAACGCGCGCTGCAAATCGAGGTCAACTCGGTCGACGCGTGGGCTTACCTCACGAACATGATCAAGGAGCAGAGCAACGAGGACAAGGCGATCGCCGAAGTCGAAGAGCTCGCCGCCGCCCCCGTGAATGCCAAGAGCGCGGCGCCGTACATCGCGCTCCAGGGCTTCTTCGCCAACGACGAGAAGACGCGCGACAAGGCCATCGGCTTCGCGAAGAAGGCCGTCGAGCGCGCGCCCCAAGAGCCGCTTGCCCTTCTGTGCCTCTCCGCGCTTTACGGCCAGGCCGGCAAGCTCGACGAAGTCATCAAGACGCTCGCGCCCCACGAAGCCGTGATGATGCGCGACGTGCGCCTCGCGCATAACTACTTCGAAGCGCTCTTCCAGATGCAGGACATGAACCGCATCACGCAGCTTCTCAACAAGCTCGCAAGCTCGCCCAACCGCGAAGTGAAGCAGTTCGCGAT
>JANXMC010000288.1 GCA_025354825.1 Myxococcales bacterium
GCTCGGGCTGCTCGGGCTGCGTGCCGAGGGCGCCGATGGGCCGCGCTTCGTCACCTCTTTTTCAATCGTCTGCGCCACGCTCTCCATCGCTCGGCCGACCTCTTTCGCGCCGGACATCACAGCCTCTTCGAGCTTATCCGTCGGAAGCTTCTGAACGACGTTGCGCGCCGCGCGGAACAATAGGCCAAGCCCTTTGCGTACGTCTTCGATAGGGTTCGGGTCCTTTTTGGGATCGCTCATGAACCTCATACTGCGCATACGCGGCCGCCATGTCGACGGCCAGGGCCTCTCCTTCGCACGCGCCTTCACGTTCGCCGTCGGGGTGGGCGCGCTCGTGTCTGCAAGCGCGGCCTGCGGCGTGAGCAACAAGCCGCAAGCTCCCGAAACCGCTGTCGCATCGCCTATCGGTGCCGGCCCTGGAGTCACCGAATCGGGGCGTGACGCCGGCGCACCCGACGCGGCCGATGCGCTCAACGTGTGTGGCTGCTCGCTTTGCCAGCCTATCGTCAGCGACGACGCCTGCGAGAGAGACTCCGATTGCGGCCCAGCGTCGCCCTGCCACGCCACCGCCTGCGTTGCCGCCTCGAAGGCGAAGCCCCGCACCGCCGGCACGATGTGCACGATGCTCTTCGCCTGCAATTCGACGGACGCGAACGACTGCGGCTGCGTGAAAAATCGCTGCACGCTCTCGCCGCGCGCCGCGAAGTAGCTCAGGCCGATTTCCCGCCGCCTGCGCGAACGCGCTGCCGCGGGTTGAACGCCGTGCATTTGTTCCGGCCGGATCGCTTCGAGACGTAGAGCGCCTCGTCGGCCGACTTGAAGAGCGACTCCCACGAGTCACCGCCGTCGGGGAACGTCGCCATCCCCACGGAGCAGGTGACCTGAAACGTGCCGTTCGGCGTGCGGAACGTCGTCTTCGCGAGCTCTTCGCGAATCCGCTCGGCCAGGAGCATCGCCCCCTTTTCGTCGGTCTGTTCGCACAGCACGACGAACTCTTCGCCGCCGAACCGCGCGACCACGTCGGTCGTGCGCTTCTGCCGTTTCAAAATGTCGCCGAGCCCGCGAATCACGATGTCGCCGACGTCGTGACCGTAGGTGTCGTTCACCTTTTTGAACCAGTCGATGTCCGTCACGAGCATCGACAGCGGCCGCGAGAAGCGCGCGGCAGCCGCGATTTTCTGCGCCGCCGTGTCGATCATCGCGCGCTTGTTCAAGAGCCCCGTCATGCCGTCCGTCGTCGCCATCGTCTCGAGCTTGTGCACCATGCGCGCGTTCGAGAGCGAGACTGCGAGGTGGCTCGCGAGCACTTCCAGCGTCGGCCGCACCGATTCGCCGAAGGCATGCCGGCGCCGCGCGCCGAGGATCAACGTGCCGAGCGCCCGCTCGTGGAGCACCAACGGCAGCACCAGCAGCGAAGGGACCTTCGGCCACGGAAAGCGCCGCGCGAGCACCATCTGGTGAGCTGCATCGAACTCGCCGCGGTACGGCAGCGGATACCGGTTCTGCACCACCATCGAGACGAGGCCGGCGTTGTGCGCGAACTTCGCGCCGACGAGATCGTCGATCTCCTTGTTCGCGCTCTTCGCCGCACACACTTCGTGGGTGCGCGCGGCTTCGTCGTAAATCGTGACGGCCGCGAAGTCGAAGCTCGCCATCTCGCGCGCCGCGTTCACGGCCGCATCGAGAACGTCTTTCTCACTCAGCGCCGAGCCCAGGGCCTGCGCTGCACGGTAAAGCTTCCCCTGCTCGACCTTCGCCCGTTCGAGGTGCACGAAGATGCGCTCGTTCTGAATCGCGCGAAGGCAGAAGCGCGCGGTCTGCGCGGCGATCTCTTCCTCTTGCTCGGTGAACGGCGTGTTCTCGTCGCGGTCGATGGCGAGCACGCCGCGCAGCGCCTGATCCTCGGTCACGGGAAGCGCCGCGAGCGCGCGCACGGGGCACGCGCCGACGTAATACGGAATCTTGTACGACGGCTTCAGCGAGTGGAGCGCCACGGTCTCACGACGCGCGACCACCGCGCCAAGCACACCGTCGCCCGCGGGAAACGGCGCATCGTTGATGTCGTCGGACGCGCTCGACAGCTCGCTGATCTTGAGGTGCGTGCCGGCGTCGTTCAGCCAGAGGAGAACCGCCGTGTGGAGGTTCAAGGATCGGCGGAGGAGATCGAGTGCATAGTGCACCGATTCGTGAATCTCCTCGACGCTCGATCGCGCGAGGCGATCTTCGCTCCGTTCGTCTTGGTTGTTCGCTTCGCCCGCGCCGAGCAGCCGGTAGCTCCGCGCGTCGTCCTTCATCGACTGCACCTCTTCGTCGACGCGGGCACGGGCGGTGAGCCGTATGCGCGCCACCTCGGCGCGCAAGAACGCGAAGTTCAAAAGGGCGAAGGCGGCGAGGAACCCGGCGTGGGTCGAGAACTCGTCGAAGCCCGTCTCGCCGAGCTGGTAGGCGCGAATGCCGGTTTCGAGAACCACGACGAAGGCCACCACGAGAAGCCCCGCGGTGGGCCGCGCGAAGGCGGCGACCAGCGCCACGAGAACGTAAATCGCCGGCGAAAAGCGGCCAGAGAGGCCCCCTTCGAAGCGAAGGAGCGCCGCATCGAGGCCGACCGCGAGCGTCGCGCCGAGCTCGAAGTCGACGAGTAGCGGCCCTTCGCCCGTTTGCGTGAGCTTCGTCTTGAGCCGTGTCGCGAGAAGCAGCGCCCAGGTTGCGGTGGCGACGACAAGCTCCGGCCCGACGGCCATCGAGGCGCCGCCCGAGACGACGTAGGTCGCCAGCGCACCCGCGACCGCGGTGCCGTGGCCGCGCCTCAGGAGACGCCTCAACGTGAGCGACGCGCGGACGAGCGGCTCCATCGCATCGGCGGTACCAGGCGCGTCGCCGGGCGGCCAAATTCGCGGTGTGTGCGTCGCACCGAGGCGCGCTAGCGTGCCCGCCGTGACGCGCCTTTCGACCCGCCGCGAGGACGACGACAACGTCGACTCCGACGTGCGTTCTTCGCGACACGAGTCGTGGGGCGATCGCCTACTCACCGTTGTCACGGGGCCGCCCGGCTGGCGTGAAAAGGCTCCCGTCACGCGGATCTTCATCTGGCTCAACATCGTCGTGTTCCTCGGCGAGGTCGTTCTCAGCAGGCGCACCGCGGAGCCCATTTTTCCCGGCTTCTCGAGCCACACGCTCTTGGCGTTCGGCGCGAACTACGCGCTCGCCACGTTCCGCGAACAGCGCAGCGAGGCCCTCGTCGCGGCGTGCTTCGTCCACGGCTCGCTGCTCCACATGGTCTTCAACATGTTCGCCCTGCGAAACGTGGGGCCGCTCGTCGAAGAGCCCGCCGGCTCCGCGCGCACGGCGCCTCTCTACCTCGCGTCGGGCATCGGGGGGAGCCTCGCGAGCGCGCTCTACGGCCTCGCCATGAACGAAGAGCCGCGCATCAGCGTCGGCGCTTCGGGCGCGATTTTCGGCCTCATCGGCGCGGCCGTCGTCGTCGGATGGCGCACCGAGGGGTTCCGCGGCGAGCTCACGCAGACGATGCTCCGGTGGCTCGGGTTCTTTCTTGGGTTCGGTCTCGTCATCGGGTTTTCCATAGGCGGCCTCGACAACGCCGCGCACGTCGGCGGCGCGGCGACGGGCATCGTCACCGCGCTCATTTGGCGCCCAAACGCGCCCTATTCGCCGCGCGCGCGCCAGTGGATTTACAGCGCCACGGCCGCCGTTCTCGTGGCCACCGCCATCGTCGTCCTCGCACGCACCCTCGTCAGCCCGTACTCGGTGATGCTCGCGTCCGAGCGCCTCGACGCTACGCAAGATGCGCTCGACGGAGCCAACTGCCCCGAGGCCCGTCGCGCCCTCGGTGCGCTCAAGCGTCTCCACCCCGACGGGGGCGACGTCCGCGGCCTCGCGGCGGTCGTCGATCAGCGCTGCGGCGCCGCACCCTTGCGCGTGCGTTGAGGCCGGCTACGGCGTCGTGGCCACGCCGACGAAGCTCGCCGTTCCAAGTCCGGGGACGCCCTCGGCGGCGCTCCACGTCGAGCCCGTGAGCCGCGCGAGCTTCACCGCGGCGCCGTCGACGAACGCAACGACCGCGTCGTTTCCGCATACGCCGGCCGCGACCGACGGCGCCGACGCGGCGGCGACGGGCTGTGCGGCGATGGCGACAGGGGGCGTCCAAGGGACGACGCCGACCGGATCGAACGTGGTCGCATACAGGTTCGTGTCGCCGCCGCGGAAAACGAGCAGCGCTCGCCCGGCCGAGAGCGCCAAAAGCGCGAGCGGATCGCTCGAGAACGCGCGGTTCGTGCCGTTGTCGAAGACCGCGGCGCTGCCCGTCCACGCGCCGCTCACGCGCGTCGTGTAGGCGAGCCTCTGCGCGGCCGCAGAATCGGTCGAAAAAACCGTGAGAATATGGCCGTTCGAAAGCTCGACGGCCGCCGTGGGGAGATCGCTCCGCGCGACCGTCGTGCCTATTTGCGCAGACGCCCCCCACGCCCCCGCGCTCCGCTCACGGGCATAGAGCAGCGCGTTTCCGCCAACCTGCGCAATGAGCAAACTGGCGCCCGCCGTCGTTGCGGCCGCCATCCGCGGGCCGAAGCTCACGTCCGTACCCCCGCCGATTGCCTCGGGTGTGCTCCACGTGCCGAGGCTCGGAGCCGCGAAGAAATACCGCGTATCGTTCGCGCCGCCCTTCGCTTGAAAGACGAGCTGCGCCGCGCCGCCGAGAACGACGAGGCGCGCTTCGTCGAGGGCCGTGATCCCCGCGCCGACCGCGGCGAGCTGCGACCAGCCCGATGCCGACCGCGTCGCGAAGCGGAGCGAGTCGTCGCTCGCGACGCCCACCGTTGTGAATCCCGTCGACGTCGCCGCCACGCTCGGCCGCGATTTGAGCGAGCCCGCGAGCGACGTTGCGCTCGACCAACCGCCCGCGGTCCATGTCGCCGCCGCTGCCGCCGTCCCATTGCCCGCGACGACGGCGATCGTCCCCGTCGTGCACCCCGCGTCACGAGGGCCGCCGTTCGCATCGGGCGCGGCATCGGCGACGGCGTCGGCGACGTTGCCACCGTCGTTCGCGGCGACGCTCGCGTCTCGCGAAGCGTCCGCGCTGCCGCCGTCGGAGCCTGCCGCATCGTCGGGCGCGTCGGGGGGGTCGTCTGGCGAGGTCGCGTCGGCGTCGCTGGCAGAGGCCCCCGCGTCGGCGGTCCCGCCATCGGACGCGCTCGCCGGCGTGCCCGGCGCTACGGCGGCGTAGTTCGCTCCGTCAGGCGCCTCGGCGCAGCCGTAGGCAAGCCACGCGAGCATGACGACTCCTGTACCCTTCGAAACACGCATGAAACAGAATCTAGATCGCCCGGCCCGCCACAAGCGTCACTCATTTGTGCGTTGCGGAGATGAGACGCCGGCCGCGCGGTGTTGTGCATCGCGTTGCCGAAATAACGCGAGCCCGCATTGCCGATTGGCAAGTACGACCCCGGATAGGCGTCGTTGTGCGTCATTCCGCGCAATGGGCCATTCGCGCCGACGCCGCGCGGACGCAGCAAGCGCACGGTCCTCGAGAGCTCAACCCCAAACCGAGTGCCCAGTGAGCACCGGCGATGGCCCTAGCCCAAAGCGCCGCGAGCGCATTGAGCCGCTTTCGACGTTTCTAAAGCAGCAGGGGTCAGCGCGTTTCGTCGCGCAGAATATCGGCGAGCGCGTCGACCATCGAGCGGGAGAGCTCCGCCGGCGGGACGACGGCCTTGGCCGAGGCCTTTACGCGCGTTTGGGAGACCGGATGCTCGTCACCAATCGCCATCGATTCGCTCTCACTCGAAACGCGACCTCCCGGACGCGAGCTGAGGGTCGTTGTAACTCGAGTCGCACGGGCAGCGGACGCGCTTCGCATGATGGGAATTTCTATCCCCAAAAAGTGCCGACCGGGCAAAGAATTTGTTCATTCGGGTAGGCGAATTTTCGGATTCCTCGAAGCACGGACCTAAGCGCGCGCCCGAGCGCACGTGACGAGTGTGACGAACGCCGCGACACCGCCTCCAGCCGCGTGGTCGCGCCCCGAAAGAAACGCGAGCGCCCGCGCGCGGGGCGGCGGTCGCGAGGCGATACTCACGCCCGCAGCCCGAGTTTTTCCACGCGGATCTCGCTGGCGCGCCACTCACGAGTCGTCGCCAAGCGTGCCTCTCACGCGGCGATTGCGGAGCTCACGTGAGAAAGGGACGTCGTTCGCGTTGCGAGACGTGACTTCGCGTGGAAGACACTCGCGGTTGCGCGAACGCCATCGCAATATCGGATCAGGCAGTTATTGCTGTTGCATAAACGGGTATTCGATTGACGTGGGCGGAACGAACGTTTCTTTGACCGTTCGCGGCGACGCCCAGCGGAGCAGGTTGACCGCGCTCCCGGCTTTGTCGTTCGTTCCCGAGCCGCGCGCACCGCCAAATGGCTGCTGCCCCACCACGGCGCCCGTCGGCTTATCGTTGAAGTACAGGTTGCCCGCCGCTTGGTGCAGCGCCTTGGCCGCGTGGGCGAGGGCCTTGCGGTCTTCCGACCAGATCGCCCCCGTGAGCGCGTAGGGGCTCGTCGCGTTGCAAAGCGCGAGGGTCTCGTCGACGCGTGCATCCGGGTAGACGAACACGGTCAACAGCGGACCGAAGAGCTCGTCGGTCATGAGGCCGTGGTTCGGATCGGTGACCTCTACGAGCGTCGGTCCCACGAACCACCCTTCGTCGCGCGACAGCTTGGCGCCGTGCACCGTGCACGACGGATCGTGCTTCGCGCGGTCGATGCGATCGGCGAGGCGGTTGTAGGCACGCTCGTCGATGACCGCGCCCATGAAGTTGCGGAAGTCTTCGACGTCGCCCACGCGGATCGTCTCGATGAGGGCGAGGGCTCGCTCGCGCACGCGCGGCCAGATCGACACGGGAACGTAGGCGCGGGATGCGGCCGAGCACTTCTGCCCTTGGTACTCGAAAGCGCCGCGCACGAGGGCCGCGGCGAGGCCGTCTACATTGGCCGACGGATGGGCGAAGACGAAATCTTTCCCGCCCGTCTCGCCCACGAGGCGCGGGAACGTTTTGTAGCTCGCGATCTTCTCGCCGACCGTTCGCCAAAGCTGCTGAAACACACGCGTCGATCCGGTGAAGTGAATCCCCGCGAGGTTCGGGTTTGCGAGCGCAACGTCGGAGACCGGCGCCCCTTCGCCGTAGACGACGTTGATGACGCCATCGGGGAGGCCGGCGGCCTGAAAGAGGCGCATCGTGTGGTACGCCGCGAGGCTCTGCGTCTCGGACGGCTTCCAGACGACGACGTTGCCCAAGAGCGCAGGTGCAGCGGGAAGGTTCGCCGCAATCGCCGTGAAGTTGAACGGTGTCACCGCGAGAACGAACCCCTCGAGCGGTCGTAGCTCGAAGACGTTACGCACTCCCGGCGGCGAAATCGGCTGCTCCAAAAGCTTCGACGCGAAGTGCACGTTGAAGCGGAGAAAATCGATGAGCTCACAGGCCGAGTCGATCTCGGCCTGGTACGCGGTCTTGCTCTGCCCGAGCATCGTTGCGGCGTTGAGCGTCTGCCGCCATGGCCCGGCGAGGAGGTCGGCCATGCGGAGAAAAATCCGTGCGCGGTCTTCGAACGGTGTCGCCGCCCAGTCGGCCGCAGCCCTCAGCGCCGCATCGACCGCGAGCCTGCCCATCGCCTCGCCGCCGTTGTGGGCGCGACCGAGGAGCTTGGCTTTTTTGTGGGGCGCGCGAACGTCGAACGCGCTGCCGTCCCGAAGCTCTTTCCCGGCGATCACGTGGGGAATGTCGGGCGTTTCGCCGCCGAGCTTCGCGAGCGCGTCTTTCAGCGCCGCGCGCTCGGGCGTGCCCGGCGCGTAAGAGAGAATGGGCTCGTTGACCGGTGCGGGGAAGGCGGGTGCGATCTCGAACATGCCGCGCACTCTAATCATTGCGAGGCGGCGTGCAGCACCGAGCGCGTGCTTCGCCGACTGTCGCACTGCGTCGGTGGGCGGAGCCGTTCGGGACCGCGTCAGCCGCGCGCGGCGCGCGCCTTCGCCTGGGCCTTGAGCCCCTTCTTTTGCAGCAGCGGGCCGAGCACCTTGGCCGCCTGCGGGAGGACGTTTGCAACGCGCGCGAGGTAGCCGCGCGACAGTGGGATGGCGACCTCGAGGGGGCGCTTCACGAGCACCTCGTCGACGATGACGCGCTCGATGTCCTCCACCGTGAGCGGCTTGTCGCCCGAGAATGTCAGCGCCGCCTCTTCGTAGGTCTCTTGCAGCGTGAGCATCGGGGTCGCGACCGCATCGGGCATCACGAGGCTCACGCTCACGCCATGGGACGAAAGCTCCTGCGCGACGGCGAGGGTGAAGCCACGCACCGCAAATTTAGATGCGCTATACACGCAAAGCCCCGGCACCGGTGCAAGGGACGCGAGGGAGCCGATGTTGACGATGTGCCCTTTTCCGCGGCGCACCATGCGCTGCGCGATGGCCCGCGTGCCGAGGATCGTACCGAGCACGTTGACGTCGAGGGTAAGCTCGACGGACGCGACGTCGATCTCGTGGCAGTAGCCGGGCTTCAAGTAGCCGGCGACGTTCATAAGCACGTCGATGGGGCCGAGAGCGTGCTCGGCGAAGTTTAGCGCCGTCTCCCAATCGGCCTCGCGTCGGACGTCGAGCGCGTGCCGCACCACCCGTGTCGTGTCCCATCGCGCGCTCTCTGCCTGCGCTGCAAGCCCAGCCTCGTTCACGTCGGTCGCGACGATCTTGTGACCGCGCCTCGAGAGCGCCGTCGTCAGGTGCGCGCCGATGCCGCTCGCGCAACCGGTGAGAAAGATGACCGCAGAGGAGGGGAGAGGGGCGTCCATGGCGCGCGAGCTTTGTCTGCATTGAGACCCTCGTCCACGCTTTACGGCGCGCGAATCGCGCCCCATGCTCCGCCGAGCATGACGACGCCGACGACTCCTCAGACGCTCCTTGACGGCACGACTCCGCTCACCGACTTCGACGACGCGTGGAAGACGCCAGGCCACGGCCGCCGTCTTCGAGATTTGAAGAAGGCCGCCGAGCGCGTTCGCGACCGCATCGCGTCGGGTCCCCGCGTCGTCTCGGTTCGCACGTTGCCATTGACGGAGCTGCCGTACCCGACCCGCTACGCCTTCAACGGCCTCGCGTTCTCGCCGGTGCCGTTCGTCACGATGACCCACCGTGCGGTGCTCGTGCAGTTCCTTCAAAAGGGCGCGCTGAAGAACCTGCTCTTCAATCCGACGGACATTCAAGCGAGCCGCGCGACGCCGTACTTCGAGCGGTTCGCAAGCAAAGTCCCCAAGCGCCTCGAGCCGCTTCTCGCGCGGCAGTACGCGCCCCTCGACGAGCAGCTCGCGGAGGTCGGCCTCCGCGGAGCGGACATCGACTTCGTCGCGTTCGATCACTTCCACACGCAAGATTTGCGATCGATCCTCGGTACCAAGAATCGCGCGACCGCCGCGCGCTACCCCAACGCGGTGCTCCTCGCGCCAGCCGTCGAGTGGGACGAGTGGGACGACCTCCATCCGATGCAACGCGATTGGTTCGTTCGCGACGGCAAGCTCGGCGTCGAGACCGCGCGCGTTGCGCTCACGCGCGGCGATCTCGCGCTAGGCGACGGCGTGATGCTGCTCCGCACGCCGGGCCACACGATTGGCAACCAGACGCTCTTCTTCAACTCGGAGCAGGGCGTCTGGGGAATCAGCGAGAACGGCACGTGCGTCGACAACTGGTCGCCCCTCGACAGCAAAATCTCGGGCCTCGCATCCCACTGCCGCAAGTCCGGCATCGACGCGGTCCTCAACGCGAACACGCCCGAAGTCGCCGTCGATCAGTACGCGTCGATGGTCGTCGAGCGAACCATCGTCGACCGCGTTCGCCGCGCTCCGGCGTTCGTTCAAATGTTTTCGTCCAGCGAGATCACGCCGAGCGCCCTCGCCCCGGGCCTCGCGCCGACACTTTTGCATCGCGCGATCACGAGCGGCGAGGTGGCGCGCCCCACGCGCATCTCCGCAGCGGCCGAATGAGGGCCGCCAATTCCGCGTTATCGAATTAGTTAATACGCTCTACCGCGGGAGGCGGCGGGGGCGACGCGCTCGCCTCGGAGATGTGGCCGTTCGAGAGCCACCACGCGGTCAGGAAGAAGAGAAGCGCGCCCGTCACGGCGATGAGGACGCGTGCGAGCGGGTCGGCGTCGGTTCGCGCGATGAGCTCGTGCGCGGCCTCACGCACAGCATCGCTCTTCGTGGACGCGGCGAGCTTTTGCCCCTCCAAACGCACGAGAGCGTAGTTGCCGGACTCGAACGCCGAGACGAGGGCGTCGACCTCGGGCTCGCGTGGAAAGTCGCGGGCGAAGCGCGCGCGGGTGGCATTCACCGACGCTTCTACAGTGTCGTTGGGGGAAGGCTCTCGCATCGGGTCCGGCTGCGTCATGAGGGAGGCTGGACATTACCTGCATCGTTCACCGAGAGCCAGAACGAGCCGCCGTCGAACGGCTACATGCGTGTGCGCTTGAGACGCCATTGCAAGAATGCCCCGCGCTTTGTCTCGACGATCTTTCATCCGTGCATAGGTGACACATGAGACTGCGCGGTTTACGCAAATTTGTCTCGCTGCTGTTGCGTGGCTTCGAGGCCACGACGGCTCTCTCCCAGCCCCTCCGAGCACCGTTCTGTTCATTGCGCCCGCATCGTTGAGCGAGCTGCCAGGCGCTCATTTTCTCCATCACCCATGGCCAAGCGATCCACGCCGCGACCACGACGGGACGCTTCACGTGGACGCTTTTCCAAACCGATTTGGAATCCCGATCATCGACGGGTGGGTGCACGCCGTGAAAGGCATATTGCGTGGCGTCTCGCCCGCCGCTGCGGGCTACGTCCGGTTCGATGCGACGATTGATGAGGCGTCCCTTCCCGCATCGCCACCCTCGACGCTCGACGCGTGGTCACCCGTGCAAATCGTCGATATCGATCCGCAGTCGCCCGAGCACGGCGCACGAATGCCCGTCCACGCGCTACGCGAGGGTCGTCACGCGCGGTCTTCGCCCGCGGGGCGGCGGGCCCGTCGTGCCAAGCGACGACAGGATCGCTGAAGCGCTTCGTCCCTCAAACGATGCTCCGGCCGAGCCCCCTCGTCCCGGGTGTCCTCGTCCGCCGGTACTGCCGCTTCCTCGCAGACGTCACCCTGTCCGACGGCCGCGCCGTCACGGCCCACTGCGCGAATACGGGCGCCATGGAGGGGCTCACGCGGCCGGGCACACCTGTTTGGCTCAGCTTGGCGAGCAACCCCGACCGCAAGCTCCCGTTCACGTGGGAGCTCGCCGAGCTCGAAGGGCTCGCCATCGGCGTGAACACGTCCGCCCCCAACCGCAGCGTCGCCGAGCTTCTGCGCCGAGATGCGCTCCCCGCGTTCGCCGGGGCCGATGAGATCCGCGCCGAGGTCCCGTACGCGGACGGCCGGCGCGTCGACTTCTGGCTACGCCGCGGCGACCGACAGCTCTACCTCGAGGTCAAGAACTGCCATCTCGTCTACGGCGACCGCCGCGCCTATTTCCCAGACTGCGTCTCGGATCGGGCTGCGCACCACGTGAAGGCGCTCGCGGCGGTCGTGGGACCCACGGTTGAGGCTCATGTGCTCTTCGTCGTCCAGGTTCCGTCCGCCCGGTCCGTTCGACCGAGCGACATTCACGACCCCGTGTTCGCATCCGCGGCCCGTCTGGCCGGGCGAGCCGGGGTCCGATTCGCGGCAATCACTCTCCGCCAGGACTTCCAAGAAGTCGTTGTGGAGAGGGAAATCCGCGTCGATTTGGCGCCCTATCGAAGCGAGCTCGCGACGAGATCGCGGGGCATCTTGGTGAAAGCGAAAAGCGAGTTTGTGGCAAAAACACCGACAAAATCGCCCCTTGCGAGCAGTCTCGTCACAGCGCCAAAAAATCGAGCAACCAAAAATGGCCCAAAAACAGGCTAAAAAGTACCGTTTCGAGAAGGTTGCGAAGATTTCTCGTTGACGGTTGGGGGGGTGGGACGTACTTACCGCCTCCCGCAGCGAAGAGCGGCGCCGAAAACGGCGGGGCGGAAACGCTCCTCGGTCCTTGAAAACTGAATCGTACGCACACTTTGGCAAAGAAAGTGAGCCCCGAGGCCGTCTGGTCTCCCGCGACTCTTCGGAGGCGTGGGGGCGACGACGGACCTCAATCAAGTCA
>JANXMC010000294.1 GCA_025354825.1 Myxococcales bacterium
GCATCCTCGCCGGTCGTCCGCACCTCGCGGTCGCCTGCGACGGCGGCAGCGCCGGCGGCCTTCGGGCATGGCTCGCGGCTCTCGCGCGCCTCGCCATCGCCGGTGTCTCGGTCGACACCGCAGCTCTCTTCATCGGGCGCGACACCTCGCGTCTCGATCTCGCCGTTGCACGCAAGCTCCCCGCGACGACCTGGATCGTCAACGGCCAAACCGCTCGGCCACGACACGGCGAGCTTCCGGATTTTGCTATGCGCCCCATCACCGAACCCGTCGTCGTTCTCGCCCCCGTCTCCAGCATGTCGAGCGCCGACGGCCGCGAGGCGGCGATGCTCGAGTACATGCGCGGCATGCGCGAGATGATCGAAGCCCAACGCCAAGTCATGTTGAGCTTCCTCGGCGACGCGCCCGCACCGCGTGTGCTCGCCGAGATGTCGAGCGACGGCTTCGTGCGAGGTCACGCACACGTGCCCGCGCACGCAAACGGCAACGGTGTCCACGCCAACGGCACGAACGGCACCCACGCCACCGCGAAGCACGCGCCTGCGAAGGAGCTCGCGGCTCCCGTCGTGACGATGTCGCCGCTCGAAGCGCTCATCGCGACGGTAAGCGAGCGCACCGGCTACCCGGCCGACATGCTCGACCCCGATCTCGACCTCGAGGCCGACCTCGGGATCGATTCGATCAAGCGTATCGAGATCCTCGGCACGATGAGCGAGAAGCTCGGTCTCAAGCTGATGAAGCGCGACGGCCCCCAGGAGGGGATCGAAGAGCTCTCCGGCGTGAAGACGCTCCGCGGTATCGCGACCTGGCTCGACAAGCGGATCGCAGGAACGGCCGCCGCGCCCGCGCTCGCGGCGCCCAGCGCAGCCGCCGCGCCGTCCGCACCGGCGACGAGCGTCTCGCCCATCCTCGAGACCGTCGTTTCGCGCAGCGATGAAGCGCCCACAAGCTCCGCGCCGAACAGCGTCTCCCGCTACCTCGTTGCCGTCGACAACGTCCCCGCGGCCGTTTCCAACGGCGTCACGGTGAAAGGTCGCTCCTTCGCGATCGTCGCCGACCGACGCGGCGTCGCAAACGCCCTCGCGAAGATCCTCGAAGGGCGCGGCGCGTCGGCCCGCGTGATCTCGCCCGACGACACGCTCGGCCCGGTCGACGGCCTCGTCTTCCTCGAGACGCTCACGTCCGAATCGCCGATGGCGCTGAAGTCGCTCTTCACCTTGGCGAAGCAGGCGGCGCTCGGCGATGCGAAATGGATCGTTGCCGCCACCGGCCTCGGCGGCGGCTTCGGGCGCGAAGGCAGCAACACGTGGGCCTTCCACGGCGGCGTCGCCGGGCTCTTGAAGAGCGTCGCGAAAGAGTGGCCAGAGATTCGCGTTCGCGCGATCGACCTCCACCCCGACGAAGACGAGAAGGCCCTCGCCGAGCACCTCTACGCCGAGCTTCTCGCCAACGATTCACGCGTCGAGGTCGGCTACACCGAAGGCGTTCGTCGCTCGCGCAGCATCACGCCCGGTTCGGCTGCGGTACCAAGTGCGCCGCCCGGCGGCCCGCTGCCGATGGAAATCGGTCGTGACTCCGTCGTCCTCGTGACGGGCGGTGCGCGTGGCATCACGGCCAAGGTCGCCATCGGAATGGCGCAGCGCTTCGGCTGTCGCCTCGAGCTCGTCGGCCGATCGCCGCTCCCGGAAGAGGACGAAGACGCCGAGCTCGCAGCTGCGAAAGACACGATCGCCTTGCGTCGCGTGCTCCTCGGGCGCGCGAACGGCGCGGGTCCTACGACGCCTGCCGCCATCGATGCACTCTGCAATCAGATCCTCGCGGCCCGCGAGATCCGTGCGACGTTCGCGGCGCTCGAAGCGTCCGGCTCCGAGTTCCACTACCACGCCGTCGACGTGCGCAACGAAGAGGCCCTCGGCGCCGTCATCGACGGCATCTACGCGCGCCACGGTCGCCTCGACGGCGTCGTTCACGGTGCCGGTCTCGTCGAGGACAAGCTCCTTCGCCACAAGACGATCGAATCCTTCGACCGCGTCTTCGACACCAAGGTGCAGAGCGCCTTCACGCTCACGAAGAAGCTCCGCGCCGACACGCGCTTCGTCGTCTTCTTCTCCAGCGTCTCCGGCGCCTTCGGCAACCGCGGTCAGGTCGACTACGCGGCTGCCAACGACGCTCTCGACACGCTCGCGCACCATCTCGACGGCACGCTCTCGGCGCGCGTCCTCTCGATTAACTGGGGCCCGTGGGGCGGCGTCGGAATGGTGAGCCCCGAGCTCGAACGCGAGTATGCACGCCGCGGCGTCGGCCTGATTCCGCCCGAGGAAGGGATCGCGCGCTTCTTCGAGGAGCTCATTCACCATCGCGACGCGCAGGTGATCCTCACGGCGACCGCCCCTGGGCTTCTTCAGTGAGGCACACGCGTGGCTGGTAGCAATGACATCGCCATCGTGGGGATGGCCTGCATCTTCCCCGGTGCGCCCGATCTCGCGACCTACTGGCGCAACTTGCGCGCGGGTGTCGACGCGATTTCGGACGTCCCCGCGACGCGGTGGGACTCCGTCTTCTACGACCCGAAGGCCACCACGGCCGATCGCTTCTACTGCCGCCGTGGCGGCTTCGTCGACGCCTTCGCGTCGTTCGATGCGGCCGCCCACGGCATCATGCCCGTGGCGGCGCAAGGCGCCGAGCCCGACCAGCTCCTCACGCTCGACGTCGCGACGCGCGCGCTTGCCGACGCGGGGTACGCCGACCGCGCTTTCGCGCGCGAGCGCACGGGTGTGATCCTCGGTCGAGGCAACTACGCCGGGGCAGGGCGCACGCGCCTCGAACAGCACGTCCGCACCGCCGAGCAGGTGGTCACAGTCCTCCGCGGGCTCATCCCCGATCTCAGCGAGGCCGAGCTCCTCCGCATCAAGCGTGAGTTCCAGTCGCAGATCACCGGCATCGGCGCCGATGCCGCCATCGGCCTCGTGCCGAACCTCACGGCGTCACGCCTTTCCAATCGCCTCGATTTGCACGGCCCCGCATTCACGGTCGACGCCGCGTGCGCAAGCGCGCTGGTCGCGGTCGAGCTGGCCGCGAGCGAGCTTGCGAGCGGACGCTGCGACATGGTGCTCGCGGGCGGCGTCCACCTTTGCCACGACGAAGCCTTCTGGAGCGTCTTCTGCCAGCTCGGCGCCCTCAGCCGCGCGCAGCAGATTCGCCCCTTCGATCGCAGAGCCGACGGTCTGCTCATCGGCGAAGGGCTCGGCGTCGTGGTGTTGAAGCGTCTCGCCGATGCGCAGCGCGACGATGACCGCATTTACGCCGTAGTCCGCGGCACTGGCACGTCGAGCGACGGTCGCGACGCGAGCCTCATGAACCCGAGCGTCGCAGGGCAGCTCAAAGCCCTGGAACGCGCCTGGGCGGCCGCCGGGGTTGACGCGTCAACCGTCGGTCTTGTCGAGGCACACGGCACCGGCACGAACGCCGGCGACGCCGCCGAGATGACGACGCTCCAGCGCTTCTTCGGGCGCCATGACGGCGACGCGCCGCGGCCCGTATTGGGGTCCGTCAAATCGATGATCGGCCACGCCATGCCGGCGGCGGGTATCGCAGGGCTCATCAAGTCGGCCCTCGCGCTTCACCACGGCGTGCTCCTGCCAACGCTCCACTGCGAAGAGCCGATTGCCGCCCTCGAGTCGTCGCGCTTCCGCGTCATCGCGCGCGAAGAGCCGTGGGAGCGAGCGAAAGACAGCGCGACGCCGCGTCGTGCGGGCGTGAACGCCTTTGGCTTCGGCGGGATTAACGGCCACGTCGTTCTCGAAGAGCACGCGGCCGCGGCATCGCCCTCGCGCGGGCGTTCGAAAGCGTCGTCGTCGACGGACGCCTCGACGCGCGTCGCGCTCTTCGCCGCCACGTCCCAAGACACGCTCATCGCCGCCCTCGACGCGAACGCCGAGCACCGCTCGGGCGCCGCCGCGCGCGGCCCCCGGCTTGCCGTTCTGGACCCCACGCCGGTACGCCTCGCCCGGGCCCGCGTCATCGCTGAAAAAGCTCGCCCGTGGCGTGGCCGCGAAGGCATCTGGTACTCGCCCGCGGGTCTCATCTCCGAAGGCGGCCGCATCGCGTTCGTCTTCCCTGGCGTCGACGCGTCCTTCGAGCCGCGCGTCGAAGACGTCGCCGAGCGGTTCGGCCATCCGGTCCCCCCATGCATCAAGGCGGAGAACCTCGAAGAGGTCGGCATCGGCATCATCGGTGTCAACCGCCTGCTCTACCGCGTCCTCGGCGAAATCGGCCTCGTGCCCGACGTCGTCGCCGGCCACAGCATTGGGGAGTGGAGCGGGATGATCGCCACCGGCATCGTCCCCGAGGCCGCGGTGGACGAGTTCATGGGGACGCTCGAGCGCGGATCCCTCAAGGTCCCCGGCGTCGTCTTCGCCGCGGCCGGCTGCAGCGTCGCGCGGGCGACCGCCGCCATGACGGGCCTCGTGGACATCGGCATTTCCCACGACAACTGCCCGCACCAGGTGATCTTCTGCGGCGTCGAAGCGTCGGTCGACCTGGCCGTTGCACGTCTTCTGGAAGACGGCGTTCTCAGCCAGAAGCTGCCGTTCCAATCGGGATTTCACTCACCGCTCTTCGCCGATTACGTCGGTCCTCACCGCGCGAACTTCGAGCGGCTGCCGCTCCGCGCGCCGAGCAAGCCGCTCTTCTCGGCGACGTCCGTCGAGCTTTACCCAAGCGGCCACGCCGAGCTTTGCGAGCTCGCCATCGACCACCTCGTGAAGCCGGTGCGCTTTCGTGAGCTCGTCGAGCGCCTCTACGCCGACGGCGCTCGCGCCTTCGTGCAGGTCGGCACGGGCAGCCTCGTCAACTTCGTCGAGGACACGCTTCGCGGGAAGCCGCACGTCGTCGAAAGCGCGAACGTGAAAGACCGCTCGGGCCTCGCGCAGCTTCGGCGGCTCGCCGCGGCGCTGTTCGTCGAAGGCGCGGATCTCCACTGGGAGAAGCTCGTCACGCCGCCCCCGCCCGCTGCACGCCCGCCGATGCCCCTCGCGCTCGGCGCGCCCATGGTGCGAATGAAGACGCCCCTCGCGCGCGCCGCGTATATGGGCTCGGCCTCGGCCTCGGCATCGGCGCCGTTGCCCGCCGCCTTTGCGGCGACCGGTCATCCGCTCGCGTCGATCTTCGCGACGTCGATGGACGAGCTGGCGCGCGCGCAGACCGACGTGCTCGCAGGCTTCGCCGAGCACGCCGCGTCGTCGTCGTCGGACAGACCCCTACGCCCGCGCGAGGCGACGTTCACGCGAATGCTGTCGATCGGCACGTTCCCCGAGCTCATCGACCACTCGTTCTTCCGCCAGCCGCCGACGTGGAAAAACCTGTCGGACAAGCATCCGGTCGTCCCGATGACGACGCTCATCGAGATCATGGCGGACGCCGCGCGTGCCCTCGTGCCCGAGCGGATCGTCCTAGGTCTCGACGACGTGCGCGCGTTCCGTTGGCTCGCCATCTCGAAGCCGGTCGACGCGAAAATCTCGTGCTCCTTCGACGGCATCTCGCGCGTCGCGATCACCATCGGCGACTACTGCGAAGGGACGGTCGTTCTCGGCGAAGCGTTCCCCGAGGCGCCCGCAGCCGACGTCGCTCCCTTAACCGGTGGGGCCCTGGCCGGCCTCACGGGGCGCGAGCTTTACGACCAGCGGTGGATGTTCCACGGCCCGCAATTTCAAGGGATTGTCGACGTCGGCACCCTCGGCGACGACGCCATTCGCGGCGTCCTCGAAGCGGCGCCCGCGCGCGGCGCGCTCCTCGACAACGCGGGGCAGCTCTTTGGCTACTGGGTGATGGTGAAGAACGTCACCAACCGCATGGCGATGCCGGTGAAGATCGACCGCATACGCTTCTACGGCGACCCGCCCACGCCCGGCGACAAGCTTGCGTGCACAGTGCACATTCGAAAGCACGCCGAGCGCGAGGTCATCGCCGACCTCTCCCTCGCGCGCGACGAAGGGCGCGGCGCCGTCTGGTGCACGCTCGACGGCTGGGAAGACCGGCGCTTCGACACCGACGCGCGCCTCTGGGCCGTCATGATGTTCCCCGAGGACAAGCTGCTCGCGACGCCGCAACCCGAAGGGCTCGTCGTGCTCAACGACACGTACCGCTCGGCGCCAACGCGCGATCAGCTCGCCCGCCGCTTCCTCACCGAGGCCGAGCGCGCGCAGTACGACAAGCAGTATCCGAAGGTGCAGCGCGCATGGCTCACGGGGCGCATCGCCGCGAAAGACGCGATTCGTGACTTCCTCTGGAGAGACGGCCACGCATCGATCTTCCCGGCGGAAATCAGCCTCGACACGGATGCGTCCGGAAGGCTCGTCGTCCGCAGCATCGAGAACGTCACGCGGGATCTCCGCATCTCGAGCGCCCACGCCGGCGAGGTCGCCGTCGCGATGGTCGCCGAAGGGCGCGACGTCGGCGTTCACGTCGAACGCGTCGAGCCGCGGGTCGAAGCGTTCGTCGCAAGCAGGTTCGTCGAGAGCGAGCTCCGCATGCTCGACGCCGACGCCGAGCAGCGCGACGAATCGCTCGCGCGGCTGCTCGTCGCAAAAGAAGCCTGCGCGAAAGCCCGGGGCATGACGCCCGCCAGCAGCACGAGCCGGTTCACCGTTCGCGATCGCTCGGGAGCGCGCCTGCTCGTCGATGGAACGTGGGTTCAAACCCGTCGCGAAGGCGACTACATCTTCGGCTGGACGCTCCCATGACGACGATGAACCACACCCCCGAATCGGTCCTCACAGCTGTTGCAACCCTCGTTCGCGAAGTCATTGGCGAAGACTGGGCGCAGGATCTCGAAATCACGATGGCGACGTCGTTCTCCGACGACTTGGAGCTCGAAAGCATTGAGTTCGTGACCCTCGCCGAACGTCTCAAAGTCGCCTTCGACAACCGTGTCGACTTCGCGGGGTGGCTTGCGTCGATGGATCTGCAAGAGATCATCGGCCTCAAGGTGGGGACGCTGGTGGAGTACGTCGTTCGATGTCTTTCGAAGTCCACAACGGCCTAAAATTCCACGTGCAGGAGCTCGGTGCGGGCCCGCCCGTGCTGATGCTCCACGGTCTTCTCGTGGGGAGCATGGCGAGCTGGTACTTCACGGCGGCGCCCGCCGTCGCGAAGGCCCATCGCGTTCGTCTGTACGACTTGCGCGGTCACGGCCGAAGCGAGCGCGCGACCACCGGCTACGACGTGCCGACCATGGGCTCTGACCTTGCGTCGATCGCCAACGCGTTCTCCCCCGAGCCCTTCGCCCTCGTCGGCCACAGCTACGGCGCGTCGACGGCGCTCCACTACGCCCTCAAGAATCCCGGCCGCGTATCGAAGCTCGTTCTCGTCGACGCGCCGCTCCCCGCGTCGCGGCTCGAAGAGCTCGAAGCGTTCCTCGGCCGCACCCCCGAAGCGATGGCCGAGTCGCTCCCCGGCGCGCTGCAAGACGCCCTCGCGCGCAAAGGTCGCCAGGCGACGCGCTTCGTCGAAGGCCTGCGGTTCCTCGCGACCGAAACGTCGCTCTTCGCCGATTTGCGCCGCGCGGACGACATTCCCGACGAGGTCTTGGCGACGCTCAAGTGCCCTGTTTTGTGCGTCTACGGCACGCAATCGAGCTGTCGCCCCGTCGGCGAGCGCCTCGCGCGCGTCGTCCCCAACGCGCGCCTCGTGCTCCTTGAAGGCGGCCACTTCCTCCCCGTCGAGGCGCCCGTGGCGCTCGGCGACTGCATCACGGAGTTCCTCGATGGCTGACGTGACGGTGCGAGGGGTTCGGTTCAACTACGAGCGCCTCGGCACGCCCGCGAGCCATCCCACGCCGCCCGTCGTCTTCCTCCACGGGCTCGTGATGGACAACCTCGCGAGCTGGTACTTCACGGTCGCCAATGCGGTCTCCGCCCACACCGAAGTCGTCGTCTACGACCTTCGCGGTCACGGCAAGAGCGAGCGAACGAAGACTGGATACACGCTTGCTGACATGGTCTTGGACCTCGCGGGGCTTCTGGACGCGACCTTCGGCGACCGCCCCGTGACGCTCGTCGGCAACAGCTTCGGCGGCCTCCTCGCGGTCGCCTTCGCGCGAGCCTATCCTGAGCGCGTCGCGGGCATGGTTCTCGTCGACGCGCACCTCGGCGACACGGGCTTCGGCGAGAAGATGGCGGCGACGCTCTCGCTCCAAGGTGAAGAGCGCGACGCCCGCATCGCCGAGTCGTTCAAAGACTGGGTTGGCCGCCACAGCGCGCGCAAACGCAACCGCTTGGCCGAGAGCGCACATGACCTCGTGTCGAACACGACACTCATCGCCGACATGCGGTCGACACGCGCTCTCGATGCGAGCGATCTCCAGGAGATCGTCGCGCCTTTCCTCGCGCTCTACGGCGAGTCGTCCGACCTTCGCCAGCGGAGCGAACGTCTCCTCGCAGGCGTCGCGCGGTGCACCGTTCGAATCCTCCCCGGCTGCACCCATTCGATCATCTGGGAGGCGACCGACACGGTACGCGAAGCGATCGTCGGGTTCGTTCGCGAGAGCGCGCCCGTGGCCGGTGTCGTCGCGTTCGACATGGCGTCGGGCGCCTCGCCGTGAAGCGCTTCCTCTTCGTCGTGCCGCCCCTCGCGGGGCACGTGAATCCAACGGTCTCCGTGGCACGCGAGCTCGAAGCGCGCGGCCACCGCGTGGCGTGGGTCGCGCACCCCCGTCGCGTTCGGCCGCTCCTCCCCGAGAACGCCGAGCTCATCGCCCTCGACGACGGCGTCTCCGACGAGGTCTGGCGCCCGGTGGTGGAGCGCGTGAGCCACGTCCGCGGTCTCGAGAGCTTCCAGGTGTTGTGGCAGGACGTCCTCGTGCCGCTTGCGCGCGGCATGGTCCCCGGCGTCCTGGACGCCATCGAAAGCTATGCCCCCGACGTGGTCGTGTGCGACCACCAGGCCATCGGCGGCACGCTCGCCGCGCGCCTCCGCGGCGTGCCGTGGGCCACGCTCTGCACCACGTCGGCGAGCGTCGTCGATCCGCTCGCCGATCTCCCCAAGGTCAAAGACTGGGTCCTCGCGAAGCTCGCCGATCTTCAAGCCCACGCAGGCTTGCCCGTCGTGCGCGACGCGGACTTCTCGCCAAGCCGTGTCATCGTCTTTTCAACCGAGGCGCTCGCCGGCGCGCCTGGGCCGTCGGCCCCCTATCCCGCGCATTACAGCTTCGTCGGCCCCTCGGTAAGCGACCGCCCCGACGCCACGCCGTTCCCTTTCGAGGCGCTCCGGTCGGGACCAAGGGTCTTCGTCTCCCTCGGCACTGTCAGCAACACCCTCGGCGGTCCGTTCTACGCAACCGTCGTCGAAGCGCTTCGCGACGCTCCGTTCCAAGTCGTCCTCGTCGCGCCAGACGGCGCCGTCGCCGACGTGCCCGACAACTTCATCGTTCGCCCTCGCGTACCGCAGCTCGCGCTCCTCCCGCACATGAGCGCGGTCGTCTCCCACGGCGGCCACAACACCGTCTGCGAAGCCCTCGCCCTCGGTCTGCCTCTCGTGGTCGCGCCGATTCGCGACGACCAACCCGTCGTCGCCGGCCAGGTCGTTCGCGCCGGTGCCGGTGTTCGCCTCAAGTTCGGCCGACTCTCGCCGTCAGCCCTCCGCGCCGCGGTCGAGCGCGCCCTCACCGACGACGCCCTGAAGCAAGGGGCTGCACGCATCCAGGCATCGTTTGCATCGGCCGGAGGCGCGCGCGAAGCCGCTCGCCTGCTCGAGGAGATGACATGAGCACAAGCACCGGTACGTTGATCGCAAGCTTCGCCGCAGCCCTGTGGCTTCTCGACGGCCTGCGCCTTCGCGGCCGCGCGGCGTCGCTGAAAACGCTCTCCCCGAGCGACGAGCCCGTCTCCCACGATCACGTCTTCGTCGCGCGCCAAGGCGTGCACATCGACGACGCTACGCGAAGGTCCGCCAGCGCCTTCGCCCGCGATCACAAGCTCGAGGTCATCGATCTCGTCCCCGCCAATTTGCCCTCCTGGCGAGCGCTGCTCTTCCTAGGTTCGATCGACCCAATTCACTTTCGCGCCAAGCGGCTCGCGAAGGGGCGAACGGCGGGAGACGCGCTGCTGGTGCGAGCTTCCGTGCTCGCGCGCATGAAGCATGAGGGCGAAGCTCCGAGCGACCCCGTGGCCTTCGCGGCGTTCGTCGCGAGGCTCAAACTTCACGCGTGCACGACGATGGACTTCGCCGTCGCGCCCACGCTCGCTGCAACGCCATTCCCCTTCGCAGCCCGCGGTCGCCTCGTGCATGCGCTCTACGGGGAGCTCGCGCTTCCGATCGTTCTGGTGCAGCTCGCCTTCGCGATGTCGGCGCCGTTCCTCTCGCTCGGTGCCGGGTTCGCGGCGCTCGGCGCGCTGCATCTGCAGTGCCTTCTCGCGACCGCGGGCACCACGCTCACGCCGCGGGATCGCGTCGTCTACACGCTCTTTCGTACGCTCATCGATCTCGCGAGCGCCCTCACGGGCATCGTCCCTCGCGCGCCCTCAACGCCCGACGGTGCCGATGCGGATCCGGTGAGCGTCGCGCGTCCGATCTACGACGGCCTCCTCGAGCAAGGTACCCCGCGCTTCTTCGAAGATCGCCGTCTCGACTGCCCGCTCTGCGGCTCGAAGGAGCTCGGCCTCGCCCTCTCCACGAGCGACCACTACCAGCACAAGCCGGGGCGATTCACGCTCGATCGCTGCGCCACGTGCGCCCACGTGTTTCAGAACCCGCGCCTCTCGATCGAGGGGCTCAACTTCTACTACCGCGACTTCTACGACGGCCTGGGTGAAGAGCGCCTCGAGGGGATCTTCGCCTCCGAGGGGTCGCCGTATCTCGAACGTGCGCGCATGCTCGAAGGCGGCAAGACGCCGGCACGTTGGCTCGACGTCGGCGCCGGGCACGGCCACTTCTGTTGCGTCGCGCGGGACGTCTTCCCCGACGCGCAGTTCGACGGCCTCGACTTGAGCGAGAGCATCGACGACGCGGTTCGCCGCAACTGGATCGACAAAGGCTACCGCGGCCTCTTCCCCGATTTGGCCCCCGAGCTCGCGAAGTCCGCCGAGCGCTACGACGTCCTCAGTATGAGCCACTATCTCGAGCACACGCGCGATCCGGCCGCCGAGATCGAAGCCGCCGCAAAGGTTCTCCCGAGCGGCGGCATGCTGATGATCGAGCTGCCCGACCCGGACTCGCGAACGGGCCGCGTGCTCGGTCGCTTCTGGCTCCCGTGGTTTCAGCCGCAGCACCAGCATCTGCTCTCGACGCGCAATCTCGAACGCCTGCTCCGCGAAAACTCCTTCGAGCCCGTCGTCTGGCATCGCGGCGAAGCGCACATCGCGCACGATCTCACGGCGCTCGCCGTCACGTGGATCACGCATCTCGCGCGCCCGATCGATCTCCCCTGGCGCAAGCCGACCACGCTCCTCGGGCGCATTTGGAACCGCCTCGTCTGGTGGGCGAGCGTCCCCATCATCATCACGGCGTGGCTTCTCGATCGCCTGTTGGCGCCGCTCATTCGGCGCGAAGGGTGGTCGAACACGTACCGCGTCCTCGCGCGGAGGGCCGCGTGACCGCGTCCGCTCCAAGCAAGGCTCCTCGCGAAGACCTCTCCGTCACGGCGCTCTACACCTCGGCGACCTGGGCCTGGGGCAAGCTCCCCAACGCCGCGCTCTTCGCGAGCGTCGAGGCCGATCGCGTCTTCCGCGTCGTCAACGTCGCCCTCGCCATCGCGCGCCTCTTCTTCGCGAAGCTTCCGTCGCTCGCGCATTCGCTGATTCATCGCCACACGATGATCGACCACCTGCTCTCGGTGTCGTCCGCGCGTCGCGTGTTGGAGCTCGCGTCGGGCCTCTCGCGTCGCGGCGTCACGTTCACCGCCGCAGGCGACATGCGCTACGTCGAGGTCGATTTGCCCCATGTCGTCGATCGCAAGCGGGCGCTCCTCGCGCGATCGAACGAAGGGCGCGCCGCGTTACAGAGACCCAACTGGAAAATTGTCGAAGCCGACGTTGCCACGCTCGACTTCGCGCGCGTCACGCCGAGCACACCCGGCGAGCGGGAGCCTCTCTTCGTCATCGCCGAAGGGCTCTTGATGTACTTCGACGCCGATGCGCAAAGGAGCTTGTTCTCAAGCGTCGCAACGCACCTCCGAGACAACGCCGGCGGATCTTTCGTCTTCGATCTCGTCCCCGTCTGCGAGCAGCCCCGCCCGGGCGTGATCGGTCGCGCGCTTGAGTGGTTGATGAAGCGCTTCACGGGTGGCAAAGCGTTCGTGCGCGATGCACGAACCCGTGATGACATCGCCGCCGAGCTCAAGGCGAGTGGCTTCGACGAGGTCTCCCTCATCGAGCCTCGGTCCGTCGCCGCGAGCTGGCATTTGCCTTTCCCCGATACGAACACGCAACAGCTGGTCTTCGTCGCGCGCGCCACGCCCGCGGCGTTTCCAGCGCAAAGCTAGAAATCATGAGGCTTGAAGTGAGAACCGCCATCGTCTTTGCCTGCTCCCTCGCGCTCATCATCGTCGCCGCATGCTCGTCGACGGACGACACGAAGACTCCTGCCGTCACGGGCGGCGCCACGACGGGCGGAGGCTCCTCCTCTACGACGGGTGGCGAGACCACCACCACGGGCGGCGGCGGCGGTGGCGGCACCACCGGCGGCGGCGATGCGGGTGACGCGTCGGCCCCCACGGGCGCCACCGCGGCCCGCGCCTGTTCCGATCTCGCCACCGCGTTCTGCGCGAAGCTCGAACGCTGCTCCACGTTCGCGCTCAACGCGACCTACGGCGACAACGCCACGTGCAAAACGCGCTTTGCGCTCGGCTGCATGCCCACGTTCACCGCGCCCGGCACGAGCGCGACGCCCGAGAAAACCGCCACGTGCGCGGCCTCGGTCGGTGCGCTCGCCTGTGACGACGTCCTCGCCGGCAACCTCGGCGTCTCGTGCACCAACACCGCGGGGACGCTCGCGAACGGCACCGCCTGCAACGAAGACGCCCAGTGCTCGAGCACCTACTGCGCCCACGCCCCGTCGTCGGCGTGCGGCACCTGCAGCCCCGTCACCACCGCGGGGAGCGCGTGTGTCAACGCGTCGTGCAGCCACGGCACCGCCTGCCCCAAGGGCGCGAACAAGTGCATCACGCCCGTTCGCGGCGCGGTGGGCGCGCCCTGCACCGTGCAAGAGCAGTGCGACCTCGCGAACGCCATCGGCTGCAACACGCTCACGAGCAAGTGCATCGCCCTCGCCGTCGGCACGCCGTGCGGTCTAAGCGGCAATACGTTCAACGTCTGCGCCGCCTCGGGCGCATGCTCGGGCGCATTCAACGGAAGCTGCTCGGCCGCGGCCGCCGACGGCGCGAAGTGCAGCGACGCGGACACGGGCCCGCACTGCCTCGCCCCCGCGCGATGCGTCGGGGGGACGTGCAAAGTGACGGACCCAACGGCCTGCAAGTGACCGCGCCGGCAGTCAGCCGGTGACGAACCCCTTCCAGTTTCGCATGTAGTCTACAAATCCGTCGCTGAGCCCTTCGGCACGGAGCTCGGCGGCGGTGAAGGGGGGCTTCTTCGACTCGAACGCCGCGCTCGCGGCCTTCTTCGGCCAGTCGGCATTGGCCACGGCCGCGCGCCCGAGCGCGATGACGTCGGCGCCGAGATCGATCAACGCATCGGCCTCGGCGCGCGACCAGACCTTGCCTGCGACGAAGAGCGGCAGCTCCTTCGGCAGCGCCTCGCGAAAGAGCGTGATCGCGTGCTCGGCCGGCCGCTTCTGCGTGTTCTGAAACGCGTTCCATAGTGAGATGTGGAGGTAATCGACGCCGTCTTCCGCGAGCCACTTCGCAAGGGTGAGGCTCTCGTCGAGGTCCATCCCTTTGGCATTGCCGAAGTCCTCCGGCGAGATGCGCGCCCCCACGACGAACGACGCCGGCACCGCCGCGCGGACGGCGCGCGTGACTTCGCGCATCAAGCGCGCACGCCCTTCGAGCGCGCCGCCCCACGCATCGGTGCGCGTGTTCATCGTGCGGCTCAGAAACTGGCAAAGCAGGTAGCCGTGGGCTCCGTGTAGCTCGACGCCGTCGAACCCAGCGCGGTGAGCGCGCACCGCAGCATCGCGAAATGCGGCGATCACGCGTTCGATGTCGGCGACGGTCGCCGCGCGTGGAGCCGCGGGGTCGCCCGCAATCTCACTCGCGCTCCACGGCTGCTCGCCAATCAGCTCCTTCGGCGAGCGGGCGCCGCCGTGAAAAATCTGCACGAGCGACAGCGCACCCCGCGATCGCAACGAGCTCGCGAGTCGCGTGAGCCCGGGCAGGAGCGCGTCGTCGTAAATCCCGAGCTCCCCTTCCCAGCCCTGTCCGTCGCGCGTCACGTGGGACGCGCACGTCGTCACGATCCCGAAGCCGCCCTCGGCGCGTCGCTCGAGAAAGTGCAGCTCGGCGTCGGCAAGGGCGCCGTCGGCCTCGCTCTGCTTGTTGGTCATCGGCGCGAGGGCGACCCGGTTCGACGCGTGCGCGCCGTTGCGAAACGTGATGGGCGAAAGGAGGTCGATACGCGGCATGGCCGCTCACGCTAGTCGTGCCTGTGCCGGCGATCTACTTGAGGCCGATCCTCTTCGAGAGAGTTTCGCCCGCAGCGATCGTGATCGTCTGCGACTGGCTTATCCCCTGCTCGCTGTTCTCGAAGCGAACCGTGTGATTCCCCGTCGGGAGCGGCGCGCGCACGATCGGCGTCATCCCGATCGAACGCCCATCGACCGACACGTTCGTCCATGGGTACGTCTCCACGGTGAAGTAGCCCGTACCTTCGTCTTGCGACTTCGCAGGCGCACGCGGTTCGCTCGGCGCGGGCGGCGGAGCAGGTGTACGGGCCGACCCTCGCGCGCCACGCCGCGGCGGTGCCGCAGGCGCATCGGACGTCGCGCGCTCCACCGCACGTGGCGGCGTGGGCGCAGCTACCGGCGCGCTGGCGATTGCGGGCGGCACGACCGCGACGGGCGGGGCATCGACGACGACAGGCACCGGGCTCGCGGCGGGCGGGGGGCCGGGAAGCGCATGGGGAATGCCGAAGGCGATGATCGCCGCCCCGATGAGCACGAGCATGCTGAGCGCGCCCAAGAGCACGAGAAGCAGCGAACGGCCGCCCGCGGGGACCACCGTATGCGTCGTGGTCGGCGGCGGGCTCTGCGACGGAATGCTGCTGTTGCCGCTCCCCGAATCGTTGCTGCCGGTCGATCCGAGCGGAGCGCCACCGAGGTTCAGAAGCCCGCCGTTCCCCGTCGTCGCGAGCGCGTCGACGTTGCGCAACGAGCCCACCGTCAGGTGGTGCGCATCGGCGGCGGCAAGCTTGTCGATGTGCCGTCGTATACGTTTCTGCACGTCGTCGCGAACCTCACCGAACATCTCCGCGATGAGCTCGCCGACCTCGTCCTGCCGCACGCCGTTCCCCGGCATCGCGAGGTACCCTTCGAGGGCATCGAGCATCTCCGCGGCCGACGCGAAGCGGTCGTCCGGCTGCTTCTCCAGGGCCCGCGCGGCGATCGCATCGAGGAGCGGCGGCACATCTGGCGACACGCTCGAGGCGCTCGGAATGCCTTCGTTGATGAGGCGATGAATGTTCTCCGCGGCGTTCCGCCCGCTCATCAACTTCCGCCGCGTGAGCATTTCCCAGAGCACGACGCCGAGTGAGAAAACGTCCGCCCGCGCATCGATGGGGCCGCCGAACGCCTGCTCGGGCGCCATGTACGCGACCTTACCCTTCGTCACGCCAACCTCGGTCTCGTGGGAGCCGAGCGCCGCTTTTGCGATGCCAAAGTCGACGAGCTTCACGTGGCCGTCGTACGTCACGAAGATGTTGTGCGGGCTCACGTCGCGATGAATGATCTGGAGCGGCTGCCCGTCGTAATCACGAAGCGTGTGCGCATGCCGCAGCCCCGCCAGCGCGTCCGCCATCACACGCGCCACGATACGTGGCGACAGCGGCCTTCCGCGCTCTTTCACCTTCTGCAGCACGCGGTTGAGCGGCTGCCCTTCAAGGTATTCCATCGCAATGAAGTAGACGCCGTTCTGCTCACCAACTTCGAACGTGTTCACCACGTTGGGGTGGTTCAAGCGCGCGGCGAGCCGCGCTTCATACAAGAACATCTCGCGAAATTGCGGCTCCTGCGCGATCTCCGCGCGAAGCATCTTGATCACGACGAGCTTGGCGAAGCCGCCGAGCCCGGTCGTCGTCGCGAGATACACATCGGCCATGCCGCCGCGCCCGAGCGAGGCAAAGGGCTCGTAGCGGCCGGAAATCGACGCCGAATTTCCCAAGTCCGCAAGCTCGCTCACGCACGCCTCGTCCACATCACTGCGCGATCTCGGACGCCTTGATCTTCTTGAGCGTCACGAACTGATTGTTCTCGATATGCCAAATTACGTGGTCGGCCGTCACGTCCCCGCGCTCATCTAGATCGCACGCGCCCGACGCTCCCTGGTAATCGATCTCTTCGCCGCGCGTGAGCGTCGCAATGGCATCGCTCAACGCCGCCGGCCCAAAGCGCTTCGCGCTCGCGCCTATCGCGCCGCCGCGCGAAACCGCCAAGATCGAATCGCGAATCGTCGGTCCGTCGCTGTCGCTCCCGGCGCGCTGCACCGCCAACGCCATCAGCACCACTGCGTCGAACACCGCCGCCGGCGGCGGGACGATGCGCGGATTCGACGACAGCGGGTAGTACGTATCGTAGATATTCTTGAACCCCGCATATTCGGGATTGTCCGGCTCGGGATCGATGGCCGTCCCATAAACACCTTCCGCCGCGCCGCGCTCGGTATCGTCGGCCGGGTTCTTCCGCGCATTCGCGATGAACCCTTTTTGAAAGAACGTAATCGCGCCGAGCGTCGCGAACTTGCTCCAGTCGCGCGACGAATTGCTTGCGGCCGCCGCTTTGAAGCTCCGCATGTACTGCGCACCCGGAGCCGCGAGCATCAGCACGGCCTGGCAGTCGGCGCTCGACGCAACCACGCGCGCGGTCTCCGTATCGAAGGTCTTCTGGTTCGGATCGACCTCGAGCTCCAACACCACCGCACCGCCGAGCGGCTTGATGACGCGCTTGAACTCTGCGGCGACGGGGCGCCCCGTCCCCGAGTCATCGTTGTAGTGAACGATGGCGACGCTCTTACACCCCTTCCCAATCGTCCCGTCGGCCCGCGCCGTGGTCACGTCTCGCGTGAGAAAGAGCGCCGCGGCCCGCGCCTGCAGCGCCGCCGAAGGCTCGGTGCGAAAGAGATACCGATCGCCCGCCGCTTGAATCGTCGACAGCTCCGGCGACAGTGCGAGAGGTGTGATCACTGGCTTCTGCGCCGCATGAAAGCGGTCTTGAATGGCGAGCGTTCCGCTCGTCGTCGACGGCCCCACGAGCCCGACGATCGCGTTCTCCGGCTTGAAAAAATGGTCCGCCACAGACGACGCGATCGCAGCATCGCTCCCGTCGTCCTTGATGACGACCGACACCGGCCGCCCGAGGATCCCGCCCACCGAATTGAGCGACGCCTCTGCGACACGCAGCGCGTTCTGAACGAGCACGCCCAAGTCCTTCTGGTCGCCCGTTAGCGGCGCCGTCGCGCCGATCACGATAGGTGGCTTCGTTGCCGCGCTCGCAGCCGCACCGTTCGAGTCCGACTTGGTACTGCACCCAAGCGCCGAGACGGCGCACGCCGCAGCGAAGATTCCGCGCTGAACGAGGCTTCGCATCGTTCGATCTTCTAGCCGACTTACGCCTGTCACGGTACCCGGCGCCGCCTCACGCAACGTGGGGGAAAGTGGCCCGCCGTCGGAGTCCGAGCTACTTTAGAGCGCGGTGTTCCAACCATGAAATCCAAGCGCGTCGCGACAGCATCGAAACGGTCGTCCCTCCTCGGGCTGCTCGCCGCCGCCGCCGTCGGTTGTGGAAACAGCAGCCCTTCAGCGGACGCCACCAGTGCATCCTACACGCTTCATTTCCCGTCGACGGAAGCCGCCGTCGTGACCGACACGGTGAAGGTCGCCGTCTTCGATGCGACCGCGTCGCCGACCCTTTGCCAAACGCTGGTCAACGAGCGCATCAGCCAACAGTCGCTGCCGAAGCCGATCCTCGAGGCGAACCCGGTGAAGCTCTGCGACCTGCTCGCAAACGGCGGCGCTTTCCCCCTCGTGTTCCCCTACGGCGAGCGTGCAGTGCTGGTCGTGGGGACGCGCAACGACGCCGACTTCCTCGTCGGCTGCACGCAGGTCACGGCCCGCGACGCCCAGTTCGACGTGCCCGTGGTGCTCTCTCTCGTCGGCGGCGACGTGCTGCCGCCCAGCACGACGTGCACGACCCTCGCAGACCACTGCGGCGGCAAGTGCTGAGCCTTCGGCGGTCCTCGCGGGTCGCGCGCTTTTAGCGACAGACCGCCTGCCCGCAGACCAGGCGTGGCGTGGCGCTGGCCATCGTCGACGGATCGTCCGGGCGAAACAGCACGTACCCGCCGACAGCGCCGCCTGCGACGACGACAGCCGCCGCCGTCCAAAAGAGCGGGCTCGCGAAGACAGAGTGGCCGCCCGTCGAATCCACACGGGCTGGCGTCGAGGCGGCGACCGTGACGGCCTCGGGCGCGCCCGTCGCTACGAGGGTGCTCTTCGGCAGCGTGGGGTTGCCCAGCTCGAACGCCGCGACCTCGCGCGCGTCGACGCCCTGCGCGAAGTAGTCCAGTCGCGCGACGCCCGCCGGGGCAGGGGAGACTTCGACGGGCACTCCGTCGCCAACCGCGGCCGTCGTCGTCGTGAACGCGCCTCGGCTCCCCCAGCGGTATCCGACGACGACCCGCGTCGTGACGTGCGTGGGGTCGCGCGTCGTCACGCGCAAGAAGCCACCGGCGCGCGCCCGCACGTCCGACGCGACCTCGATGCCCGGCCGGCTCTGCTGTGCACGCCAGAACCCGCGCGCCTCTTGAAACGGCGCCTGCACCTTCGGACCGAGGTTCGGATCGAGGGGGTATTCCGGCGCGTACGTGAGCAAGAGCACGAACGCGTCGCGCGCCGCCTTCTCCTGATTGAGCGTCGCATAGGTGATCCCGAGCACTCGGTACCCCCGAACGAGCTGGTCGTGGCTGATGCCAGACTGCCGTACCAGTCGGTCAGCTTCCTTGTTCGCGCCCTCGTAATCGAGCTCCAAGTAGAGGCGTTCGGCGACGGCGATGTCTGGAGCCTCTTGTTTTCCAGCCCCAAACGCATGTTGCGAGGTCGCGAGCGTGATCGCGGAGACGCCGACGGACGTCACCAATGCGCGTTTCGAACGGCGAAAAAGCGAATTGATATCAATGGGATAGGTCACGGGCGAACTCCCCCCGCCGGCAGCTCGAAATCCTCCCAGGACAAGAACGCCACCCCGCGACCACACGTTGAGGCGATTTTGATCAATGCGATTTTGATAAGGAATTTCATGGTGTTGGGGTTCATAAAAGCGAACTCGGCGAAGAAAGATTCTCCATCGTGATTGACGGATGGGGGGCCAAACAATACTTACCGCCTCCCGCAGCGAAGAGCGGCGCCGGAAACGGCGGGGCGGAAACGCTCCTCGGTCCTTGAAAACTGAATCGTACGCACACTTTGGCAAAGAAAGTGAGCCCCGAGGCCGTCTGGTCTCCCGCGACTCTTCGGAGGCGTGGGGGCGACGACGGACCTCAATCAAGTCA
>JANXMC010000319.1 GCA_025354825.1 Myxococcales bacterium
GATCCGCTGACGGCCACGGTGGTAGGAACACTTTTTACGAGCGGACGCTCCTCCTCGAGACGGAGCGCCCGCTCGTCTCTTTTTGGCCCATCGCCTGGGCCCGTGAGAGCGTGGTGACGTGAGCGATGCGACTCAGTCTGCGACCGTGACGACGGCTTCGAGCGCGCTGGCCGAGCGCATTCTCGCGGTCATGGACCGCAAGCACCACTTCGCGTACCCCGCGCTGACGCGCCCGGGGCTCTCGCGGGCGCAGCTCCTGGTGCACTTTCGGCACGAGTACCTCGTCTACGTGCGCGATTTCCCGGTGCTCCTCGCGCGAACGCTCGGCCAGGTGCCGCCTCTCTCCGACGTGCGCGTGTCGCTCGCCGAGAATCTCTACGAGGAGCAAACGGGCGGCCTCTCGAAGAGCGCGCCGCACCCCGAGCTGTTTCTCCGCATGATGGAGGGGCTCGGCTTTTCGCGCGGCGACTTTGACGACGATGGCGACGCGCATCTGCACCCCGCGGCGATCGCGTACCGCGACATGCTTCGCGCCGTGAGCGCGGAGCCGCCGTGGCAGAACGCGGTGGCACTCTTGACGATCTTCGTGGAAGGGAGCGTCAACGAGCGGGCCGAGCTCGCGGGGACGTTCGTGCGCGCGACGGGGGAAGCGGCGGTGTCGAAGCACCCCCTGGTTGCGCACTACGGCTGTCCGCCGTCCGCGATGAGCCTCACGCGCGCCCATGCCGCGATCGAAGGCGGCCATCGCCGCGACGCGTGGCGCATGCTGCTCGATCACGTGCACGACGGGACGCCCCTCGCCGACGGCGTCGTGGCGATGCTGGAGGAGACGCTCGCGCGCTGGACGCGCTACCGCGACGGCGTGGCCGAACGAATGGGCCTTACGCGCGACGGCGCGTGAGAAGCGCGGCCTTGCGGGCGCTCAGTCGAACGCGAGAACGCTCGATTCGCCCGCGGCTTTCACCTTCTCGTCGACGATCCGGAGCAGCGTTCCGCGGCGCTTCGACACGGCCGCGCGCTGCTTAGGCGTGAGGAGCGGGACGCCGGGCGCCTCGTCGCCGAGGGCCGTCTCGAGGGTCGCGTCGTCGAGCCCGCGAAGGGCCGCCACGAAGGCCCGCGAGAGACTCCAGGTTTCGCGCACGATGCCGAGCTGCGTCGCCGTTTGAACCGCGGGCGGCGGCTCGAAGAACGCGCCGTCGTTGTCGATGAAGAGCACCGTGCTCGACGCGCGATCGAGGGCGATGTTTCCGCCGCTCCAGCGATCCCAATTGGCGGTGAGGTAGTCGAACAGGATCATCGTGCTGATCTGCGACGCCATCGCGCGGTCGGCCTCGGCGGGCTTGGCGCCGCGCGAAAGCCACCCGCGCACGCGGCTGCGCCACGCGGCGGCTTCGAGGGGCAGAAGCTCGAAATGGGCGAGCCATGGGATGACGGCGCCGGCGATGCGGCCGTCGGTCGTGACGACGGCTTCGTCGTCGAAGAGCGTGCCGGCGGGCTTCGACGACGACGCGAAGGCCGCGCGGAGGTCGCTCGCGTCGAACGTGCGCGCGTAGGCGGCGGGCACGTTGGCGAGCCCGAGGGCGCGGGCCAGACGGTACGCCGCAATCTCGCCCGTGTAGCGCGCGCCGCCTCGCTTCGACCGCGGCTTGAACGCCGCTTCGAGGCCGCCTTCGAGCTTCAGTTTGAACACGACCGACGTGTGGCCGACGCTTTTGCCCGCGAGCGGTTTCGCCGTCGCGAGGCGCGCCTCGTCGTCGCGTCTGTCGTTCTTCGTGCCGCTGTCGTCGTCGGCCGCCCCCGCGTCGTGCTCCACCACCGCGTCCCTCGCGGGAGCCGTTGCGAGCGCCGGCGCGGCTGAGGATGCCGGCGCCGCGCCGCCCGTCGCATCGGCCGATCGGCCGCACGCCGCGCCTCCGAGCGCCGTGACGAGCGCGGCCGCGACGCTTGCTCGCGCCAACCGAACGCGCCCGCTAAACGTGAACACGGTCCTTCAGAAAAGTGATGATGCGGCTGTCGACGGCGACGGGGTGCTCGATCGATGCGACGTGGCTGCCGCGCTCGATCATCATCAGCTCGGCACCCGGAATCGCCCGCGCCATCTCCCGTGCGAGCGAAGCCGGCGTAAACGTGTCGCGCTCGCCCGCAATGACGAGCGTGGGGACCTTTACGTCGGGCAAAACGTCCCACGCGCTGTGCTCACCGGCCGCGCGGAGCATGCGCAGGAACATCGGTAAGTCGACGTGAGTCATGTGCTGCAGGTACGGCAGCATGTCGGCAGGATTGACGTTTTGGGCGTCGATCTCACCCGCCCTCAGCGCGAGCTTGAGCGCCGTTTCCGGCGGAACGCGGCTCCAAAAGGCGCGAGCGACGTGGGGCGCCTTCAGCACCAAATCGATAAGCTTAGGAAGAATGAGATCGAGAATCGGAACGCCGTGAAACGTGCTCGTAATTCGCCCGAAGCTTCCGCAAATCAGGACGAGGCCGGCGACGTTCTCGGGATAGCGGCGATACGCTTCGAGGGCGACCTGGCACCCCATGGAGTGCCCTAACAGCACGACCTTGGGATTGCCGACGCTCTCGCGAACGGCCTGCAAATCGGCCGCGTGCGCGCCGATGCCGATGCGCTCCGGGTCGGCCGGCGCCGCGCTGCGGCCGTGACCGCGGTAGTGCCAATGCGTAATTGGCAAAACCGGTGCGAGGTCATCCCACAGGTATTTCCAAATAAAGCCGTCGCACAGAATCCCATCGCAGAGTATCGCGCGGGTCGCGCTCGGCGGAAAATCGTTGTCGCGCGAGCGAACGAAGAGGCGCGTGCCGTCGACGCTCGTCACGGAGCCGTGCCGCTCGCCCACCGGTAAGTGGAGGCCCGAGGGCATAAGTGAATCAGTATTGGGTTGGCGGATCGTCATCTCGGAATCGGGATGATGAGGCTAAATCCCGCCAATCTCCTTTACATCAGCCCCGCGCGCGCGTCGCAGCGAAGCTCTCACTTCGCTTCACCGCGAAGAGGACCGCGCGCGTTCGCACGATTTAGGGCGTACAAAGCGTTCCCTTTCCGCACTCTCCCCGTGTGGGCGGTTCATGCGGAACGGTCAGCCCCCTAGTGCGCACAGCGGCCCCACGTTGCTGGTGACGCGCTTTTCACTGCGGCGACGTCACTGACGTACGTAACGGGGCTCGCTACCCAAATGCCCAACTGGCATCTCGAGTTACGAAAACGATGAGCCGTGCTTGCGAGGGCCGGGAACCGGCACCTCGCACGTTACGGCAGAAAACCCGAATTAGGGGTTCTCGTCGTCCTCGCCGCCCTCGACGTCGTTCACGCTGGGAAGCTTCTTAATCTCCATGCGGGAGATCTTCCAAGCGCGCTGGACAACCCACGAGAGGGAACGGTCGAGGCGTGCGGCCTCTTCCTTAATCTCCTGCAGCATTGACTCCGGGAAATACAGACTCTGCTTGCGCTTGTCGGTCTTCGACTCACCAACTCGCAAACCCGATATGGACTCTCGCTCGGCCACAGGGAACCTCCTTCGACGCTCTCGTGCCGCTCACCCCGCACTCCGCCACCCGCTTCAGGAGAGAAGCCGCGCATGAGGGGCGAACGTCCGATTGACGCTCACAGCGTACCAGCGATCATTCGCATGTGAATACCTCAAATGTTTCGCGGTCACCGAAGTCGGCAAGGGCGTCAATGTCATCACTCGTACGCACATTGGGCTTCGGGGCGCTCGCATTTGCCGGCGGCGCATGCGCCACTGCGGTCACGGGAGGGGCCCAAAGCCACTCGTTCGCGAACGCGGCAAACGCCAGCGACGAGAGCCCGCAAGCCCTTCTGCAGCAGCTCGGGCGTGTGCTCGTCGAGGTCGAAACCAACTACGTCGACCCCATCGATCGCCGGAAGCTTTTGACGGGCGCCATCAAGGGAATGGTCGCCGAGCTCGACCCGCATTCGTCCTACATGGGGCCTGAGGAATACCGACTCTTTCAAAGTGATACCGAAGGTGCATTTGGCGGAGTCGGTATCGAAGTCGACGGCCGCAACGAGATGCTCACGGTCATTGCGCCGATCGAAGGGTCGCCCGCGGAGCGCGCCGGCGTGAAGAGCGGAGACCGCATCGTGCGCGTTGAAGACGAGTACGTGCAGGGGCAGCCGCTCGACAAAGTCGTGAAGCGAATGCGCGGTATGCCGGGCACGCACGTGCATCTTTGGGTGAAGCGCGAGGGGGTGAAAGATCTGGTGAAGTTCGACCTCGTGCGCGAAGTCATTCGCGTCGCGGCGGTTACGTCGCGGCTGCTCGCAGGTGGTGTCGCGTA
>JANXMC010000326.1 GCA_025354825.1 Myxococcales bacterium
GCTCGACGGGGCAGACGACGTGCGCGGCTTCGTCGGCTTCGGTGCGAAAGGCTTCGACGCGGGGCTCCGCGTCGGCACGGGGCGCGTGCTGTCGCGACCCCGCGAGCGGGCGCCCGCGACGGCCGGCGCGCCGTGCCCACGGCTGTGAACACGGGCGATCGTGGGGTATTCGATGCAGCCTGCCATGCCCGACGGGCAGGCGATGCGGACGTGGAAGTGGTCGTCGTGAGGGAGGCTGCCGTGGGGCTGCGCCATCACCTCGGCGGCGCGCATGCGAACGGTCGTGGGGGCGCCGGATTTTTCGGCGAACGCGAGGAGGCGCGCGCGCAGAGGCGACGCGACGAAGACGTGCGCGACCTTGACCTTGGGGTCGCTCACGAGCGACGCGATGAAGGCCCAGTTGCGCGCGTCGTCGAAGAGGGCGCCGGGCCACGTGGGCGCGGTGCCGTCGGCGCGAAACGCAACGAACTGCTCGGCGAGGAGCGGCTTGCCGGTGATCCCCTTGATGTAGAAGAGAACGTCGGCGTCGCGGCCGCTCTCGTGGGATCGATGGTGGTCGATTTCGCCGCCGCCGGCGCGCGAAAGGTGCCCCACCGTGAGCACGGCATCGGGGTACTGCTTGCGTACGGAGCGCGAGCCGCGGTCGATGAGGCCGACGAGCCCTTCGAGCCCCCAGCGCACATCGCTGTTGCCGTAGACCGGGCAGTAGCGAAGGCACGTCGATTCTTGCAAATGGGCGCCGCCGACGAGATGCCCCTCGGTCGGCGAGCCGACGCTGCGGCCGTAGCCGGGCGGCCCGGGCCACGCGCCGGTGGACGTCGCGAGGGTCGCGACGAAGAAAAGCGATGCGGCAATGCGCGACGGCACGATGACCGGACCCGACCACACGGCGTCGCGCGCGGCCAAGTTTCCGGCGGCCGCGAGAACGCCTTACGCACGCGCGTGGGCGCTAACGCACGCGGCTTCGACGTCGCGCGAGGTCGAGGCCGACGCGCGTGAGATCGAAGGCCGACGCCGATGCGCCGCGGAGTCCGACCTTCGAGCCGGGAACGTCGTGCCAGCGTTCGAGGGGTACCTCGCGAAACGCCGCGGACGCGTCGCCTGCGAGGGTCTCGGTGCCCGTGAGAAGGCGGCCGAGAAGCTCGACGTCGAAGAGCCACCGGGTGACGAACGGCTCGTCCAAGACCGCCTCGAGGAGGGGGGTGCGCCGAAAGAGCTTCGCGCCGCACTGCGTGTCGTAGAACGGCTGTTTCAGGAGCAGCGACGCGGCGGTCGCGAAGACGCGCCCCGCGTAGTGCCGCACCGTCGATCGCTCGATGTCGTGCCCCATGAGCTTAACGCGCGATCCCAACACCGCGGAGAGCGATGGATCGCGCAATGCTCCGACGAGGCGCAAAAGGTCGGCGCGCGGCGTGGCCATGTCGGCGTCGAAGTAACCTACGAGGTCGCATGGGGGCGATCTCGAGGGGGCGAGCGCCTCACGCATTCCGAGCCGCACGGCCTCGCCCTTGCCGCGGTTCGGCGTGAGCGCGAGGACGCGCACGCGCTCGGGTACGCGCGCGCGAATCCCGTCAAGCAGCTCGCGCGTGCCGTCGCGCGAGCCGTCGTCGACGAAGAGAAGTGAGACGGTCGTCGCGCTCGCGAGCAGCGCTTCGAGCTCGATGTGAGACCGGCGGAGGCGCGCCGCTTCGTCGAAGCACGGGACGACGAAGGTGACGCGACTCATACGAGCGGCGCTACTTCTTCGCCGGCGCAGCCGCCTTTGCCGCAGCAGGCTTCGCCGGCGCGGCGGCCCTCACGTTCCCCTCCTCGTCGCGCATCTCGGGCTCGGGCAAGCCAAGGCCCGCGAGCTGAGGGAGGATCTTGTCCTTCGGGCCAACCACGAGGATCGTCGCCGCGGTCGAATCGAAGTACTTGGCCGCGAGCTTGTTCAAGTCGTCTTTCGAAGCCGCGTCGCGACGGAGGCCTGCCTGGGTTTCGAAGTCGGGCGAGAGGCCGCACGTCGCGTTCGTCGCGAGACGAAAGGCGGCGCTGTCGATTTGCTCGTAAACCTCGACGAGCTCGGCCCGCGCATGGGACCGCGTCTTTTCGACCTCGTCGTCCGTCAGCCCCGTCTTCGCGTAGGTCTGCACGTCGGCCATGAGCGCCTTGAGCGCGTCGCCCGTTTTGTCCGTGAATACCGCCGCCGAGGCCGAGGTCGAGCCGACGCCGCGCGAGAAGGCAACGCGCGACCGCGCTCCGTAGGACCAGCCGTGCTCTTCGCGGAGGTCTTGATTGAGGCGCGACGTGAACGAACCGCCGAGGGCGTTGTTCACACGCGAGAGCGGAGCTGCGACAGGGTCGCCCGCCGCGACGCCTCCGCGCACGAGGGCGATGACCGACTGCGGCGCGTCGGCCCTGTCGACGACGACGAAGCGCGGCGCAGGACCCTTCGGCTCGGCGGGCGCGGGGGGGGTGAGGGCGGGGGTGGCCGGCGCTCTCCACGCACCGAACGCGCTCTCGAGAAGCGGCGCGAGGTCGGCCTTCGTCACGTCGCCCGCCGCGATGACCGTGGCGCGATCGGGACGCCAGGCCGTTTTGTAGAACCCCTTCGCGTCCTCGAGGCTCGTCTTTTGAGCCGCGCCCACGAGCCCCGTGATCGGGTGGCCGTAGGGGCTCTCTTTTCCGAAAAGCGCGGCGCGCGCCACGACTTGCATCACGGCGTCGGGCTCGGTTGCGCGGGCTTTCAGATCGTTGACCCACAGGTCTTGAACGCGCTTCCACTCTTTCGCGTCGAAGCGCGGACGCACGACCGTGTCGCCCAGAAGAGCGAATGCGGGTGTGAGGTTTCGCTTCAGCACCGTGAGCGTTACGAAGCTCGCGTCGAGCGTCGCCGAGCTCTCGAGGGACGCGCCGAGAATGTCGACCGCGCGCGCGAATTCGAGGGCGCCACGGGAACCTGCGCCTTCGTCGAGCATCGTCGCCGACGCGTACGCGAGGCCGGGGCGCGCAGCGGGGTCGGACGCGGCGCCGCTCGGCACGCCGACGACGATGGAGACCACCGGCAGCGTGTGCCGCTCGAGGAGCCACACGGTGACGCCGTTGGCGGCCGTGTAGACGACGGGCGCGGGCGCCTTGTACGGCGCGCCGGTCGCCGGCTCGGGCTTGGGACCAAGGGCATCGGCCTCGGCGGGCGGCGTCGTCGACGCGGACGGTGCAGGCGTCGCCGGCGCCGTGGGCGCGACGGGGCTTCCACCGCATGCGACGAAGAACGACGAAACGCAGGCGATCGCGGCGGCGCCCGCGACGGTCGCAACACTCACCCGACTCTTCAGAGCGCTCATTTCGCGGCCTCCGGCTTCGGAATCACGCGAAGCACCACACGGGTATTGGGGTCCAAGTACTTTGCCGCGGCATCGCGAATCTGCTCGGCCGTCGCCTTTTCGTACCGCGCGAGATCCTTCGCGACGTAGCCCGGATCGCCAACCTGCGCGAAGTACGCGTTCAAGATCGACGCGCGCTCACGCACCGACTCGAGGCGCCGCACGAAGCCCGTCACGACGCCGTTGCGTGCGCGTTCGAGCTCTTCGGCCTTCACCGGCTCGTTGCGAACGCGCGCGAGCTCCTTGTCGATGGCCGCTTCGAGCTTGTCGAGCGACACGCCCGGCCGCGCCGTCACGTTGATCTGAAAACGCGACCCGAGCGCCCCCGACTCCATCCCCGCTTCAACGCTTTGGGCGATCTTCTGCTCATAGACGAGGGCTTGGTACAGCCGGCTCGCCTTTCCCGACGACAAGATCGAGCCCACGAGATCGAGCTCGGCGTCGCCTTTCGAAAAGCTCTTCGGCGCTTGCCACGCCATGAAGACTTTCGGCAGCTCGACGTGGTCTTCCATCGTCTCGCGAACGGCGGCGGTCATCGTCGTCTTCTGATCGTCGAAGCCGGGCGCGCCCGGATCCTTCGGAACGCCGCGCGACGGGATCGCGCCGAACTGCTCTTTGATCTGCTTCAGCGTCGCGTTGACGTCGAAGTCGCCCGCCACCACCAACGACGCGTTCGCGGGGTCGTACCAGGTCGCGAAGAAGTCCTTCACGTCCGTCACGCTCGCGGCCTCGAGGTCTTCGTGAGAGCCGATCGTGTTGTGGTGGTACGGATGATTGGCCGGGTAAAGAAGCTCCGGAATGCGCAGCTCGACTTTGCCGTAGGGGCGATTCTCGAACGACTGCCGCCGCTCGTTTCGCACGACGTCGCGCTGCGCGTCGAGCTTCTCCTTGGTCATGAAGGTGCCGAGATCGCGCAGGCGATCGGCCTCGAGCCACAGCAAGAGCGGCAGGGTCCCGGGCGGCGCGACGTCGAAGTAGTCGGTGCGGTCGTTGTTCGTCCACGCGTTGTTCCAGCCGCCGGACTGCTCCATCCAGGCGTCGAACATTTTCGTGGGCGCGCGCCGCGTCCCCATGAACATCAGGTGCTCGAACAGGTGCGCGAATCCGCTGCGGTGCTCTTGCTCGAAGCGCGAGCCGACCTTGTACGAGACGTTCACGACGACGATCGGCAGCGCGTGGTCTTCGTGCAAGATGACCGTGAGCCCGTTGTCGAGCCTGCTCATCGCGTACGGAATTTTGACCTCGTCGGCCGATGCGCGACCGGCCGGCGCGAGGACTGCGAGCGCGCCCGCCAAAATGGGCGCGAGGATGGTACGGCGAACCTTCATGGCGCGAACCCTACCCAAATCTCGGGCGCTCTTTGGCGCGAAAAAACGCGCAAGGCACGACGAGCCGACGCCGTCTCCCTCGGCCTTGCATCCGACTGCGTTACGGAGGGCACCGTGACCTACCCGACGACGCTCCTCTTTTTTCTCGTCCCGTCGATTCTCGTCGCCGGCATCGCCGCGCGTCGTCTGCTCGATCGCCGCTTTTTCACGGCCCTCGCGGTGCTTCTCGGCGTGGTCTACGGCGCCACGACGCCCTGGGACAACCTCGCCGTGAAATGGGGCATTTGGTACTTCGACTGGGCGAAAACCTGGGGCGTTCGCATCGGCTACCTGCCGCTCGAGGAGTACCTTTTTTTCGGCCTCGAGACCGTGCTCGCGGCCCTCGTCTGGCGGCTGCTCTATCGCACCGAACGCACCGAACGCACCGACCCGCC